>NZ_JAWLJU010000001.1:0-300000 GCF_037120705.1 Pseudoalteromonas sp. UG3-2 | reverse complement strand
GACCTAGGCGAAAATGGTGATGTGGCGTTTGCTTTTGAAGCGGCCAGTGAGAACCAAGTGAGCATTCCTGAAACTGAGCTTTCAGAAGCGCTAATGGCAGATATGTTAGACGGTGATTGGTACATTAACCTACACACCGAGCGCTTCCCAAATGGTGAGCTACGCGCACAAATTGTGCCAGACACCACGAGCATTATTACCTTTAAATTAAACGCCGCGCAGCAAGTGCCGATGAACCAATCCAGTGCCATGGGGGATGGCTATGCCGCCTACGACAGCACTAGTGGCGAGTTATATCTTCGTGCGGTCACTTCAGGAGTGGACGATGCCAGCGCAGCGCACATTCACACTGGCCGTATTGGCGCCAACGGTGATGTGCTGGTGGTGCTAGAGCAAGACGACCAAGTCATGTCGGACTGGGTAACACCAGAAGGCACCATGATTGATGAAGAGACATTAAACGTGCTGCTTTCCGGAGGGCATTATGTCAACGTTCATTCTCCAGAATTTCCAGACGGTGAAATACGCGGCCAAATTGTTACCGATAACTATGCTCTAGCAACCTTTAAGCTCTCAGGCGAGCAAGAAGTGCCAGCTATAAACACCATGGCCTCTGGTGAAGGCTATGCACTGGTAAATACCGACGATTATGAAGTAGAGCTAAGAGTAAACACCTCGGGAGTTGAAGACGCGTCTGCTGCTCATATTCACACTGGCCGTGTAGGTATGAACGGCGATGTGCTGGTTGCGCTGGAGCAAAGCATGGACGACATGAATGTCTGGATGACACCAGAGAATACCATGATTGACGCTGAGACGTTCTCAGTGCTTGCCTCTGGCGGACATTACGTTAACGTGCATACTCCAGCAAACTCAAGTGGTGAGCTACGTGGACAAATCTTAACTGATAATTATGCCTTAGCTACATTCAAGCTGGCCGGCGACCAAGAAGTCCCTGCGGTGAGCACTTCTGCTTCTGGCGATGGGTACGCACTGGTTAACACCAATAACTATGGCATTGAATTACGTGTAGTGACCTCGGGTGTAGAAGATGCCACGGCAGCCCACATACACACCGGCCGTATTGGCATGAACGGCGATGTACTGGTGGGCTTAGAGCAAAGCAGCGAGGACATGAATGTCTGGATGAGCCCAGAGAACTTAACCATTGACGCTGAAACCTTTGCAGTGCTGGCCTCTGGCGGACATTACGTTAATGTGCATACTCCAGCTAACTCAAGTGGTGAGCTGCGCGGACAAATCTTAACCGACAATTATGCCTTAGCCACGTTTAAGCTGTCGGGCCAGCAAGAAGTGCCTGCAGTGTCTACCATGGGATCGGGCGATGGCTATGCCTTGGTGAATACAACTAACTACGGTGTTGAGCTACGCGTAGTCACCTCGGGTGTGGAAGATGCCACGGCAGCACACATACACACCGGCCGTATTGGCATGAACGGTGATGTGCTGGTTGGTTTAGAGCAAAGCAGTGACGACATGAATGTCTGGATGAGTCCAGAGAACTTAACCATTGACGCTGAAACCTTTGCGGTGCTCGCATCCGGTGGCCATTATGTTAATGTCCATACTCCTGCACACACCGGTGGTGAACTGCGTGGGCAGATTTTAACCGACAACTACACCCTGGTGGCGTTTCCTTTAAGTGGCGAACAAGAAGTGCCTGCGGTAACCACCACCGCCATGGGCAGTGGCTATGCATTAGTTAATCGTAACGACTTTGCCCTAGAGTTACAGGTACTTACGTCAGGAGTCGAAGACGCTACCATGGCACATATTCATACCGGCTTTGCCGGGGAAAATGGCCCGGTATTGTTGGGGCTAGAGCAAAGCCAAAGTGATGTTAACCGCTGGATGGCACCTGCTGATGCGGCATTAACGGCAGAAATTTTTGCTGTACTTGCCAGTGGCGGTCATTACGTTAACGTTCACACCCCAGCCAACCCAAGCGGTGAGCTGCGCGGGCAAATTCAATAAAACACCAAATTCAGGCCTGCGCAATGTGGGCCTGAATTCACGGACGAGTTAATATTAATTACCCCTTTGTCACCAAGTTATCATCCTTGGCCCCTATACTGATTAAAATTCAGTAACCTTTACCACCCAATGCAAGGACCATGGTTATTAAGATGAATAAAGTAAGCATTGTAACAGCCCTAAGTGCAGCCATATTACTGATGGGCTGTGATGATGATAGCGTCGAACTGGTGAGCGTTGAAAAGCCGGTGGTGATCACTGAAACTAAGACACAAGTAGTGGAAGTGCCAGTAATTGTAGAAGTGCCCGCTGGCAGTGCAAGTACCATGCAGGTTGGCGCGCGACCGCAGTTTTTAATTGCCGACATGGCTGACAGCGCGCTTAAAAATACCTTAGCCGAGTGTAGCAACAATAATCTCTACAAAACCGACTTTTCAATTGGCCACCGCGGCGCGCCGTTACAATTTCCTGAGCACACTAAAGAGTCGTATGTGGCGGCAGCCAAAATGGGCGCAGGTATTGTGGAATGCGATGTTGCCTTCACCAAAGACAAAGAGCTGGTGTGTCGTCACTCGCAATGCGACCTTCATACCACCACTAACATATTGGCCACAGACTTAGCAGAAAAATGCAGCACTCCCTTTGTGCCAGCCGACCCTGACAATGGCGTAGCGGCGCAGGCGCAGTGTTGCACCAGCGATATTACTTTGGCCGAGTTTAAAACCTTGCAAGGAAAAATGGATGCCGCCAACCCCAATGCCACCACGGTAGCAGAGTACATGCAAGGCACCGCAGATTGGCGCACTGATCTGTACGCCAGTCGGGGCACTTTGATGACCCACAGCGAGAGCATCGAGTTATTTAAACAGCTAGGTGTGAAAATGACGCCGGAGCTAAAAACCCCCGCGGTTAGCATGCCATTTGATGGCTTTAGCCAACAAGATTACGCCCAAAAAATGATAGATGAATACAAAGCCGCGGGCGTATCGCCGTCGCAGGTGTGGCCGCAATCCTTTAACTTGGCCGATGTAAAATATTGGATAAACCAAACGCCGGAATTTGGCCAACAAGCGGTTTACCTCGACGATAGATACAGCAACCAATCAGCCAGTGCTGAAAACGCCTTAGCAGCAGAGCAAATCATTCACAACCCCGAGCTGCTTAAACCCACCATGGCCGAGTTAAAGGCGGCTGGCGTTAATGTTATAGCGCCACCGTTATGGATGTTGGTAACTGTTGATAATAACAAAATAATCCCGTCACCTTACGCCACAGCGGCAAAAGCAGCTGGGCTGGATATTATTACTTGGACATTAGAGCGTTCTGGTCACTTAGTGGAGGGCGGCGGCTGGTATTATCAAAGCCTAAACGGCACCCTGGGTGGCGATAATGTCATTAGCAAAGAGGGCGATGCCTTTGAACTCTTACATGTACTTGCTCAAGACGTAGGAGTAATTGGTGTGTTCTCTGATTGGCCTGCTACCACCACTTACTACGCCAGCTGTATGGGGCTGCCCGCAAGTATTTAAGCTTTTCCCTATGACCATTTGGCTGCGGCGAGATATTTTATAGCCCAATGGTCATTTTTGCACTACCCTTTATTGTGAAATGCTGAAAAAAGGCGTTAACAATGAAGCTAAACTCCATCCGTGCTCTAATGACCGCCGTGTTTGGTGGCATTATCGTGTTTGTGGTGATTGTCACCATACTCGTTATTAATATGTATAACGCACTGCTGCAAGTAGAGAAAATGGCCGATAATCGCTATCAAGCCTATCAACTTGCTGATGAGCTAAGACAAAGCTCAGACGACCTTACCCGTTTAGGCAGAACCTACGCCGTGACAGGCAAAGACAAATACGAAAAGATGTACATGGATGTATTGGCCATTCGCAATGGTGAAAAGCCACGGCCAGAGGGCTATCACAAAGTTTACTGGGATCTGGTGTTGGAATATGGCGATCAACCCAAACCCAATGGCCGAAAGGTGGAGCTGCTGGAGGCCATGAAAGCCGCAGGTTTTAGCCAAAAAGAGTTACAGCTATTAGCCAAAGCGCAAGCCAACTCAGATGGCCTTGTGGCATTAGAAGTAGAGGCCATGAACGCCGTAAAAGGTAAATTTAAAGACAGCGCCGGCAACTACACAGTGCAAGGACAACCCGACCTCAACAAAGCCATTCAACTCACTCACAGTGAGGCTTACCACCGTTATAAAGCCAATATTATGAAGCCAGTGGATGCTTTTTTCTCTGAGCTCGAGCAACGTACTCAGCAAAACGTGTTAAACGCCCACAAAGCAGTAGAAAGCAATTTAACTTGGGTGGTGATCATGCTGGTGGGCACTGTATGTTTTAGTTTATTTGGGGTGTATTTGGTACGCCGCCGCATTGTTAAACCCATTGAAGTGTTAGGGCATGCTTTTGAAGAAATTGGCAACAGCAACGATTTACGCAAAACCGTGGATGAAAGCGGCGCCATTGAAATTAAAAGCGTAGCCAGCATAGTGAACCGCATGCTAGGAAGCTTTAAAAATACGGTCTCGAACATAGGTGCCGCGGGCGGGCAGATGTCGCAATCGTCGCAAGAAGTGGCGCACTTTATTCGCAGTAATAAAGAGATCAGCGAAGAGCAAAATACCCGCTTAGATACCATTGCCACCGCTGCGGAGCAGATGACCGTCACCCTCAACGAAGTAACTGAAAACACCGTGAGCACGGCAGACTATGCCAATCAGGTAGAGCAAGAAGCACAGCGTGGCATGGAGGTTATGGCGCAAACCAGCGAGCAGTTTAATGACTTGTCGGAGCGCTTTGATGACACGGCCAATATCATTTCAGAGTTAACCCAACAAAGCGATCAGGTCTCTAATGTGGTGAGTGTGATCCAAGCCATTGCCGAGCAAACCAACTTGCTGGCCTTAAACGCAGCCATTGAAGCGGCCAGGGCAGGTGAGCAAGGTCGTGGTTTTGCCGTGGTTGCCGACGAAGTAAGAACCTTAGCACAGCGCACTCAGCAATCAACCGAAGAAATTCGCGACATTATCCAGTTGCTGCAAAGCAAAGCGGGAGGGGCCAATAACGCCATTCAACAGAGCCAGCAACAAGTTGAAGCCACCAAAGAGCAAGTAATGGTATCGGCAGAGGTGTTAGACAGCATTTTTGAAGCGGTGAGCAAAATTAAAGATCTTACACAAGGGATTGCCACCGCCTCACAGCAGCAACTCTCAGTAACGGAAGATATTAATGCCAACATTACCGGGCTCAGTGACATCTCAAAAGAGGTGGTAAAACGCATGAACGAGTTTATGACCATTGTTGAGCAACTGGAACAAACCAGCGAGCGACTAAACGAAAACGCCAGAGAGTTTACCGTTTAATCTGCTCGCGAAGTGAAGTAATCTGGTGTTAAAGCACTAAGCTGATAGTTAATAAAAGCGGCGCGACATTGGCAACAACGGCATTAACCGCCATGCTAGGTGGGTGCTCGGCGATATTTGCGCCCAGGTCACGGAGCTTAGGTATGGCCGCAAAACTGAGCAACAACACCGGAAACACAATCAACGCGCTAAGTGGCAATACCTTAACCACCACGGCCCCAAGCAAAGCATTGATTGCCAAAACCGCGCTGACAACAAAGGTGATCACCGCAGTATTGACGCCATAAGCGATTGCAAGGTGATTACGACCAACTTGTTTATCGGCCTGAATATCGGGGAGTTGATTCACCAACAGTAAGTTATTGATAGTGAAAAAGGGGATCAGGGCAATCAGAAACACCGCGCCGTTAAGCTCACCACCTTGCACCAAATAACTTCCTAGCACCATGAGTAAACCAAAGCCAAGCCCCGGCGAAATAAAACAGATCCAGGGCCTGCGATTGAGGTATTGGGTGTAACTCACCACAACCGCTAAACCGAGCAAACCAATGGCCGCCATAGCAACACCGTATTGGCTGACAAAATAGAGGCCAATGACTATGACACCAACCAGTGAGCCTTGAAATAAACGCAACACCGCCTGCGACAATTCCCCTTGCTCTTTTAACAGCCCACTGCCGCCACTAAAAGGCGTGCGCTGAGTCACTAAATCTAAACCGCTATGAAAATCTTGGTACTCATTAAGCGTGTTCACCGCCACCGCCGACAGCGTTGCCCCCACCACCGCCAGCACAAAGTGCAGTAGGTTAAAGCTTAAACCATGATAATGAGCCACCGCCGTACCCAAACAAACGCAAAGCGGCGCCAAAACTAAAAACGGCGGACGTGTACTTGGCAATGCCGCCACAATAGAAGCCATACTCAATCCCTTATTTTTTACCAAAAAATATAGCAAACCTCACCAGCATTGCATTGATTTAGCGCAGACATTCAGCGTTCTACCAGCAACCTCTGCAACTAACAAAACCTAAACCAAAAAAACATAATACCAGCCAAAGGAGTAGGAGCCGCTTTACGCGGCGATCTTTTACAGAGGGCGTTTTTAACAGGACACCCACTTGAGGTGGTGGTTTTAGAATTAATTGATAGGACGAATTGATAGGACACCCATCGAAAACTAAGCACCAAACTGCAACGTAGGAGCCGCTTTACGCGGCGATCTTTTACTGAGCAAAGCGTTATCAAGACACCTACTTAAAATCAAAAACCACCGTCACCCTGAACTTGATTCAGGGTCCATAAGCGAAAGCGAAAAGTTTGGCTCCGGAGCAAGCCCAGAATAACGAAAGTAACAGGTAATGGTAGGAGCCGCTTTATGCGGCGATCTTTTATAGAGCAAAGGACGAATTGATAGGACACCCATCGAAAGCTAAGCACCAAACTGCAACGTAGGCGCCGCTTTATGCGCCGCTCTCTTAAAGCTAGCGATGCTTTTATTAAGACACCCACTAAAAACCATCAACTTCACGCCAGTTATAAAACCACCACCGTCACCCTGAACTTGATTCAGATGCTCAGAAGCACATGAGCTCTATTATGCAAATTAAGTGCGGAGCGCCGAGCTTTATTGTTAATATCTAAGCCTAAGAGTACGTTTGAAATGACGAAAACTGCAAATATCAAAAGTACATCTATTAAGAGGAAAACTTTCCTGTGTGGTCTTTAGATTTATCGAATCGTTTAAATCTTGATATAAATAGCCTATCTGGGGCTCTGAGAGATGGAGCTCTGAATGGACGCCTGTTAAGAGCTACAAGCGAAATTTAAGACTGAAGTAACCTTTAGCTTTGTGCTGATGTCGCCAACTTGTTTACGTGTCATAACACCTTCTAACAAGGTTCACCACATAATTGATAGTGTGGTGGTTAGTTGATATGATATGTACCTAAAAAGTGGTGCCTCTACTGTAACCTCACCAGCTCCTATTTCCTTCAATTATATATTTGCTTGAAGTGCTTATTTGAATAAGCCGATAATTCATTTACAACTCTGGATTAAACCTACATGACAAACAAGAATCATATCCTGGCCTTAATGCTAACCTTGCTCTTTTTATTTATCGCAGGCTGCAAATCAAATAGTGCTTATGTCTACAAAGTTGACGAACACAAGGCTTATTGGGTAAAGCCAGCGCGCTTTATGAATAATAAAGTAGTTACCCAAGAAATTTATGGTGCCGATGTTAAGTCTTTTCAAGTTATGACAGATCCAAAGTTTGCGAAAGATAACGCTCATGCATATTATTCTGGTGTACCGATACCTTTTGCAGATGGCAAGAGTTTTAAGCATCTTGGTGGTGAATTTTACGCTGATGATAAGCATGTTTTTCATGACGGAAAAGTCGTAAAGGGTGCAAAGGCCAGTACTTTCCAATTTGTAGGTGGGCATCCTTTATACGGTGACTCGCTTGGAAAAGATAACCAATTCGCTTATATAAACGCAGTTCAGTTTTATGCATGCGACCTTGACTCATTATCTGTTGCTTACGAATACGATGGTGATCCCTCTTATGGCTGGTCAAAAGATAAATTATGTGTACATTATCAGGGTAAAAAAGTTGATGATGCAGATCCTGATTCTTTCGAAGTACTAAACTTAAACTACGGTATCGATAATAATCACGCTTTTTATGAAGATAAATTGATTGTTGGATCTGATCCATCTTCGTTCAGCACATTAAGCGGTTGGAGTAAAATAGATGCGAAAGACAATAACCATTGCTATATAAAAGAGCAAAAGGTTGATTGTGATAACCCAATGCCAAATAAACCAACGGCAAAAAAATATAAATCCAAAGCTGAGCTTGATGAAGCTGCCTCGAAACTGGCTGCTAAGTGGTTAATACAAAACCGAGTGATACGCAAAGCATCACTTGAAAATCAAGCATACTTGTTGTCTCAAGCAGTGTCTTATTTAGGTGACAATTTACTCAGCCCTAAATCAGTGAAAGACATAAATCTTACACAACCCGGTTTACCCAAAAGTTTTGTTTTATCTCCAACTGGGCTATTTTCAAAAGGCTACACTTATGTACTTGCACAGCAAGGCGATGAACTAATTACTTATAATGTTTTTCACCCTGATGTTTATGCAGTAATGAAAGCTGAATTTACGGCATCAGGTAAGCAAATTTCTGAGCCCAGTAAAATTTTAAGTACATATGTTAATAATACACATAAGGGCAGTAAGTGCCGATTTCAGCTGGGTAAATGTACTGAAAATATAACAAGACGGTTTCCGTCAGGAGAAACTAGCACTCGCCGCACTCAATACAATATTGAGTTTGAGAACGGTGTATGGATAAAGCGCACTTTAAATGCAAAACAAAGCCAGAGTGTTCAAGTTTCAGTTTATGACAAGTTTGGATTACCGGTTTATGTTGCACAAGCCAAAAATGGCGCACTGGACTATGAGTATATTCGAGATGACTTAAAAGTTCACTTGGAGTCTGTGAAACCTTAAAGCTAATTGCCAGGACATCATCAAAAGCTAATTACCATAACTGCAAGGTAGGCGCCGCTTTATGCGGCGAGCTTTTATAGTCAGGGATGATTTTATCAGGACACCCACTTGAAGTGGCAGCTTTAGAATAAACTGTCAGGACACCCGTTAAAAGCTAAGCACCAAACTGTAAAGAAGGCGATGCTTTACGCGGCGATCTTTTATAGAGCAAAGCGTTATCAAGACACCCACTTTTAACCAAGTATTAAAAACCCCAATTTTGCACCGCTTCACCTGGTGAAACCAGCTATCAATCAAGGTGCTACCTATAAACAAGCAATCATAACCAAACCTAAAATGGACATTGTTTTCATAAATCGCTTCCAAAAACTAAAAGCCACAAAATCACTATCTGACCGAACTCCTAACAAGGCTTATCTTTTTAGCAAAAAGCGGTATACTTACCAAAGTAAACGAGCAAAAGTGAAGGCTATGATAGAAAAAGAAAAAATCATTGTTCAGTGCTTACGCGAAAAGATCCCCACACTGACTTTGGTGTATTTATTTGGCTCTCGCGCTGATGGCTCTAACACCACTAAAAGCGACTACGACGTGGCAATATTAACCAGCCAACCACTTGATAACTATCAAAGGTTCACAATTGCTCAAGAGCTCGCCATTAGACTAGACTGCGATGTTGACTTAGTCGATTTACGCCAGGCAAGTACGGTGCTAAAAATGCAGGTCGCAAGTACAGGAAGGCTACTATTTGGCGAGAAGATCGAAGACGATACATTCAGTGCCGCAGCTTATTCAATGTATGCGCATTTGCAAGAGCAGCGTCGCGATGTGGTTGATGCATACATTCAAGGTGTTAAAGATGAATGATGTCATCCTCAATAAAATAGCCAACATTAAACGCTGTTTAACACGCATAAACGAAGAGTTTAGCGATGAAGCTGAGTTTAAAACCAACTTTACCAAGCAAGACTCTGTTATTCTAAACCTCCAGCGCGCCTGTGAGGCGGCAATCGATATCGCTAATGTATTAATAAAACAGCACCAGCTTGGCATTCCACAATCTTCAAGACATTGTTTCGAACTAATAGAGACAGGTAACTTTATCGATGCCACCGTGGCCCAAAACTTACAAAAAATGGTCGGCCTAAGAAACATTGCCGTCCATGATTATCAGGCACTCAACATCGACATTGTTATTGCGGTGGTTAAACATCATTTGGGCGACTTTGAGCTTTATATAAAACAAATTCTCAATTCACAAAGCAATTAATAAAAAAGCAGGGTAGGAGCCGCTTAACACTGCGATCTTTATAGCTTGCAAGGCCATTCCGTATTAACAACTATCACCTTAAATAAACCAACTAAAACCTGAAAAAACACCGTCACCCTGAACTTGATTCAGGGTCCATAAGCGAAAGCGAAAAGAGTGACTCCGCATCAAGCCCAAAACAACGAAAGCAACAGGTGATGGTAGGAGCCGCTTTACGCGGCGATCTTTTATAGAGCACAGCGTTATCAGGAAGCAAAGCGTTATAAGGACACCCACTCTAAACTAAAAAACACCGTCGCCCTGAACTTAATTCAGGGTCCACAAGCGAAAGCGAAAAGAGTGACTACAAAGCCACCAGAAAATAATGAGGGCAACAGAAGAAGGTAGGCGCCGCTTTACGCGGCGATAAAACCTAATCAATCGCAGTCAACACCCGATAGGTATCGTAAGCAAATTGGTCAGTCATGCCGCTAATAAAGTCTTGCAACAAGCGGCAGCGATAATAAAACTCATAAACAGCCTGCTCACGCTGCGACTCGCTCAACTCGGCAACCGCAGCCCGATACACGGCAACATACTTTTTCGAAATGCGATTTAATAACCGCGACTCCACAGCAAAACCATTATCACCAGCAAGCGCAGCTTGAAAGGCCGACTCATCCAAATCCAACACCCGTTGGTATTCATTTAAAATACCACTGGTGATCTTGTATCCCTGCAGCTCTAGCTGCTCAACTTCCTTATCAGAAAACACCCGTTTCGCCGCCACCACTTTTAACGCTTTGGCAATGGCGTGCAGGTGACTTTTGTCTTCTAGCAAAGCCCCATTAAAGCTGCCGTCGTATACGGCCTCAAGATTAGTAATAAAGCGGTCTTTGGCATGCTCAACCAAAGGATGCAACAACCCCACCCGCAACCAAATAAAGAACTCGTTTTCAAAGTTATCCGGGTGCTTACTGGCCTTATCGTTAGCATAATGAAGCTTTTTACTCATCAGCTCCAAGTGCTTGTCGTCACTGATCCCAAAGCGGGTGGCAATGGTCTGATATTCTTCAATTAACAGGGCGGTGAGCTCATCGACCCCTAAAATACCTTTTTCTACCGCATCTTCCATATCGGCAAGGCAATAAGCGATGTCATCAGCCGCTTCCATAATATAAGCCACAGGATGGCGATGACCCAGCGGCATTTGCAGCTTGTCGCACAGCTCCGAAATAAACTCGCTCTCGCTGTAGTAATATCCTACTTTCTTTTGCAGCGTACTAAAGGCATCGGCCACCGTAGACTTAGGCGTTGTCGCCGCGCGGGTATATTTTAAAATGGTGGCGGTTTGCGAATAGGTGAGATTAAGCTCAGACAAGGTATGAATAACCCGAATGGCTTGCGCATTGCCCTCAAAACTACAAATATCCAGCAGCAATTCCATTTCTGGGGTTAATACCGCTAAATCCGATTCTTGCGGCGTTTGTTGACCAAAACTAAGCGCCGTTTTAGTGCTGTTGGCAAAACGAGGTTCGGCACTTAGGTAACGCTTAAACCAGTCATTAATCGCCGCTTCGCCAAAATGGCCAAAGGCCGGATTACCAATGTCGTGCAGCAAACACGCCATTTCCGACAGCGTTACCAAGCATTCGCCTAGATCCACTTCATGGCCGTTCTTATCTTGATACTTTAATAACTCACCACGACCTTGCTTTTGCAGTTCAGCGACAATTTTCTTGGCAATAAAACGACCATTTTGCTGCACCTCAAGGGAATGGGTTAACCGCGAACGCACCGCCGCATTGCGCTCCAGCGGAAACACCTGAGTTTTTTGCTGCAACCGCCGAAGCGCCGCACTGTTGATGATACGACCCCGATCACTCTCTAGGCTACTGGCCTCATTTCCACCGGTGTTATAAGGCCGTTCATTGGTGATTTTATGTTTGAAATGCATGGCGCTTCCTCGCTTCGTCAATGCCTAACATCCAATGTATGTGATTGTTTCATTGATGTAAACCGAGGTATCTAAGCATGTTTACTATGAAATTAGCTCATTTTCAGGTTTAATATTAACTTAGAAAGGATTTAAATTTTGCCGAAAAAACAAAAGGTAAAGCATGCCAAACGCAACTGTTGAGTTTTATCGTAAGAACAGTCAATCTTTTACTGAGTCGACTTTAAATGTTGACATGAGCCCCTTATATCAGCGCTTTCTCCCCAATATTCCCGCTGGTGGTCATATTTTAGATGCTGGCTGCGGCTCAGGGCGGGACGCGCTGCATTTTAAAAAAGTGGGCTTTAAGGTCAGTGCTTTTGACGCTTGCCCTGAGTTGGCTGCTTTTGCCAGTAACTTACTTGGCGAAAAAGTACAGGTTAAAACCTTTGCAGAGTTGTCTGAAAATCAGCAATACGATGGCATATGGTGCTGCGCCAGTTTGTTGCATGTAAAACAAGAGGAATTACCTAGCGCCTTTCAAAATTTAACAACAGCATTAAAGTCCGGCGGTACCCTTTATGTCAGCTTTAAATACGGTGACGCGGAGCGTAATGCACAAGGTAGGCATTTTACGGATCTAAATGAGAGTGGTTTAGCCGAGCTTGTGGCTAAGCAGCAATGGCTTGAGGTCTTCGAAGTTTGGCAAACTTGCGATCAACGGCCCGGCAGAGAACATGAGCTGTGGTTAAATGCGCTGCTAAAGAGACGTTAAGAGTAACCAATGGCGACAAAACAACAAGAAATGCAATTACAGTTAGAGGCTAAACAGCTGACGTGTGGCGGCGAAGATCCGTTATTACCTCATTTACTGCATGCAATTAACCATGCTGACGAGATTGAAGTAACAGTTTCTTTTATTCAGCCGAGTGGCTTGGCATTGTTGTTTGATTCTTTTTCTGAAGCGTTGGCAAATGGCGCGCAGTTAAAGCTACTGACATCTGATTATTTAGATATTAGCCACCCTAGTGCTTTGCGGGAGCTGATGGCACTGGTCGATAGAGGCGCTGATATTCGCATTTATCAAACTCAGTCTAATCAAAGCTTTCATATGAAGTCATATATCTTCGTAAAGAACAGTAAGCAAGGTGAGTTGGTGTCGGGTTGTGCTTTTGTTGGATCTAGTAATATCAGTAAAAGCGCCTTAACCAGTGGCTTTGAGTGGAACTTTAGGCATGATTATGGTGCCCCAGAAACGAGCCCAGCAGCAAAAGAGTTCAACAACATTCGACTGGCGTTTCATGAGGTGTTTAAGCACCCCAATGTAGTCACACTGACCCACGACTGGATCACCCAATATATAAAAAGACGCAAGCAACAAAAGTTTATAGCAGTGGCACCAGAGCTTTCGGATGAGCAAACTGAAACTCCGTCACCACAGCCAGAGCAAATTCACGCACTAGAAGCGCTTAACAAAACACGAGAAGCAGGCTTTAAGCGTGGTTTAGTAGTGTTGGCTACAGGCATGGGCAAAACCTGGTTAAGTGCGTTTGATATCAAGCAATTTAAAGCCAAGCGTGTGCTATTTGTTGCTCACCGCGAAGAAATACTATTACAGGCGCAGCGCACCTTTGCTAGGTTACTTAACCACTCAACAGGGTTCTTTAACGGCAATCAAAAAGAGTTCGATGCTGAGTGTTTATTTGCGTCTATTCAAACAATTGGTCGGTCTGAACACATCCAGCAATTTAGCAAAAATTGTTTCGATTATATTATTGTGGATGAGTTTCATCATGCCAGTGCGCCTGGCTATCGGCTGTTATTGGATTACTTTGAACCCGAGTTTCTACTTGGTTTGACTGCAACGCCAGAACGAACCGATCAAGCGGACATTCTTGGGCTTTGTGATAATAACTTGGTTTTTGAACGCAACTTAACTCAAGGCATTGATAGTAACACCTTAGTGCCGTTTCATTATTACGGGATTTGGGACGAAAACGTAAACTATAAAGAGATCCCGTGGCGCAATGGTCGTTTTGATCCACATGCCCTTGAATACACCTTTGCCACCAATAAACGAGCCACTCATGCGTTAACGCAGTGGCGCAAACACAGGCAATCTCGCACATTAGCCTTTTGCGTGTCGACAAAACATGCGGATTACATGGCCAACGCTTTTGAAAAAGCAGGGGTTAAAGCTCTGTCTGTACACAGCCAGTCAAAAGTAAGAAGAAATGAAGCATTAAGAATGCTCGACAATCGGCGCGTTGAAGTATTATTTACCGTTGATTTATTTAATGAAGGTACGGATTTACCCAGCATAGATACCATATTAATGTTGCGCCCGAGTGAGTCTAAAATTCTCTTTCTACAGCAGCTGGGCCGTGGTCTGCGACGCCATGAAGGCAAAGATCACCTTGTGGTATTGGATTTTATCGGCAACCACCATAGCTTTTTAAACAAGCCTTTTGCGCTATTGCAAGAGAACTCAGCAACCGGCGTTGTAAGAAAGTTACGCAAGCCAAACCTACCAGATGGCTGCTATGTAAATATCGATTTAGCGGTCACTGATTTTTGGCAAAAACTCGCAAAAGCTCAGCGTACTACAGCACTTGAAGATGTGACTGAGCTTGCCGAGCAGCTAGGGCACTTGCCCACTATAAGTGAGTTCTATCGCCATTACGGTGAGTTAACCAAGGTGAACAAGCAGCACAATGGTTGGTTTGATTTAATAGCCCAAACATCTGACTTAGATGATGATAAACACAACGCCGCTGAACAGCTCAGGCCATTTTATGACTTCTTAAATAAGGGCGTGCAAACGACTTCGATGACCAAGTGCTTTAAGGCAATTCTATTGCAAGCGTTTGTGCAATTGGATGGTTTTTTAAAGCCGCCGACAATTACTGACTTAGCAGTGCTCAGTGCAAAAATACTATCGCGCTACCCAAATTTAAAACAGCACGACCTTGGGCAAAAAGAGATGTCACTGCAGCCAGAGTCAAAAGCTTGGATTGCCTACTGGTGTCGAAATCCAATTCGCCACTTTAGTAGTAAAAACAAAGATGGCAGCCAGTGGTTTTTGCTTGAAGGGGACAAGTTCAAAGCGAATTTTGATGTGCCAACTGAGCAAGTTGAAAGCTTAAATTCTGCGGTATTGGAATTAGTGGATTATGCATTGGCAAAGTACAGCCAGCGGCCATCAGTGCAAGCGCAAATGCATAATACAAGACAAGAAGAGCAAACTAAGGACACTGTTACTCCTCTTTACAGCGAAGAAAACGAAGAAACTCAGAAGCTCCCATACTTTCCAAACCTAAAAGTTGCCTGTGGTCATTTTAAAACCGGTGACAGTAGCGATATGACGTACGTTCCTGTTCCATCTGGCTGCGGTAAAGTTGACCCGGAAAAGCATTTCTTAGCTCATGCGAGTGGCAATTCCATGAACGGTGGAAAGAACCCAATACTTGATGGGGATTTGCTTTTGCTTGAGCGGATCACTGCTAATAATGCCGGTTCAATTACTAATACGACTATTGCTATTGAGCAATTTGATACAGCTGGCGACGAACAGTTTCTATTACGAGATGTAAAAAAGCAGGTTAATGAGCAAGGTGAAGTCACTTACTTGCTTGTGGCAAGGAACCCTGATTATGCAGTAATGGAAGCCAGTGATGAGTTTGTGACGTTTGCACGATTGAAAAGTATTCTGGGTTAACCATAAGTGGATTTGGCGTCTAGTGAGATGCTTTTCCCTATTGGTTTGGCAGGCTAAGGATATGGCTTTTCAGTACTAAATTGTGCTTAACCGAAACAGATCGCCGCGTAAAGCGGCTCCGACCTTATTTATCTTTCACTTAGCCTAAAAAGTTTAATAGCTTCTGGCCATACATTTCTAATAGTCATGCTCCTACCTCACAGGTTGGCCAAAGCGAATGGCGTTGCCATAGGGGTCGTCGATTTGCATTTCTTTCATCCCCCAGGGTTGTGTGGTCAGCTCGTATCTAAATGGGGCGTTTAGTGCTTGCAGTTGTGTGTATAAAGCTTCGATGTTTTTAACTCTGATATAGCAGCTGCTACAGCTGCCAAGCGTTTTGGCTTGTTCTTCGCTTTGGGCTTGCCAAAAGTGGATTTCAGCGTCGTCTCTTACCACAATCAAGAGGCCATGCTCTGGCAGTATTAACTCAATGTTAAAGCCAAGTCGTTTAGCCATAAATGCTGCCGTCACCTCAAGGTTGCCAGAGGGGAGTTGCGGAATAGCTTTGCCTAAATACATCTGCGTTGTTCCTTTTTAAGGTTTTTATTACTTTGCATTAAACGCAATGGCATTAACAGAGTAATTTGCTTGGGCGTGGTAATTGCTCTAGCTAAATAGTTAACCGATAGCGATACACCGGTGAGCGATAAAAGTCTGCTACGGTGAGTGTGTGTTCGGGTGATGTGCTGGGTAGGGCAAAGTTATGGCTGATTAAGAAACCAGCGAAGTTGCCTTGGTGGCTCAGCTTTTGTGCAATTTCAGCCATGCCTTGAGGGTGTAAATAGCAAACGAGCAGATCGGCGCTGGCAAACTCAACTTCAAGAAAGTTTTGTTTTTTGAAGGTGAGGTTGTTAAGCCCTGCGAGGTTCTTATACCACACCGACACCAGCCAAGGTAGTAATGAAGCTTCATACCCCACTATTTGGCGCTGAGGATATTGTTTGGCGAGTTGCACGGCTAAGCCTCCCCAACCGCTGCCTAAGTCGTAAATAGGGCCGGTTCCGGTATTTTCGGCGAGTTTTATGATGGCATTACGCGCTTTGTTTGAGCTAGGCATAGGGGAGATCCCCACGCGGATCGTGCTCCACACAATAGAGCTGGCTATCAGCAAGGCGATGACGACAAAGGCGATTTCAATTGCAAAAGGGATAGCTGCACCATGAATTTGTAAAGCAATACTTGTAAAGTTAACTAAAAATGGGTTTATATACAAAGGGGCGCAGAAAAGTAGTCGTGCTTTGTTTGGCTTTTTTAGATGAGGTTACTATGCAGCAGGTTCTTGGTTTTGCGCTTTCGGCTGTTATTGTGGTGGTTGCCTTTGTGGTGTCGGCAACGGCGGCGGGGATGTTGGCAGACTACATTGGCTGGTGGAAAAAGCCAGTGATTGGCTCGGTGGCGGCGGCCTGTGTGGTGTTTGCAGGCTATGTCAGTGCCCCTAACTACAAGTTATTTAGCGCCGCGGTGTGGTTACTTATTGGCGCGGTGGCGGCGGGCATTATGTCGAGTGTGTTTATGTATGCTGAAGACGAAGGCAGCTCGGTGCCTTTGTACATTACTTATGCCAGCGGGGTCTTTAGTTTAGGGATGTGTGCGGCCTGGCATAAATGGCGTGCGCAGTAATCGCCTAGTTGCTCTAACTTACCCTGTTTTCTCTAGCCATCTTTATAAAATATGTAGCACGGCCGGGCTAGTAATTTGCTCTCGCTGTGTATCATGTCAATTTGTATCTTGTAACCAATTTGAAAAAAGGAATTTTATGCTACCTGCTGCAATGAAAAAGGCACTTATTGCTTTTACTGAAACCACCGAAAAGCAGCCTAATCAATATGTAATAGAAGGTTTTTTGGTGGGCTTAGCTGCCACTCAAAACGTGCTTCGGGCAGATTATCTGCTGCAAACCTTGTTTGGTAATTATCAATCTATTCATAAAATTCAACTAGAAACACTTCTTTTTATGTGTGAAGAGGCTTATACCCTAGTCACAGAAGAAGAGTATCAGCTACCCAAAGCGTGTGTTTTACCGAAAAAAGAAATAGAGCCAGTGTTAGCGAAAGAGCAACCCTTACCGAGCTTTTGCCAGGGGGTCGTGGCGGCGTTTGATATAGCCGATACCACTGATCTTCCTACCTTAACCAGACATAATGTGAACAACGTCAGAGATCTATTCCATAGTTTTACTAGCTTGGCTGCTGCGCGCGAAAGCTACCAAGGCATGGAGCCAGTTTATAGTTTTGAACAGCATATGCAGCAACTAAAGCGTTCTTTGAAAGTGGAGCTATTTGCTTTGAAAGACGCGTTAAGCTGGGGGGAAGAGGACGACGAAGCGCTGCTAGATGCCGAGCTACTTGCTAATGATTACGTTGACGGTCTAAGTGAGTTTGAGCAGGCACAAAGAGAAGAGCTGGTTGATGAGCTGCTGATGCTTGAAGGAGTAGCGTCAATCCCAAGGTTAGATGCGTTTATTGCCGAGGAAGAACAAAATATTGTCACCCCTGCTTTTAAAAGGGAGAACGAGGGAGTATTTTGGTTGATGCACGAAACTCGGCCATACATGCTGGTACGGCATCACAAAGCCATGATTTATTTTAATGCCGATAAAATAGAAATGGCCAGCAAGGAACTTGAAGAATTATTGCGATTAAACCCCAGCGATAACCAGGGTTGCCGTTATATGTATGCGAACTGTTTGGTTATTTTGCAGCAGTGGCAAAAACTAGAAGCGTTATTAGAAGAGTTTGATGAGCCGAGTTTGTCTATGCTTGGTGCAAAAGCCTTGATGTTTTATGCCCAGCAAAGATCCAGTGAAGAGTTAAAAGCGCTCAAAAGTGAATTAAAGCAAAGTAACAAGCATTTTATTAGAATACTGACAGGCCAAGAAAAGTACAAAGAAGGGCCTGTGTACATGTATTCTCGAGGCTCTAAAGAAGAAGTGATCATGTATATTACTAACGGCGGTAAAAAAGCCTGGCTTAGTGTTGAGGGAAGTTTGTTTTGGTTGCGTAAAAAGGAGTAATTACTAGCCAGCTTCGATAAGAAATAACACCACCGCGAAATAAAATCGCGCCTACAGCAGATACGAAATGTTACCGTCTTAAAAACATCGCGATGTAAAATCGCTGCTACGAAAGTGGCGTGCTTTTTTGGAGTCACAGATTCAAATAACACAAATTCTGTAGGCGCGGATTGATTCCGCGACCTAGGTGCAAAACCGAAATGTGGGAGCGGTTTTCCGCCGGGATCTTTTGTCGCGATATAAACCATAAAAACAAGCGCGATGTAAAATCGCGCCTACAGCAGATACGAAATGTTATCGTCTTAAAAACATCGCGATGTAAAATCGTTGCTACGAAAGTGGCGTGCTTTTTTGGAGTCACAGATTCAAATAACACAAATTCTGTAGGCGCGGATTGATTCCGCGACCTAGGTGCAAAACCGAAATGTGGGAGCGGTTTTCCGCCGGGATCTTTTGTCGCGATATAAACCATAAAAACAACCGCGATGTAAAATCGCGCCTACAAAAGGGTCGTGTGTTTGGAAGACACGATTCAAATAACACCGCCCACCTTTTGCAGGCGCGGATTGATTCCGCGACCTAGGTGCAAAACCGAAATGTGGGACCGGCTTTATGCCGGGATCTTTTATCGCGATATAAAATCGCGCCTACAAAAGGGTGGCTGCTCTTAAGCACCACGCCAATCCCATAGCGGCGGATTCATTCCGTGACCCAATAGATGAAGTTGTGCCGCCGTAAAACCATCGCGATATAAAATTCCGGTTACAATATTATTTACGCATACGTTGATACAAAATGACGGTAGCGCTGGTGTGTCTTGGAGTAGCAAAACCAAACTCAATAAGGGAAAGCGGTTTTATACTGAGATAAATCTTGCGAGCATACTAGTTTGAATCTCTAAGCTTTTTTGTTGAATCATTGTAATTGGGCTGTAAGCTTTTGGTTGAAAAAACCATCGGCGGTCAAGATTTTTACTATCTTGTTGACTTGAAAGGATAATTCAATTCTAATTTGAGCTGTGTAACTTGATGTTAAGGGATTATACGGATGTCTTTTCGGGGTTTTCTGCTCTTTTTAACGTGTGTCTTGGTGGCATTATCCGGCTGTAAAAGCTCACCGGACTCCACGGCAAATTTAAAGCAAAATCAACAGACGGTGGAGCAGGAGGCGCTTAGTCAGGCTTTTGCTGCTCGTGGCTTTTATCGTAGCGCTTTAGGTAATATTAATTACTTAAACTCGCGCCAATGTAGCAATTATCAGCTACAAAGCCATCGTGGCTCTATTAAGTATCCTGAAAACTCTGTGGCTGCAGTGATCGATTCCTTAGACAATGACTTTGATGTGGTTGAGGTGGATGTCCGCGTAACCTCTGATGATGTGTGGGTGATACATCACGATAAATACACAGGTAGAGAAAGCGGTACCATAGATAATA
Organism: Pseudoalteromonas sp. UG3-2; assembly: GCF_037120705.1. Taxonomy (NCBI): domain Bacteria; kingdom Pseudomonadati; phylum Pseudomonadota; class Gammaproteobacteria; order Alteromonadales; family Pseudoalteromonadaceae; genus Pseudoalteromonas; species Pseudoalteromonas sp. UG3-2. Next base: position 279,717 of record NZ_JAWLJU010000001.1, on the reverse strand, counting down.
AACGACGCAAAATTGAGTCCCTCAACTACCAGCGTGAATGGGGGTATTTGCGTACTCGGGACCAACACTCTGGCAAGTTGCTCGACTCTATGCCAGCAAACTTTCGCCAGCTTGCCAGTGCCTTTTCTAAGCATGCAACAGGGCAACAACGGTTAAATATTGAAATCAAATCCAACGCCTCAAAGGGTGATCTAGAGATGTTAGATTATTTGGCCTTTAAGATAATTGGCGCTGGGCGGTATTTTTACTCAAGCCTGTCTCTAACTAATTTGGAACGGATGAGAGACATTAACTCTAATGTATTTTTGTCTTTTATTCAAAGACCTGCAAAACGCTCGGTGAGATTGCTTCAAGCTAAGCTGGAGCAAGGAGCCGCCGGAGATAATATCTATAAGCGCAATAAAAGTCGTATTGATAGCCTAACAGGGTATGCCTCAAAGCGTTATCGAGAAAAGCGTTATGATAATCAGCAGGCGATGCAGAGACTAAAAAAGAGTCTAATTCATAACTATGGTTGGGCCGTTGATATCAGGCAATTTGCAGCCTCCCCATCGCGCTTTAAAAAGTGGGCCAGTATTTATCAGCTGCCGTTAGCTACCTATTCAATAAATGGTCAGGCCTTCCATGCTAAGGCTTTATTTAATTTGCCAGTGTCACAGCGGCCCACTTCTGTGATTATTGACGACACCGTATATGGGTTTTGTAGTCAGTATGGCGTGCCAAAAATGAAACCGTACACTGGCACTACTCATTTTACTCGTCGTTTAGCTGAGCTGCCTTACGATTTAGATTTAGAAAGGTTAACTGAGGTCAATACTTACTATGGCAACGGCCTATATCCAGCTTTAGGAGGGCTGTTGAAGTCTATCCATGGAAGCCTATCTGACCATAATTATACCCCGCTGCTGCTAGACCCCAAGGCAGGAGAAAAACAACCGGAAACCGCCATTGAACTTAAGACTCAACAAGCCATTAAAGTTGAATTAAGAAAGGGTAAATAGTGAAACGCGATCATAAACCTGTATTTTGGCGAGCTCTATTGTTTATTATGAGCTTGGCGTATCTTATTCCGGAAGCCATTTTTAATGCGCAGTTGGTCTCATTAGTTGGCTTAGGCACGCCTGATGAATTAGCCCTTGAGCAACTGGAAATCTATGGACGAGCCATTTCTGGTATCGGGGTTACCTTACTGTTGGCTGACCTACTACCTGCGAGATTTTATCAAACCCTGTTCCGCGGAGCGCTGAGCTTACTGACACTGACCAGCTTGGTTTGGCCAACGGTGTATTTTGGTCAAAAAGTGCTGGTAGAGCGCTTTTTAATTGAGCCTTCTTCGGCACAGCAGCGAGAGCATGCGGTGTTAAGCGCGGCGTTTCGTGATGCGTTGGCCATCAATGCAGTGGAAGTTTCCGGGCTAGAATATGATGCCGATGCGCTCAAAAGTTCTGAGAATTTAACCTTTTTAGCGTTGTTTGGCGGATTATTATACGCCGATGATCAACTGGCCAGTAACTTAGAAAGTCATAAGCGCGAGATCATTAAACAATTTGTACAAAAACGTGCCTATCAAGATTTTGACCAGCATTATCGAGACTTTTCTAGTTTGTACGCACGGTTATCGAACAGTTACAGCGAGTACGCTAAGGGATCAAATCAATATAATCAAACGCTTGCCGACATTCCTGCTCGTGAGCAAGAGTATTGGCAACAAATTGAGCAAGAGGTTAATCAGGGTTGGCAGCGCTACTTGCAAGCGCAAAAGAAGTATATTGCTCGAGCTGAGGCACGAGCACAAGAATATGGGCCCAAAATTTATCAATATCACAAGGCGACTAATCGTTGCCAAGAGCGCTACGACAAATACTCTGAACGCGAACGTAAGGCAAAATGCATAGAGCGTCTTCATGCCCGCTACAAAACGCAAATCGATAAAGCAGGGCTTGGCTATATTCCACCTGACTATTGGTTGATTGTTGAGGAGATCAGTGGAGCTGAGAATGCGGCCAATACAGTGTTAGCCGGGGTGCTAACCGGTGGCGTTTCTACTGCGTTGCAAGTGTTAAGTTTTGCCACTGGTGGTGACGGTGGTATTAAGGATAAGCGCTATAAATACACTGATGACCCAAATCATTATCAACATCGGATCCTGGCTCACCCGAACTTTCAAAAGCAGTTTGAGAAAGAAACCGGCTACCCTATGAACATCACTGAATTGAGTGAGTTCCGACGTCATGATAGTACCCAAGCGCGGTTAAGACAAACACTGCATAATAAAGGGCTGCTCTTGCCTGCTAAGTGGCATATTGATCAACGACAACAGTTTGCCCGCGCGGTCGCTAACAAGGTAAAGCACGATGCCGATGAACGCTGGCAGGCTGCCATGCAGCAAAAAGGCTTAGACTTACCGATTAATTTAGACTGGCAATCATTTCAATTGCATCCCAGCATTCAACAAAAAATCGCGCAACAGATGGGGGATATGTACGTAAAAAATGTGCGTGCAGATTGGAACAAGGCAAACTTTAAACGCTATGTGCTAGACGTCAATATTGAGCGCCGCACTCAGCAATATCTCAATATGCTCAATAACGCTAGAGTGCATTTCGAAGAAGGTGGAAAATATGCAGAGGCGGGCAAGCAAGCACTTAGATCGGTGGTGATCCCGCCCATTTCAATGTCATTGAGTTTATTTTTAATTTGTTTAACGCTGATTAAACTCCCTCTAAAAGCGGTAGAAGTGATCAAGCCAAGCTGGTCAGCTTATTTACCTCGGTGGGCAACGTTTGCAACCAAAGTTGCGCCGGTTTTGCTACTGATTGTATTACCAGTGTTACTGGTAAAGAGCCAATTTACTCACCATCAGCAAAGTCCTGTGAACTATTTTCTCGGTAAGGTGGAGCAAGCCAGTAATCCGATGTTTTCCTTTGCTTTACGCTGGACCTTACATGTGCAACCTATTTTGCATCCTTTAGGGCTTAAACTAGAGCAGCATAGTGGCATTTATCGCTCTTTAGAACCTCTAACTCACTTTATGGCGCAGTTCGACACGCAGTTAACTGCCTATACAAGTGAGGATAATCCTCGTCAGCAGGTGAATAAGGTATTCAATAATCAGGCTACATTGAACATTAGCAGTAATGTATCTGGTGCTACGATCCGGATTATGAATATAAAGCCTAAATACCATCACAACATACGCCTAAAACCGGGTAACTATGATATTCAAGTAAGCGCAGATGGGTATCAAACTTACCGCCGCTGGCACCGCGTGTTAGCTGGGAAGCAGAGCATAAACATAGAACTGAAGAAACGATAAAGGGAACCAATGAATCATTGTAATGCACCAATTTACATTAACGAGAGTTATTGTGGCCACTGCGGAGAAACTTTACCGGAGGAGATAAAGCTCACTTCGGTCGCTGAGTTGCTTCCAGAAGTAATTAAGAATATTAAGGGCTATTATCCTGATTTTCAGTCTATAACTGGCACTGTGTTGTCTACTTATTTGTATAAAAGGCGGTATACCAATGGCAATAATGACCTGACTTATAGTTATTGGTGGGTGGAGTTAGAAGACCGCGAGGGATTGCGATATCACACCTCTGTTAGCGCCGAGGATGAATTTTTCCGCGATATAAAGCGCGGAGATGTATTGACCTTGGTTCAGCCAGCTCCTTATAGTTTAAACTACCCTGTCGTTGGTAAGCAGGCGCAAACTACGGTAAATAACTCCTCTTCTCCGGGCGCTGTGATTAATCACATGGAAGAGATGCAGAAATATCAATTGCAAAGTGCTTTCCAGCCTGAACCTCAAAGCACTTCGTTTTTATGGTTATTATTGTCTGGTATTATGTTTTTTTGCCTCTATGGAACAGGCTTATTGGCGCCTCAACTTGCCGCCATTCTGTCTGCGGTTTGCGCCGTAGGGGTTTATCTATTTGAAAGCAATAGCCGCAAGAAAAGCTATCAAAAGCGCGTTGAAAAATATAACGCTTTAGTCGACTCACTCAGCCAAATGTTACAAGTGAGTCGCGATGAGCTTGGTTATCATTTGGCGCACAGGTCGGTAGCAGAATCTGATATCTTTTGTTTCTCTTGCCATAAGCGTATACCCGATACGTTGAGTTTTTGCCCAGGTTGCGGAGAGTCCATAGCGAACAGCCGAGATGCAGGCAATGCTAAAGAGTTAGAGCAGAAGCTGATGGAGCAGTTTTCAATGGCGTATGATGAGCCTTATGTTCACCGTAATGCGCTGTATAGCAATAGTAAAGGAGATGTTCTTTGCCGTATGTTTTTGGGTCGAGTCGTTGCCAAACCGCTAGATGCTAACGTTTCAGATGTTGAGACCCTCACTACTACAACCATCAGAACTGATCATTATCGCGGTGGATATTTTAATCACTCAAGTTATGAAACCGAAACGGAGCGGCATCGTCAACGCGACTCAAACATCAGTGGACAACTGATGGTGCAAATTGCTGGTGATGAAATTGCCGAATTCACTTTTGCAGAAGATGTCATCGGTGTGTGTGATATTGGTGATTGGGTTGTGTTTGCTTACGCGACACCGCAACTAAACCACGACTCGAGGTTATGTCGCGAGTATATCTACAACATCAGCAAAGAACAGCACTGTAGTACCAACAGCTTTATACACCATAGCTTTACTGCAAGTCTTGGCGTGTGGTTCACTCTAGCGGTGGTTGCATTGGTTAGTAACTTTGTGCTGACGCTACCTGATTACGCGGGACTATTAAACACCTTGTATCACCCAATATTAGATCCTGTGTACCAAGTGCCATGGATTATTGAAAACGTTCCTCTGGCTGTATTTGCACTATTGAGTGCAATTTGGGCTGTTCAAGGAAGTATTTACATCGTAACGAATAAGCGCAAACGCAAGAAAATTCTTGCTCCACTACGAGCTAAGCTGAATAAATTCGAACAATCAATAGAGGAAGTTATTACCACCATTAAGAAGCTGAATTAATGGTAAAAACACCTCCACCTTGTAGGCGCGGATTGATTCCGCGCGCTTAGGTGCAAAACCGAAATATGGGACCGGCTTTACGCCGGGATCTGTTAGCGCGATATAAACCATAAAAACAAGCGCGATATAAAATCGCGCCTACAAAAGGGGGTATGTGTTTGGCAGAAACGATTCAAATAACACCGCCCACCTTATGTAGCTGCGGATTCATTCCGCGCGCTTAGGTGCAAAACAGAAATGTGGGACCGGCTTTACGCCGGGATCTGTTAGCGCGATATAAACCATAAAAACAAGCGCGATGTAAAATCGCGCCTATAAAAGGGGGGTATGTGTTTGGCAGAAACGATTCAAATAACACCTTCACCTTGTAGGCGCGGATTGATTCCGCGCGCTTAGGTGCACAACCGAAATGTGGGTCCGGCTTTACGCCGGGATCTTTTAGCGCGATATAAACCATAAAAACAAGCGCGATATAAAACCGCGCCTATAAAAGGGTGGCTGTTACTCTTGCTCAGTGATAATCCACTTGGCGGCCAGGGTGTTTGGTTTGCCATGGCGGTTTACTTCTGGGCGCTGCTTATCTTGATTGAACCACACGTATTGCTGCCAGTAGTCATTTTTAATATTCCAAATACCACCGTTATTAATCAGGGTGTAGCTGGCACGTTTGGGCGAGTCGAGCAGTTGCAAATAACCAGAAAAGCTAGTGCTTACTCCTACAAATAGCTCGGGATTTTGTTGCGCTCGAAAATACTGCTGCCCTTGGGCATTGCTCACCTGTATTAACGGCAGTGGCACATTGGCTATTTTAAGGTGGGTGTCTTTGTTAATTGTCTCGGCGCTTAGGAATTGGTTATTTACTGCCGATTGAATGGTTACGTGCTTGCCGGTATCGGCTTGGCGTTGTGGGTATTGCCAATCGCTTGGTGGAGTTTGCCAAGTGGCTGATTTCCAGCGCCAGTTGTACGGAATATCTAAGTGAGGGTCGTTTAAGTCTTCGTAGCCGGGCTCGGCTTCAATGTTATATAAACATTGTCTACGCTCTGCTTCCAGTTGCGCTACTCGTTCGCTTTGGCTGGTGGTGCCCACATTCAGCCCTGCCATGCATTGGCTGAGTGTTTTACCTTTGCCGCTGTCATTGGGGGCCAACACATAGGTATGGTCACGTTTGTTTTCGTCTTTGTACCATTGCAACATGGCTTGCTCATCAAACGATAACCAGTTGTCGACCAGTTGCTGTGCTTCTTGCTCGGCAGCTTGGCGTCGCTGTGACGGTGGTAGTGCCATGGTGCGAATAAAGGCGGCCCAAAGATCTTTACTGGCCTCCAGTGCTACTAATGCCACCGGTTTCATACTGCTCACCTGATACGACGACCAACCGGATTCAAGCCGCGTGTCTGGCTGCCAAATCACATCACCGCTGGAAAAGCTTAACACGTCTTTGGTATCGTGGGTGTGCTGCTCAGCTCCTTCAGAGCAAAGGTATGCTTTTACCTGCCAAATAGACTCATAATTGTCCTCAGGTAACCGCACGGTGTGCTCTGGGCTGAATGAATCTTGGAATAAGTGCACGGCTCGACCAAATAAAAAGTAGTTGTGATCCACTTCCGTAAGCGTTGAATAACCCCCGCCGTCCCATACTTTCATGCGTTTCTCTGATGCGGTGGCTGCCGTGACAAAGTGATCGATAAAGCGCTGTTGTGAACGGTAAGCTGCATCGACACCGCCCTGGCCGCCAACGTCGTCATAACGGCGCATAAAGTGGTCTAGTTGAATGTCGGCTGGCTCCTGTGACACTGCACTGAAGCAGTCTGGGCCGCTTGGATCGGTGCTGGCTTTAGCCACATTAAAACCCGCTATATCAACCCAGCGCTCGCCAATAATGGCTGAGTGGATGCTGTCATATCTGGGCTCATAGAGCGAGTTGTCGATTTCTTGCGCTTGAATTTTAGCCACTTCCTCGAGCGCGGTGTTGAGGCGAGTATCTTTGGCTAAGCCGTGTTGCCAAGACAGCCTAGGATCGTTGGGATCGGCATTAATAATGTGCTCGGCATCAAGCACTTCCAGTGCGGCGGTACGAGTAAGCCATTCATGGCCCATGGGAGTGACACCTTGACCACCCCATTGGGTAAAGGCTGTAACAGAAGCGCTACTACTGAGCGAAATGGCGAGGCATAGATGCTTTAATTTCATGTTTACTCCTAGAAAATTAAAGGTACTGACTAGTGCTAATGCACTAAAAAAGGAACGCAAGATTATAGTTTGTGAAATAAATGTTTCAACATAGTAATTAAAAATAAAGCTGTTGAAATATATGGGAAAATATGAATGTTACAGTGATTGAGTGTAATCGTTGTGTATTAGAAGTGATTCGCTGTGGTTTTAAATAGTCAATAATAACAGGTAGTTGCAAGTATTTTATTTGGGTGTCTTTATTAATTTTGCTTGCTTGTAATTGGCCGTAATTGCAGCAAATAAACTTTTATTCTACTTTTTATTTACATTTATCGTGGCTTTGAGGTAATTGCGTTGTCAATGCTTGGCTGTTGCTCACTGTGCACTGGCAATTCAGCCGTTACCAACTAGAAGGCGCGTTTAAATGTAAGGCTGCAACTCGGCTTAAGTCTGGACTGGCTCTGCATAGCTCAAGCACCAAGGTTGCATTGTTATTAAAAGCAAAAGGATACAATCATGAACTACACACTTCACCCCAGCGTTGGTGTTGCGCGCTTAGGCAATAGTGACGGTCAATTTTATTTAAGCCCCGATAAGATTGGTGGCTTGCCATTTGAAGCGGATGCACGCGGCAATAAAATCGATCACCCGGTTTATCAGTTTAAAGATGATCAAGGCCGGATCCGTAAGCAAGGCCAGCCGTTTAAAATTCTCGATGAAAACAACCAAGAAATCACCTTGGCCAGTGATAACGTTAAAAGCATTACTTGGACAGCGCACGTGGCCAACAAAAAAGCAGCGTGGTATGCATTTAATGAGTTGCAAGGAAACTTGCTGTACGGTGAAGACAATAGCTATCACAATCGTCAAACCCCCAAGCGCAATGCCTGGTCTGAAGAGCGTCAAAATCTCATCATCGACCCGGGCCCGCGCACCATCTCTGGCGCCAATGCCAAGGCAATATTCGATAAAGCCAGTGCGCCGGCAAACTATCCGGTAAGCTTTCCCACGAAAGACGATCCCCGCCCTGGCCAACATTGCCCATTTCAAGGTGAGTTAGTGACATCCCTTGGTGAAATGCTTACCGACGATGAAGGCCGTTTGGTGATTATAGGTGGCAAAGGGGCTGCGGGAGGCAATGAACCGCTGGAGTCGTACGGCGGTGCCGATACTTGGCATGACGACATTGCCGATGGCACTGTGTATTGCACTGTGGAATTCAACGACGGCAGCAAAGTGAACTTGTCATCTTGGATTGTGGTGGGCTCGCCAGATTTTGCCCCAGAAATTGTCAATATTTCTAACCTCAGCGATACCATGTTTGATGTTGCCGTGCGAGAGCAAAACCTTTGCCCTGAGCTTTATAGCAATGGTGAGTTTCAAAGCAGTTTTGTAGCCAATTATGACCGTGATATTGCGCCGATTATTGCACGGATCAGAGGCTATCAATGGGTGGCTAACGTGCAGTCGATGTCGGCGTTTTTTGCTAATATTTTTGACTTTAAAGACAATTCTGAAGCCAACAAGGCGAATCGCGAGGCTTACTTTAGCTACTTTAGGCAACCAGAAGACCCTGCCACCGTGCAGCAAACGCCACCTGAACAGCAAACCAATCAGCAACTATTTGAACACGGTACTGAGGGCCACTTACCGTTAATGCCACTGAACTCAGGCAGTAATTCTGTGAGTAACGCGGAAGATAATATTGTCGATAAATTCTTAACCCTAACCCAAACCCAGTACTTTTTATTAAGCCAGTGGGCGGCAGGGCACTTTAGCGCCGAAGCTGCACCGCTAAACCCAAGCGGCAAAGATGCTTTTGGTATTCATTATGCCGATCAAGCCAGTGTCGGTAATTGTGTTGGCTTACCTATGTGTCCGGGGATTGAGGTGACGTGGAGCATGCAAAACCCAGTGGTTTATGCCGCGCCTTATATGATTAAAGACCAAAGTCATGGCCAAGGATTTCCATGTGGGTTAGACCCAGACCGCGATGAATGTGAGGGCGGTGGTTGCCAACCGGGAGACCTAACTAAGCGCATGGCCTGCCCGTGGCAAGCGGACTTTTTTAACTGCACCATTCAAAACGTTAACTTTACCGATCCCACCGTTAATAAAATCAACCAAGGAAGCAGCACCGATCCACACATGGTGCCCGCTCCACCGAGCTACTATAGCTACTGGTGGCCGCCACAAAGTCCATGGGATGTGTTAACCAACCAAATTGACGATCAGGCAGCGACCCATCTGCCTGCCGGGCAACAAGTGAATTATGCGCGAGGGATCAATAGCTTTGTGCAAATGGTTGAGCATTGGTCGGCATTGGCGTTTATTCGTAACCAAAATGTCGATGCTCCTGCCTTTCCATTTTTTACGGAAACCGAGCGCAATCATCAACTGTTTGCTTATAAAGATGTTCCAGTGTCGGACATTACTGGCAATCAGGCGGACGATGGCACCGATATTCCGGTGTTTTATATTCCAGACGACGTTAAAAGCCATTTATCGTCGGGCTGCGATAAAGCAAAAATGTTGCTCAAAGGGTTAGAGCAAAAAATGGCGGCGCCAATTAAGGCCAAACCTGCAGCGAAAAAAGTGCCACGCAGTGGTACTCGAACTAGAAGGTAGCGTTATGACTGCGGCTCATCAATGTGATGTGCTGGTTATCGGTGCCGGCCCCGGCGGGGCCAGCGCCGCACTTACCTTGCTTAATCACAGCAATTTATCGGTCACTGTATTGGAACAGTCTGATCTGCAGAAAATGCGCGTAGGAGAGAGCGTATCAAGCAGCCTGTTTGCAACACTGGATTACCTGCAGTTGCCACGGCAAAGCTTTGCGCCAGAGTGCTTTAGCGCAACGCAAGGCAGCAGCGCCTATTGGGGCAGCGACACCGCGGCCAATCGCCATGCTATTTTTGCTCCCGACCGAGCCACCTTCCAAGTTGACCGCGAGGTGTTTGATTTAACTCTACTTGAGGCGGTGGATAATCGCGGTGGCAGCATACTTCCGCGCTGCAAGTGTAAACAAGTAAAGCAGCGCAGTGATAAACAGTGGCAAGTGACGGCATATCATCCAGAGTTCGGTGAACGAACCCTGCTTGCACGTTTTATTATCGATGCCTCGGGTCGCAGCGGCACCATTGCGAACCTGGTTGGCGCTCAGGTAACGCAATTCGATCAGCTGATGGGGGTTGGTGCGTTTTTTCATTCGCCACAGCATACGGAGTTGGAGCAATTGCAGCTGTTAGAAAGCGATGAAAACGGCTGGTGGTATAGCGCCGCGCTTAATAACACCACGCTCGTTGCCACTTATTTCAGTGATGCCGAGCAGTTGTCTGAGATGCGTTTAAACCGAGTGTCGCAATGGCAGCAACAGTTAAGTCATACTCAGGTGATGGCAAAGCGCTTAGCCGGGCTTAGCATGATTGGCAATAAGCTGTGGCTGCGTCCTGCGCACAGTCAGTCGACGCAATTTGCTCAAGTGGCAAACTATCTGCCGGTTGGCGATGCCGCCTGTGCGTTTGATCCCATTTCTTCGATGGGGCTCGGCTTTGCCATGACCTCGGGCTGCCAAGCGGCTAGGCTCATTGCTAATGAGGCGGATAGCGGATTAAGTGCTGCAACTCAGCTGAGCTATCAACAGGATATTGCGCAACAGTATCAGCAATACAGTGCGTTAAAGCAGCTGTTTTATGGCAAAGAAAAACGTTGGCCGCATTCTGCTTTTTGGCAGCGTCGCCAACATGCCGCGCCAGCGGTGGCCTAAATAAAAAAACCGCGATAACGGACTATCGCGGCTTATTTGGGGTTTATAAGTACGTATTTAAGAACTCTAAATAGGCTTGTGAGGCTTCAATACGGTTCTCTTTTTTGCTAAAACCATGGCCTTCATCCTCAAATAGCACATATTCTACGGGTACACCGTTGGCACGAACGGCTTCTACTAGCTCATCGCTTTCCACTTGCAGTACACGCGGATCATTGGCCCCTTGCACCACCATTAACGGCTTTTTAATGTTGCTGACATGAAACAGAGGCGAAATACGGGTCAAACGTTCTTTGTCGGTAGCGGGATCGCCTAACTCGTCATACAGTGATTGGCGGTAGGCTTCCCACCAAGGTGGAATAGACTCCAAGGTTCTTACCCAGTTCGTGACACCAAAGACATTGATCCCAACCTCAAACTCGTCTGGTTGGAACGCTAAAGCGGCGGCTGTCATGTAGCCGCCATAGCTGCCACCCATAATGCCAATGCGTTCAGGGTCTACCCAGTCTAGAGTTTGTAAGTGCTTTTTACCCCAGACTATGTCTTGCAAGTCGTCTTCACCGTGGCGCTTATCATCCAGATGGAAGAAGGTTTTACCATAGCCGGAGCTACCGCGGTTGTTGACAGCAAAAATGGCATAGCCATGGTTCACTAAATGCTGCACTCTTGGGCTGTAACCGGTCATGCTCTGGCCTCCAGGCCCGCCATGAACATACACAATGGCAGGAACGGGGTTGTTGCTGCTGGCTTGTTTTGGCTTATAAAGTACACCCGGTATTTCGAGGCCGTCGAAGCTATTAAAGCGTACGATGCTGCTTTCAACCAAGTGTTTGGGGTTGATTTCATCGTTTAATGTTTCAGTGAGTTGCTTTACCTTATCGCTACCTACTTGCCAAACATAGAGGTTGTTTGGTGAGGTGTCGGAGTTTAGATAAAACGCCATTTGGCTTTCATCTTTGGAAAAGTTGACCCCTTTGATACTGCCTTCAGGCAGCGCTGGCAGTTCAAGCGTTTGTTGGGTTTTTAAGTCGGTAACGGTGACTTTAATGCTGGCATCTTCATTGACACCAACAACACGGTAGCGGTCTGACTCTGAAAAGTATAAAAAGCGCACATCCCAAGACTTTTTAACGTAGGGGGTATGCTCACCCGTGTTTATGTTGTAGCGCCAATTTTGGTAAAACTCGCCATGGGCATCGGTGCCGTAATAGAGGTAGTTATCGTCTTTTGAAAATGCAGACGCGGAAAAGTTAGCCGCATGCTCAACGTTTGATATTTCTATCAGTGGTTGTTCGGGTGCGGTTAAATCAAGTAAAAACAGGTCGCTGTCTTTGTTGCCTTGAGCGCGGATCAGCGCCACGTAACGATCGGTATTACTTACCTGCTGTACGTTTAGGTTGTTGTCGTTTTTGTAGAAAAGCGTTGACTCATAGCTTTGCGCGTCAACTTTATATAGATCCATAAAACGTTCGTCGCGCTGATTGCTGAGAATGTAAAAGCTCTTTTCATCTTGGCTAAATCCGGCAAAGCTGGCGCGGGTGTTGTCTCCAGGCGTTAAATCTTTTACTTCACCATTTTCGAGCCGAACATACAAATGAAAGCGCTCATTACCGCCACTGTCGCGGGTGAAAAGTATGCGCTCGTCGTTTGGAAAGTAACGCACAGGGTAAGTAGAGTCTGTGGCCTTGGTAAGCTGTGTTTTGTTGCCGCTAGCCACATCGATGGCATAGAGGTTAAAAATGCCAGACTCGTCAGAAGTGACTAATATTTTGCTGCCATCGGGGCTAAATGCTGAACCAGAAATACTGGTGGTGTCATAAAAGTCTTGAGCTGAGTAGGTTTCAAAATCAGCGACTTGTTGTTGCGTGCTGGTTGATGTTTGCCCCTGATATTGGCTGCATGCGCTTAAAGTGGCTATTAGCCCACATGCAATTAGGGTGTGTTTTAACATAAATCCTTTCCCTTTGTTATTATTGTAAACCCAGATATTTCAAACATGAGCGGCGTATTTCACATCAGCCTGACCCAAGCTTTAACACCCTAGGTACCTGTTTGTCATCATTGATAATTATAAAAACCACTTATGAGCTCAGCTCGAGTGGTGATGACATTTCTAGGTTAGGGATAAATGAGCAGTAATCAAGCACTTTCTAACTGATTGATAAAAAAGGCCTACTGTTAATAAGAAACAGTAGGCCTAGAGTATTGCTTAGTGCTGGTTAGGCAAGATCGAAGCGGTCGGCGTGCATGACTTTACTCCAAGCTGCAACAAAATCATGAACAAACTTCTGTTGGTTATCGTCTTGGGCATACACTTCGGCGTAAGCTCGTAAAATCGAGTTGGAACCAAACACCAGGTCAACTCGGGTTGCGGTCCACTTTTTGTTGCCACTGGCGCGTTCTATAATGTCGTAGCGGTTGTCGCCATTGGGTGCCCAGCTGTATGCCATGTCGGTGAGATTGACGAAAAAGTCGTTGCTTAAGGTGCCGACCTTATCGGTAAACACACCATGCTCAGTGCCACCATGATTGGTGCCTAATACTCGCATACCACCGATTAGCACGGTCATTTCTTTTGCGGTGAGGCCCATTAGCTGTGCTCTGTCGAGCAACATTTCCTCTGGTTTTACCGCATAGTCTTGCTTGAGGTAGTTGCGAAAACCGTCGTGTACGGGCTCCAGTACTTCAAACGATTCAATGTCGGTTTGCTCGGGTTTGGCGTCCCCTCGGCCGGGAGTGAATGGTACTTTAACGGTGACTCCTGCTGCCGCCGCCGCATGTTCCACAGCCGCGCAGCCACCCAGTACTATGAGATCGGCCATGCTAATGGTGACCCCGCAGTTTTGTTGCACGGTTTCGAGGGTGTTTAGTACTTTATTTAAGCGCTCTGGTTCGTTAGCATGCCAGTCTTTTTGCGGTGCTAAACGGATCCTCGCGCCATTGGCTCCACCTCTAAAGTCAGACTGCCTAAAGGTGCGGGCGCTATCCCAAGCGGTGCATATGAGCTCCGATGCGGTGAGGTTGGTGGCCATTATTTGGGTTTTCAGTGCCTCTATTTCGCTGTCGTTTAAGGTGTAATTGGTGCTGGGGATGGGATCTTGCCAAAGTAAGTCTTCATTGGGCACTTCTGGGCCTAAATAACGGCTTTTCGGACCTAAATCGCGGTGGGTTAATTTAAACCAAGCGCGGGCAAACGCGTCTTCAAACGCTGCTGGGTCGGCATAAAACTTTTCTGAAATTTTGCGATATTCTGGATCCATTTTTAGCGCCATATCGGCGTCGGTCATCATGGGCATACAACGCTTAGTGGGATCTTCGACGTCAACGGGTTTGTCTTCTTCTTTAATGTTCACCGGTTGCCATTGCCAAGCCCCAGCCGGACTTTTGGTTTGCTCCCATTCATAGGTGAATAACAGGTAAAAGTAGCCATTATCCCATTGCGTTGGATTAGTGGTCCAAGCGCCTTCAATACCACTGGTGACGGCATCACGGCCAATGCCCCGCGTTTTGTGGTTCATCCAGCCAAACCCTTGTTCATGCAGCTCGGCGCCCTCTGGAGCTGGACCAAGGTTCTCTTCTTTGCCGTTACCATGGGCTTTACCTACCGTGTGACCTCCGGCGGTTAGGGCAACAGTTTCTTCATCGTTCATGGCCATGCGGGCAAAGGTTTCTCGCATGTCGGCTGCGGTCTTAAGCGGATCTGGGTTGCCATCAACGCCTTCGGGGTTTACGTAAATAAGGCCCATCATCACGGCTGCGAGCGGGTTTTCAAGTTCACGTTCACCGCTGTAGCGGCTATTTTCATTGTCAGAAGGGGCAAGCCATTCTTTTTCACTGCCCCAGTAGGTGTCTTTTTCTGGATGCCAAATGTCTTCGCGGCCGCCGGCAAAGCCAAAGGTTTTAAAGCCCATGGACTCGTATGCAACGTTGCCTGCCAGCACCATAAGATCGGCCCATGAAATGCGATTGCCGTATTTCTTTTTGATTGGCCACAGCAAGCGCCTTGCTTTATCGAGGTTACCGTTGTCGGGCCAGCTATTCAGTGGCGCAAAGCGTTGATTGCCAGTATTGGCACCACCACGGCCATCGGCTACTCGGTAGCTTCCCGCGGCGTGCCAAGCCATTCTGATCATCAGTCCACCATAATGGCCCCAATCAGCTGGCCACCAGGGTTGTGAGTCGGTCATTAGGTCATGAAGATCTTGCTTTAAGGCATGATAATCCAGCTTTTGAAACTCTTCTCGGTAATTGAAGTCAGCGTCCATTGGATCGGTTTTGTTATCGTGCTGGTGCAAAATGTCGAGATTGAGCGTGTGTGGCCACCATTGGTGATCACTGTGCTCTGAAGAGGTATTTGCCCCATGTGCAAATGGACATACTGACGGAGATTGCTGCTTGCTAGCCATGATCTTTCCTTTTTCTGATGACAGTAATAATAAAAACTCACCTTAACAGTGAAATGTGTATAACAATGACCTCTGTGCGACCATTGCAAATTTCAACCGGGGTGGGTGAGCTGCTTTGCGTGAGTTAAAGCCTACTGATAAGTAAAAGTAGCTGCTAAAGGTGGCCTCTGCCACTTTTGATAAGCGCAGGAGAAAGGCCCAATTATTATCCATTTGGGCCTAAGAGACAGTATTATTGTGTTTGGCTAGTTAATTGATACTCTGAGACAGTTTTAGCCTGGCTGACGTGCTCTGCTTGGTTGAGCTGTTTAATTGCTTGGCTACAAATAAACGCAAATAAGGCCAGTAGTGCGATGACTATGCAATGATCAAGGCGAGTTTGCCAAGGCAGTTGATTGAACTGGCAAACAAGGGCTACCAAAATAATGACAATGCTACTTATAAAGCTCAAGGCGGTGAGCCCAAGTAGAGTTTTAGTGTAGGAGAATAACTTGGTTACCAGCTGAGTGCTGATTAGCGCAAAAGCAAAACTGGCAAAGACACAATACTTTATTAGCGTTAGCTTTTCGCTGTAACTACTTTCTATTAGGGCCGTGGCCAAAAAGCCGTTGGCGATAGCTAACAACACACCCGTAAAGGCTCCGGCACTGAGGTGTTTTACAAAGCGCACTTTGCCGGCAATGTAATGGCGCTGTTTGCTGCGTTTAGCAATCCACATTAAGTTGCCGGTGACAATCACGTAAGCGGTTGCCAATGCCAGCAGCAAAAATGCAATGCGCATGCCGTAGCCTGCAAAATCGCCAAAATGCAGACTGGCAATGGTTGCAAGCCCGGCTCGCACCGCGTTGTCGTAGTTATCTTGGGTGAGATAAATTTGTGCTTGATTAAACAGGCTGTACTGCACTTCGTTGAGGTTTGAGAAGGTGTCGTTACTTTTTGCTGTGAAACTGACCACGGCGTTTTTGTCGCCAAAGTGGGTGATTTCTACCACGTTTATTTCTGCGTTTTCAAAGGTATTTACAGCGCGGGTGCGCAACGCATCTACCCCGGTCATTGCCATAGGTTGTTGCGCGGCGGTGACTTTGGGCTCATTGAATCCTGCGGCTTGCAGGAGTGCGGTTTGATCGCCGCCATAAAGCAACACTGCGTAGGATATTTGATAAATAATCACTAGATTAAACACCAGCCCAGTAAACGCATACATTAGGTGTATGGGGAGTCCCATGGTGCCAATCAGATTGTGAGCATCGAGCTTGCTGTCTTTGCTGCTATGGGCTCGGTATTGAAAAAAGTTTTTTGCTAGCTTACGCCAATGGATGCAAATGCCGCTTAAAATGGCGACAAAAAAGAACAAGGTGATGACACCCACAAAGTAGAGCCCGAACTTACCTAAGCCAAGATCATAATGAAGCTCGTACAAAAAAGTAGCAAATTCAAAGCGGTTGGCATCGGCTAAGATTTTGCCGCTGGTGGGGGAGAGCAATAAGTGTTGATCTTGATGGTCTTCACCGCTTATAGGATCGGGGGCCTCTAAATGCGTGGCAAAATAGACTTCGATAAAGGGGTTGTGCGCGCTTGGCTCAAGCATAAAAAAGCCGTGATCGGTGTCGACATCATATTGGTGTGCAATGGTTGCAATGGCTTTGTCGTAAGATATGGCGCCGCTAAATTCCCCCACTTGTTTAGCCAGCTCTGCACGCTCCCAACTACTGATATTATCTCTGAATAAACTGAACGAGCCGGCAATAAAAACAACAAATAACACCGTGGAAATGATAACGCCAATCCACGCATGGGCTTCTGTTAACGACTTTATGGTTTGGTTTTTCATGGTCTCTCCCTAGGCCATTAATACTAACGTGATATTTAACGCAACAGACGGCAACAGTACCGCCAGTATGGGTTTGCAGGCGGTTTTAACGCTGTTGTGGCTATAACTCCAAAGCAACACGGCGGCCCAAATGGGAAATGCCAAAATAAGTCCAAGCATCAGCAAGCTCGCTTCAGAGAAGGGCAGCAGTAGATTTAAGTTTAATACGACAGAAATGGACAATAATAAGCCAACAAAAAAGCCTAGCCATGTTTTAGACCACATGCTGCAGCCCTCCTATCAGCAAAGCTGATGTAATTAGTAGCGATGATGCCACGGTATAACGTTTTTTGGAGTAGCCACAAATAAGGGTGACAGCCACCCCAAACGCCATGGTCATGACTAAGATAGCTAAAACAGCAGACACCCAATCAAATTCAAAAGATAAAAGCACCACTGCCAGCACAGTAAGTGGCAAGGTTAATGAATACGAAACGCTTTTAGAGAGTGGTTGCTGCAGTATGATTTGTTTTGGGCTACTAGCGTATAAGGCGGTAACTGCAAACCAAACAGGAATAAGTACAAAGAAGCTCATGAGGGTGATAATCATTATTATTTACAAAAATTGTAATCATTTTAGGGATTTTATTCAAGGGCTTCTACATCGCTAGTCAGACAGTAGCGGTATTTTGCTGTAAAATGTGGTGATTTTATGCCTTTTAGCGACTGAATGGCTGCGACCACTGTATAACCGCTGAAGTGATGGCCATGCAAGCTCTGGTGGTTTGTTGCTTTGATGCTTTGAAGTGTTATTTGGTTTTTAAAGTGGGTGTCTGTTTAATTGCTTTTTAGGTGGGTGTCTGCTTTAAATCTTTTAATGGGTGTCTGTTTTAAATTCAGGGGGAGCGACTGCCGAAGCCGGTAACTTCAGCAGTCGTAGGTTGGTTACTTAAGGCTAAATGTTCCTTGCATTATTGAAAAGTGTCCAGGGAAGGAGCAAAAGAAGCTGTATGACTGTGAATCGCTCATTCCTTTGGTGCTGAAAGTCACACTGGTTTGCTCGCCACCACCAATGACTTCTGAAAACGCAATGACGCGATTGTCATTTGGTTTTACATAGCTATTTTGCGCACCGGCTGACATGCCATCTGTGGCAACGGCTTTCACATCTTCGCTTTTCGTTAGTACCCAGTTATGTCCCATGGTTGTCGCCGCGAGTTTGCCAGTGTGCTTAAGAGTGACTGTCACTTCTTCACAACTTTTAGGGGCAGATAAAGTTTTAGTTGAAAATTGCATCATATCGTTTGCTTCAATGGTGAGTTCACACTCATTAGCTTTGGCGTTACCACTAAAAAGGCTGAGGCCAACGATGGTTAAGACTGACGTGATTAGATTGCGCATTTTATTACCTCTTGAACATAAATAAAAATCATTATCATAAATATCTCTGGCGTTGTAAATGGTATAAAGTAATAAACGCAGAAGTAAAAAAATACGATCGCTTTAGGTACAAAATTCACTATGCCAGTGTTATTGAGCAAGATGTCTGTTTTGCACTGGGGTATGGCTTTACATCGTTTTCGAAGTAAGCCTTAGCCTAGGCTACTTTCATTTATTTATGCAAAGATGGTAAAAATTTCGCTAGATGGTTGCTTTAATTACGGAACTTTCAATGTAGCGAACGGGGTATCCAGCCACATAAACTGGCTGAAGAGTGTGTGCAATTGCTATTAGTTAAGCGTTTTCAATAATTCGCGTTTTGATTTTTTGTTAAGGCGCTGAAGCGAGAGATAGATCTCATAATAATTTACTGTTTTTTAACTGTTTACTGCTTTTTAGTTGTGTTTTCAATTTTTTTATTGTTATATTTTTGTTATTGAAGTGTGGCAGGGAGCTTAAATGATGCAGGATTCTACAATGTTAACAGCGCTTTCGATGGCTCTGTTCTCAAAGCACAACTTCACCCAACCCCTAAAATTCGCGGGGGGCGCAGACATGTCTAGTTTGTTAACACCAAGCGAAATCGAAAAGAGCCTTTTGGCAATAAATCACGATAATATCACCATCAGTGGCGAGATAGTGGATGTGTGTCGAAAGCTGGGCTGTTGGATGAAGCTTGTTGTTTCAAGTGATTTAGAGCTGTTGGTGTATACCGACGTAGGTAATATGGTATTTCCCGTGAATGCCATCGGCAGAAAAGCGTATGTTACTGGCTTACTGAAAAATACAGCAGATAAAGTCTCTGCTAGTGGTCTTACACAGCAACTCCAAGCATGGTCGATTGAGCCTCATAAACCGTATGCCTGGTTATTACCGTTATCGGTCACTATATCAGCCTGTGCGGGTTCAGAAGAAAACGTAGAATACGGCTAAACTGCCAAGCGTTGTAATGTATAAATTTTTAAACTTATATGCCAATAAAACAGCAACCGTCGCAGCAATTAAATAAGGGTTTTCGGTATTGATTGCCAAACGTTCCTCTTTAAGAAAAACGATAGGCACCCAAATGGCTGTTAACACGCAGGGAGCACTATAACTAAGTAAGCGTTGCATCTTTGCGCCAATGGTAAAGGGGAGCTTTCTTGCTAAAAAAACATAGCGAGTGGCAAAAGTCACGCATGCCATGGCGAGTATGGTTATAATCATGCGCGCTCCTTAAAACCTTGAATATAATAGCCAACAAACATTCCAAGCAATGCGGCGGCGATAAGGCCGAATTCGAATTCTATGATTTTAAAGAAAATCATGCTTGTTGCAGTGGTTACACAAGCTAGTAAAACAGCGAGGTTGGTTATGTTTGGAATAACCAGTGCGATAAAAATTGCGGCTATGGCAAAGTCCAGTCCAAGGTTGCTTAGATCCGGTAAGAACTGACCTGCACTGATCCCAATAAACGTCCACAGATTCCAGGCAACGTAAAAGCTACCACCGGCAAAAAGTGCATAATAGAGGCGCAATTTGCTGCGATAGGCTCTAGGATGATGAGAAAAAGCAAACAGTTCGTCAGTCAACAAAAAGGCAATCGGTCCGCGCCATCGCAAAGGTTGCTCGATGACTTTATTACGAATTGCCAAACCATAAAGGAGGTGTCTGGCACTGATGATAAATGTGGTGACGAGTAAAGTAATCAGTGAGGTGTCTTTTGCAATTAGCTCAATAGCCACTAATTGCGCCGAGCCTGCAAAAACGAGCAGGGACATAAGCTGAGTTTCCAGTGGTGTAAAGCCATTTTGAATAGCGAGAGAGCCGCACAAGATACCCCATGGTAGTACCGCTAAATTCAGTGGCAGCATGTCCCAAAAGCCTTTTGAAAAAGCAACTTTGATCATTAGCAGGCCCGCTTATATTGGTTAGGGGTGATCCCCATATTGCGCTTGAAATGTCGATTAAAGTGGCTTTGATCATAAAAGCCCACGACTGTTGCCACCTCGGTTATTGATAGTCCTTTTCTGATTAGTGCCTTAGCGTTATTAAGTCGATGCTGTATTTGAAAGGCATGTGGAGTAAGGCCCACGTGCTGCTTAAATTGTCTAATAAACTGAAAAGAGCTCATATTCGCTTTAGCTGCAAGCTCCGACACCGACATATCTTTGTACAGGTTTTCAAGCAACCAGTTTGTAGCTGAAGAAATTCGTGTTTTAGCACTTAACTCATTGCTTTTAAAGCTTACATTTCCTGACCTTTGGCAAAGGTGAGAAAATAGCTCGATCAGCATCGATTGTTTTAGCAGTAACGATTCCGACTGCTCTAAAGCGGTAAAAGTGCTATGCATTGATTGAGCTATTGTTTTATCGTTAATGACTGCTTGCTTAAAAAAAGGTGACAGGGATTGCTGTGAGCCCATGATGTTATTGTAAAGCTCGGGTGTTGGGTAAAGTGAGCGATAAGACGCTACCCCATCGCAGGCTTTTCTGCAATCATGTATTTGCTCTGCATTAATTAAAATAACACTGCCAGTTGGGGCAAAATGCTGTGCTCCAGAGCGATAAAAGCGCTGAGCGCCATTATCAACCAAAGCAAGTGTGTAACCACTATGGTTATGCTTGCCAAAATCATTTTGCTTATCAATAGTATGCAATACCTCAAGATCCCCTAAGTCACGGTGAACAGTAAACTTTGCTTGTTGCATAATCCCTCCTTCCAATCTTTATCAGAGTATCGCTACTACCGATGAAAGTCTTGTACAAAATTGCACAAAGCTGAGTAGCTTTAGTGATCAGTAATTAGCTATCTGTTACCTCTTGTGTAGCAGGGTTCAATAATATGGCTGTCTGCTATTCGATTACCAAAGCTTAAGATGTATCGCCGTGAAGTTGTGGTGGTAACAATGGCTGGGTGTCTTACTAATATCATTTCTTAAGCATTTTATAGAGTATATGACCAAGGGTAATTGTGATTCACCACAGTGAACTTTATGGACACTGAGTGAATGAAGAAATGAAGAAATGAAGAAATGAAGAAATGAAGAATAGGATGGGTGTCTTGTATCTTTTTCTCTTTAACACGATGGCCAGGGGTGATAGAGATTCACGACAGTGAACTTTATAGTGTAGTGGTCAACTAATTTTGGCCACAGTTTTAGAATCTTGGTATCTAATCTCTGATTCATTTGGTGCTAAACCAGCATTATAATGATGTGGCCTAACGTTGTTGTAATATCCGTTGATATAATCACTCACACTATATTTAGCTTCTTTAAAGCTTTCGTATCCAACCTTTGCCATCCACTCCGTTTTAAAGCTTCTAAAAAATCGCTCCATTGGCGCATTGACGCTCCTATGTCAAGGTCACGTTAGCTTTGATAAATCAGAAACTATAATTGGGTATAACTCTCTTGCAATGTAACGTTTTAAACAGCGCTGGATCTCCTTATTTGATTTCCCTTCTGATGAACGCTTCTCTACATATTTCCTAGTTCTGAAATCATTACGCATTCGAATTAAAGCTACAGTCCAAAGTGCATTATTTGCATCTCTTGCACCGCCTCTGTTTAACCTATGACGTTGCTTTTTACCGGAGGATGCATCTAAGGGGCTAACTCCACATAAGGCTGCAAATGATGATTCCTTCTTGAGTCGCTCAGGGTTGTCACCAGCAGCCACAAGTAGTGTAGCTGCGACATAGCTTCCAATGCCATACTGTTCTAGTAACGTTGAAGCTGCTGAGTTGGTTAATGCTTTAAGTTTCTTATCAATTGTTTTTAGCTCTTGTGACAGCATTACCCATTGCTCTGCTAGCAGCTTTAACATTGATATTAATGTTTCTTCAAGTATGTTTTCGGAATTCATTTCTAATGCTTTACAAGCAACAATGCAGCGGTAACTTGAAGGAACATAACACTGTTGACGAATATGCTCTGGTGCTGTCACAAGTAAAGCTCGAATTTGATTTATTGCTTGTGTCTTAGATTTTACAGAGCTTTTCCGTGCGACCACTAAAAACCTCATTGCTTCAACTATGCCATCATGAGATTTAGGGATTGCCGTAGACTCTTTGGCTAATACAGAACGAGCCGCATTTTCAGCATCCGTTGGATCCGATTTACCTCTTAACCTTCTTACTGCGCGGTTAGGGCGGTTAACTTCAAAAACACTAATCTTTTTCTCTTGTAAGAACTTACATAAGCCAGCACCATAGGTGCCTGTTCCTTCTAATCCTGCTTGGGTCACCTTTCCAAATGATTTGCACCATTTGTACAGTTGGCTATAGCCGGTTGAATTTACAGTAAACTCTTGGGTGTCGACAACTTGACCAATATCATTAACGAGTACAGCAACATGGTTATCTAAATGAGTATCGACACCTAATGTTAAATTGTTAGAAATGTCATTGCGATTCATATTCTCAGCCCTCACAGTCTCAGTAACAGGACTGGACACAGATGTTGCAATACAATGCTCCTATTAGGTCACTGATACTGAATATCATGAAATGACTGACTAATGAATATCGACAGGTCAACACAAAGATATTTTATCAATCCCAGCACGGGTCAGATATTCACTGTCAGTATGACTAAGTTTATTATCTATATCCCAACAATTCCCGCGCCGACTCATACTTTGTGTGATTTTATAGCGCCATAAACGTTGGCGGTACTTCAAGCTTGTATAATGGCTTCCTTGGTCTGAGTGAAACATCAATCCGCTTGGCCTGCCTCTGCTCTCATACGCGAGTTCAAGCGCTTTTAGCGTTAAGTTAGTATCTGGCGACAACGACATTGCCCAACCAACAACCTTACGTGCAAATAAATCAACAACGACCGCTAAATAGGCCCAGCGATTGCCTGTCCAAATATACGTCACATCACCGCACCACACCGTATTCGGCTCAACAACATCAAACTGCCTATCTAACAAATTTGGGATTTCAAGATGCTCATTACCACCCCGTTTATATTGATGTTCTGGTACTTGGCAGCTCTCTAGTTTCAGTTTAACCATCAGCTTAGCGGCCCGATAACGGCTTAATTCAAAGCCGTTATTCGTTGCGATTGCCGCGATTGTCCGTGCCCCAGCTGAACCGCCGCTCATTGCATGTATGGCTTTAACTTCCGCTTCTAGTCTTATTTGCTCTGGTGTAGGCGTTGTATCCCGTATGGCCCAATATTTATAGCTGCTGCGATGCACATTGAATACGCTACACAGCACGCTAATTGGGTAACGCTCTCGTTGATTTAACTTCTCAATTAACGAGAATTGTTCAGGGAGTCGGACATCAAGAGAGCGGTAGCCTTTTTTAATATATCCTTTTCTAATTCAATGCGTTGAATTTGCTTTTTAAGCTCACGAATTTCAATTTGTTCGGGTGTCATTGGTGACGCTGTGGGTGTCTGGCCATTCCGTTCTTGCTTTAATTGAGTGACCCACTTACTTACTGTTGATTTACCAACCCCCATCGCCTTAGCTGCATCTTCTTGTGTGTAGCCTTGGTCAACTACAAGCTGGGCTGTTTCTAATTTGATTGCCGCAGAATACGTTGCACGTTTTAATTTCGTCATTTTTTCACCCAAATTTGTATGCTTATTAGCATAACATTTCTTTCTTAATGGGTGGCCAAATTAACTATGCCACTACAATAGACACTGAGTGAATGAAGAAATCAAAAGTAGGGTGGGTGTCTTGTTAATTACTGAGTGAGTGAAAAAACCAAAAATAAGGTGGGTGTCTTGTTCATTAATATTGGGGTGATTATCAAGCTTGAGGTGTATAGATGAGAAGCAGTGAGGGTAACAATAGATGGGTGTCTGTTATTTTTCTTAGTGAGTGAAGAAATAAAAAATAGGGTGGGTGTCTGTTATTTTTGTGTCTGCTTATTAGTCATTTCAAAGCCTCAGGGCGTAAGGCGTAAAAAGTGCGTTGTGTCTAATTAAGGTGCAACTTTTTGGTAATTAATTATTACCGTTTTAAGTATATTTATTGACGAAGATGCTTACATAGTTTACTTTTGTGAAAGCGCTTACATAAAACGCGTGTTTTTTTGAATGTTTTTGTAAGCGCTTACATGTTGCTAAGGGGACGCTTTAAGCAAGTAAATCTTGAGCGGCTTGATAAAAATAAAGTTCTTAGCTATCAATTATTTGACAACAAAGTATTGCATCGGGGTAACTGATGAAGAGTGCAGCAATAAATTTCAGTAAACTAGTGAGTGCTATGTCAGTAGCACTACTAGCTGGTTGTGGCGGCAGCGCCGAGACCGAAACAAATCATCAATCTGTTGACACCACAGCGCCAGTGGCAGACTGGCAGCTAGTTTGGAGCGACGAGTTTGATGCTGACAACATTGATTCAAGCAATTGGACCAAAGAGGTCAATTGTGCTGGAGGCGGTAATAACGAAAAGCAATGTTATACCGACAGCGATGAAAATGCCTTTATCTCAGACGGCATGTTAAACATCGTTGCTTTGCCTGCCGCAGAGGGCGCTGAAAAGCCATATACCTCAGCTAGACTGAATACAAAATACAAAGCTGACTTTAAATATGGTCGCATAGAAATGCGAGCTAAATTACCAAGCGGTCAAGGCAGTTGGCCTGCATTTTGGATGCTACCGACCGATGAGGTTTACGGTGGCTGGCCTAAGTCGGGTGAAATCGATATTGTGGAGGCCGTCAACTTAAAAGTAGCAAATGAAGACGGCAGTGTTGAATCCAATATTCATGGCACACTTCATTACGGCCGAGACTGGCCTAACAACGTCAGCTCAGGTAAAGCTTACGCACTACCGGATGGTGTAAACCCAGCTGATGATTTCCACACCTATGCCATTGAATGGCAAGAAGGAGAGATCCGTTGGTATATGGATGGTTACCTGTATGCAACGCAGCGTCAGTCTGAGGTTCGCTACAACTCCAAAGATGAGGCCGTTGGCCTTAAA
This sequence comes from Pseudoalteromonas sp. UG3-2, assembly GCF_037120705.1. Taxonomy (NCBI): domain Bacteria; kingdom Pseudomonadati; phylum Pseudomonadota; class Gammaproteobacteria; order Alteromonadales; family Pseudoalteromonadaceae; genus Pseudoalteromonas; species Pseudoalteromonas sp. UG3-2. The sequence goes on along the minus strand of NZ_JAWLJU010000001.1, from coordinate 254,195 downwards.
CACCGAGGTTGGTTTGCCGAATATTTCGAGCAAGGCTCGGGTGAACTGGTTACCCATTGGGATACTGCGCCATTTGATCAACAGTTTCATTTAATCCTGAATTTAGCTGTTGGTGGTGACTGGCCTGAAAACGTAAACAATACTGGTATTGACGCAGGTGCTTTTGCTGCAGGTCAATCTTTTGTAGTGGATTACGTTAGAGTGTATGAATGTGCGTCTAACCCAGACACTGGTCGCGGTTGTGAAACAGTGCGTCCTGGCTATGATGATTTAGACGATGCTCTCGTTGAAGGCGAAGCGCCAGTACCGGCGCCACCATCATCAGGTGCTGCTAAAAATTTAACCATTTTCGACAATGAGCTCAATGTAAATTGGGCGGCTTGGGATTGCTGCGGTGGTTCAACTCCTGGACTAGTCGAAGACCCTGAGCGTGGCAACGTAATGGAGTTTTTAGTGGGTGAAGCGCCTACGGTTAATGGTTTTATTAGCCGTGCAGAGTTCTTAACCGATCCTCAAGCACAGCCAAGCCCATTTGATGCTTCTGGCATGTTAGAGTCTGGGTATGTTCGCTTTGACATGAAAGTGACCTCGCTCCCTTCTGACCCATCTGCACCATGGAAATTTAAGATTGAAAGTGAGGGCGCAGCGACGGCTGTTGAACTTGATTTAACGGCAAGCAGTGAAGGTGCTGCACCGGTTGCAGGTGAATGGCAAACCTATACATTTACTTTACAACAACTGGCCGACGCAGGCTTAGATATTTCAGCCATTGATGTGCTGATGATTTTCCCTGCTTGGGGCATGGGTAATGGCGCGGTTTATCTTGTTGATGACGTTGAAATTGCGCAAGATACGTCGCTTCCAGAGCTAACCTTATTCCAAGATTCAGTGAATGCAGATTGGCCACTATGGGACTGCTGTGGTGGATCAACGCCAGTAGAGGTGTCGGATGATGCCGAGCATGGCATTGTTGCTGAGTTTGCTATTGGCGAAGCACCAACCGTTATGGGTTTCTCTACTCGTACAGATGTTGGCGGCGCAGGTAAACCTTTCGATGCCAGTGCTCTGTTAGACGGTGGCGTGCTGCAGTTTGAAATGAAAGTCGTCAGCATGCCAAACGACCCTGCTGCAACTTGGAAACTGAAAGTAGAATCCGACAACGCAGCGAGTGCTGTAGAAGTGGATCTTTCAACAGCCAATGAAGGACACACACCTCAAGCAGGTGAGTGGCAAACGTACACATTCAACTTAAACACTTTGGCACAAGCAGGCTTAGACCCAAGTGCCATCGACGTAGTGATGATTTTCCCAGCGTGGGGAACGGGCAACGGTGCGGTGTATCGAGTTGATAATGCTAAAATCTACCATCCTGAGGCGAACAAATCGGCCAGCGGCTTGAGCTTATTCAAAGAAGAAGCGGCTGAGCAGTGGCAAATTTGGGATTGCTGTGGTGGCTCAACGCCAACAGTCGAAACGGATGAAGATGCTGCACACGGTAAAGTTGCACAATTTGTGATTGGCTCTACACCTACTGTAATGGGCTTCTTGGCTGACGATGGTGTTTATTACGATGCTTCACATTTATTAGAGTCTGGAGTTGTCAGGTTTGATATGAAAATCACTTCTGCGCCATCTAACCCCGATGCGCAGTGGTTATTTAAAATCGAATCGAACGATGCAAGCGCTGCGGTTGAACTCGCCTTGGCCGATAGCATTGAAGGTCAAGCTCCAAAAGCTGGTGAGTGGCAAACCTATACCTTCTCATTACAAGCACTGTATGACGCTGGTTTAGATATTAGCGCGATTGACGTGGTGATGGTATTCCCAAGCTGGGGCTTAGGAGAAGGCGCAGTTTACCGCTTAGATAATGTTGAAATAGATAACCAGTAATTAACCGGCTGCTACCGAGCCTTAAGCTCGGTAGCGTGCAGCAAGAATAGAGTCGCAGGGCAATCATGAATACTAAAAAATTCAATAAAAGCAAGCTTGCTATCCAACTGTCATTAGCCATGGCCGCCAATGCCGGTTTAATTGCAGTGGCGCAAGCAGAAGAAACAGAGCAACAAGAATCAGCAGAGAAAGTTGAGGTCATTGAAGTTAAAGGGATCCGAGGTAGTTTGATCCGCTCAATGGACCTGAAACGTTCATCACCAGGTGTAATGGATGCCATTTCTGCTGAGGAAATGGGTAAGTTCCCAGACACCAACTTAGCGGAATCATTGCAGCGTATTACCGGGGTGTCGGTAAGTCGCTCAAATGGTGAAGGTAGCCAAATTACAGTTCGTGGTTTTGGGCCTTCTTTTAACCTGGTTACACTTAATGGCCGGCAAATGGCCGGTACAGGTTTTACCCGCTCTTTTAACTTTGAAAACCTTTCCTCTGAGGGCGTGAGTGCTCTTGAGATAATGAAGACCGCGCGCGCAGAGTCGCCTACAGGTGGATTGGGTTCAACCGTTAATATTGTGACGGCCAAGCCATTACAAAGTTCTGGTGAGCGTTATTCTTTTATGGCCAAAGGCATTCACGACTCTTCAGTGGAAGAGGGTGATGAGGTAACTCCTGAGATTGCCGGTATATACAGTAATACGTTTGCGGATGATACCTTTGGGGTTTCGGCTAACTTCTCCTACCACCGTCGTGATTTTCAACGTCAAGCTGCGAATGTGAGATCGTGGTTGGTCAACCCAACCCTATCTGTGGATGCAGAAAATATTGTTGATAACCGCCCTATGGACGAGGATGGCATGCCTGCTAAGCAGTTCTTTGATCCCAGCGCTGGAGAGAATGGCGAGTATGTGTCTGCGGCATTTTTCCCGCAAGAAGTGAGCTTTTCTAAAGACGATGTCAAACGTGAGCGCCTAAACGCTCAGGCGACATTGCAATATGCACCCACCGATGACTTAGTGATCACTCTAGATCACACCATTTCAAATGCGGTCACGGGCAATAACTCTTTCTCTTGGGGTATTTGGAATGGCTCCTTTGGTGGCAATGGTAACGCTTATGAGCTCGATGAGAACGGTACTGCCATTTACTATAACTCGGCAGGCGATGATGCTTCGTTTACCGCATTTCGTGAAACCACTGAAGTAGACTCAAAAGCCACTGGCCTTAATATTGATTGGCAGGCGAGCGAGAACCTTAGCTTTACTCTAGATGCGCATAACTCAAAAACCACCACAGATAATGGTATGGACTCTGGGTTAAATGCTAATGCTAGGGTGATCCTTGGCTCTGCTGCGTTGACAACGAAAGAATACTTCTTTAGAGAAGGTGACGTTCCTGGCTACAATATTAACTGGGATAACGGCACAAATGAAGTTCAGCCAGCTGAAATTGGCTCAAACTTCAGCATCTTTACCAGAACCCCAGGCGAGTCTGAGGTGTCACAAGTACAACTGGATGGTCAGTTATTTACTTACACTGACATTGGCTTGGAAACGGTGAAATTTGGTGCGGCCTATACAAAGCAAACCTTAAGTGGCTGGGGTGGCTCAAATAATGCCAACGCGCCTGGTTTTAACAATGGTACCTTTGCTGAAATATTCCCAGATGCGATGTTTGAACGTGTTGATCTAAATAACTTTTTAGATGAATTCGCGTTCGGTCAAAATGGCGTGGCTCCGGGCTATACTTATATTTTCGATCTTGATGAAGCCTTTGCTCGCCAAGAGGCGTATCTCACAGAAGACGTTATTGGCAGTGATGTATATGAGATTGGTAGCTTTGATGGATTTCCGGTTAATAAGGTAGAAGAAGAAACTATTAGTGTTTACCTTTCTAGCAACTGGATGTTTGAGGTGAGCGACTATGAAGTCTATGTAAATCTTGGCTTGCGCTACGAAGAAACCGATGTGGTCAGCCCTGCAAAAAGCCGTGTAGCTGAGCAAGTATACTGGGCTGGTGGTTCTGAATGGCTGACTCAATTTGCCAGTGGCGGTGAATTAGTGGAGGTTGAGTACGAAGGTAATTACGACCTCTTGTTGCCAATGGTTGATATTAAAGTGGACCTTACTGAAGATCTCGTTACCCGAGCTTCGTGGGGCCAAAGCATAACACGACCTACTTTGGGCGATATGCTTGGCAACTTAAGCCTGACACCATCACCTAAGTTGAACTCGCGCAGTGGTAGTCGAGGCAATCCAAACTTGGAGCCGTTTAAGTCGACTAACTTCGACCTTAGCTTAGAGTACTACTATGAAGAGGGAAGTTATGCCTCGGTAGGTCTTTTCTGGAAAGACGTTGATAACTGGATTGATAACAGCCAAGTGAAAACGACGTTTGATGGCTTGCACGATGTTTACCAAGGACAACGTTGGAACGACGCGGTTGCTGCTATTGAAGCACGTGGTGAGCAAGCAACCGATGCCGCTATTTACAATGAGATAGTGGCCAATGGCGTAGGAATTGGAGAGAACAACCGTATTCTTCCCGATCCTGCCACCGATCCGCTGATCGAATGGACCATTAACTCACCGGAAAACGTCGGCTCTCGTAAAGTAAATGGTGTTGAAGTTGCGGTGCAACATCTGTTTGGTGATTCTGGCTTTGGTGCTGGTTTCAACGCCACTATGGTGGATGGCGATGTTGAGTACGATAACTATGTCTTAGCTTCACAAGCTGTGTTGGCCGGACTGAGTGACTCGGCAAACGTACAGGTCTTTTACGAGAAAGATGGGCTGTCTGTAAAAGTAACAGGGGCGTGGCGTGACCAATACCTAATTGCTCAAGGGCTTCCTGATTCGGGTGCAAGTGCGCCACCACAATACGCGGAAGAATACTTGCAATGGGATTTGAGTGTTAACTATGACATCAATGAACGCACAACCGTGTTTTTTGAAGGGGTTAACTTAACCAATGAGACTGAGCGTTCATTCAGCCGCTTTGAAAGTCAATTCTTAAGCGCTGCACAATATGGACCAAGATACTCCATTGGTTTTAGATACAGCATGGGTAATTAATTATACTTTATAAGCAAGCCGCTCTTTGAGCGGCTTTTTTATTTATGGTGTGCGATAAAACGTAGACAGCCATGCAATTTAACTATGGAGATAAGCACAGAAAAGTCCGAGGTAGCCAAGGTTTATACAAGGTCTATACAAGAGGTCTATACAAGACACCCATTCAAATTGTTGGTACTTTTGTTGTGACAACTTGTCTTTTCGGTGACAAATTTACAGTGAGACTAAGTAGTCGATCCGGCTAGGAACTAAGCTGACACCCAATGTAATTAGTAGACAGCCACCTTAAGGTTTATATATTGAGTGGGAGGTTTCTATGGATTGAAAACTCTTTAGATCTACGCTAATTCAATAGTCATTGCTAGGGAATCGTTTACTTTAGATAAGCCTTATTGGTCATTTGCAGTCAGTAGAGGAATCTATGAATAAGCCAGCCGCATTAACTGTATAAGTACATGGTTAATATGAAAACTTGCTAGCCAAGTAATAGAGCGCAACTGGTGATACCTGAGAGGCGTTTGAAGCATAGAGCCCTGCAAAATCGTCGTTTAGAGTTTGACCTTCCTACAGCACCGTGGAAGATATGCTCAAACCCTTTTGTCATTTTCATCCAGGCTATGGCCTTTATTTTTAAACGCTTCAATAGGGTAGAATCTTTTGGCAAGAGGCCAGGTTTGTCACTGCGAATACATTGCCCTGTGACTTTGACTAAGTCGATATAGGCTTCTAAGCTGATGGGCAAGAATTGTTGCTGCAAAGACCTATGTTCTTGGTCAGTGGCAAAAGGCAATAAACCCTGTGGTTGATCATCAGGATCGGCATGAAAAAGACGCTTTTTAATGCTGGTGAAATTAGAACCTTCTAATGTTTTAGCTTCTTTCGCCCGAACTGGGTTTAGATCGACATAAGCCATGCATGCGAGTAGTGCTGCTTCGTCTAGTAAGGCCTGAGACTTAAACCTTCCCTCCCAGAACCGGCCTGTACACTGATCTTCAATATTGGCTTTTCTGGCGATGTATTCATTTAGCGAACGCATAAACCAGCTAATGTCAGTTAGTCGGCTTCTTATTTCTTTGGCCTTTGTTTTGATTTTAAATTGTTCGTGTTCGAGCAGTCTCTGACCAGACAATAACTTATTAACGGTTTCACAGCTTTGGTAACAGTAGCTCCACCGCTGCAAAACTTGATGATCAGTGAGCTCTTTTGCTTTGTCGAGGTCGACGTGTAATACGACATGCGTATGGTTACTCATAACTGCGTATGCACAAATATTAATACAAAAAACCTTTTGTAATATCAGTAGTCTATTTTCAACCCAGCGACGACGATGGTCATAGTTTTTTCCCGTATGGCTGTCTGAGCCACACAAAAAAGCTCTTCTAACGCAGCGAGAAATACAATGATAATATGGGGTTTCTTTAAGACAGACTTGTCTGCTTCTAGCGGTTGCCATTAATTCACCTTCAATCCTTTGAATGCAATTTAAAGGTTAGATACTAATTTGCAAAAAGCCAACATGGCCTTTGATTTTTTGTGAGGGGGATTACAAAGAGTTTGAGGAAAAAGTAGTTTCAGTGCTTTTCTTAAAAAGACACCCACCTTAATTTCGGTGGGTGTCTACTGAACAGTGGGTGTCTACTAAACAAAACAAATCTAGCGAATGTATGTAAAGCAGTTGAGCCGCTTAGCTATTAATTCCACTTATTGGCATTGAATGGTAGGTGATTCTTCTGCCACGATTTTTATTTCAGACAAACCAAGTTCCAGTTTACCTTTGGTCGCAAGCTCTAATGGCACAACCGTTTTAGCGGTATTAAAGCCTTGGCTAGTGAAGCAATCTAGGCCTATAGTAACTGTCTGCCATGTGTTTTCAGGCATTGATTGCAGTTGTTCACTAATATCAAGTTGAGCAGTGCAGGAGCCTGCTGTATCTGCTTCGCCTTCACAGCTCATTGTCAACATCACAGGCGCTGATGGCTTGCTTGCAACAAGGGCCATAAAACTTAAAGCTGCTTGGTCAGGTATATTCGGGCTCAAATCTTCCCTAAAATAGCTTTCACTGGCTAACCGGAAGCCGCTGTTGGTGCTGCCATCAAATGCTAACATAACAGCATCTTCTTGAACTTCTCGGTCAGTTGTACGATATTTCAAGCCACCGATCTCTGCAGTATTTGCATTGATATGTAAAGACTCTTCAGTATTGAATAAATGCCCTTGCCAAGGTTTATTAATTGACCTTACCAGCAGTTCAACGCCTTGTTGGCTGCCATAGTCAGAGGCAAACTCCTCTTGCAGTGTATCTGGTAATACATTGTCATCTTGATAGCTTAAGCCAAAGCCATAAGCAAGCAGCGGGTTGTACTCTTGGTCGCCAAAGTTAACTATCTGAGTGGGGGAGCTAGGCCATGAATAGCTAAGCTTGCCGGTAAAGTCATATTTTGCTTTTCCATCTTTATCGCTAAGGATCACGTCTGCGACGCCAACCCCTTCAGAGCCTGGTAGCCATGCAGCAACGAAAGCATCTGAGGCATTCAATTCAGGGTTAACCCACATTGGGCGTCCACTAATAAAAATAGAGACGGTTGGAATACCTTGAGATTGCAAGCGCTTTAATAGCTCCAGATCAGATTTATCTTGTGGCTTATACTCAAGCGTGGCTCTATCTCCGTGACCTTCAGCGTATGGATCTTCACCAAATACAACAATAGCGACATCCGGCTTGTTGTCGTAATTGCCTGACTCACTCAAGGTGACTGTGCCGCCTGCGGCTTCAACCTGTGCTTTTATGCCATCGTAAATAGAGGTACCACCGGGGAAGTCGGCATTTGTATTATTGGTCCCTTGCCAAGTAATGCTCCAGCCGCCAGATTGCTTGCCGATATTGTCTGCGCCATCACCTGCCATAAGAATGTCTTGGTTTGGATTAAGAGGCAGAAGTTGGGCTTTGTTTTTTAATAGCACCAATGACTCTCTCACGGCTTGACGAGCCACTTCACGATGCTCATCAGAACCGATGATATCGGTTTTGCCTGCGAAATCTCGATTGGCTGGGCTTGGTCTGTCAAACAAGCCTGCTCGAAGTTTAACTCTTAGTATGCGAGTGACTGCATCATCGATGCGTGTCTGCGCAATTTCACCGTTTTGTACTTGCTCAACGGTATTATAATACAATGACTTCCAGTCGTTCGGTGCCATGACAATGTCAATACCAGCATTAATTGCCTGGGCGCAGCTGTCATTAGTGCAACCAGGAATTTGGCCATGGCCATTCCAGTCACTAACAACAAAACCGTCGAAGTTCATGCGTTCTTTCAGAACTTGAGTGAGCAAGTAATGACTGCCATGTACTTTCTCACCGTGCCAGCTGTTGAATGACGCCATCACAGACTGCGCACCTGCTTCAAGGCCTCCAACGTACCCTTGTGCATGCAGTGCAATCATTTCTTTTTCGCTGGCGATATTATCACCTTGGTCATCGCCATCCACAGTACCGCCATCACCCACGAAATGTTTTACGGTACTAATTACATGGGTGTCACCTAAAAAGTCCTGCTCAGGTGAGCCTTGTAAACCCGTTACGATGGCTCTTGAATAACTTCTCACGATGTCTGGATGCTCGGAGTAGCCTTCATAGGTTCGTCCCCAGCGGTCATCACGAACGACGGCAACGGTTGGCGCAAAAATCCAATCGATGCCAGTTGCAAGAACCTCTTTGGCTGTAATTTGCGCTATTTTTTCAATCAACTCAGGATTGTTGGCCGCACCTAAGCCGATGTTGTGTGGGAATAAAGTGGCTCCTACGACGTTATTATGACCATGAACTGCATCTGTTCCCCACATAGTCGGAATGCGGCTACCATCTAAGCTATCGTCAATCGATGCCTGATAAAGAGACTCTGCTAGCTTCACCCAGTCTTGTGGTGTTGCGTGTTTGTTGTTGTAAGGAAACGCACCCCCCCCGTTTAGGTAAGAACCAAAGCCATACTGGCGCATGTCTTCCACCGTCATGTTGCGGATCTCAGGTTGGATCATTTGTGCAACTTTTTGCTCTAGAGTCATGTCCTTAAGTAGTTCAGCTACTTTGGCTTCAATATCCGAGTCTGACTTTACGGCTGATTCAATGACCGGCCAGTTTTTTACGCTTTTGTCGTCACTAGTACTTGCTACTTCTTTACTGTCACAGCCAGAAAGTGCTAATGCTGCGGCAATAATAGTGAGTAAAGTATTCTTTTTGTTCATTAGCTTTTACCCTTGAAACGCTGAGGTTCAGCCCCTTTAAAGCCAAAGTAGGCAATATAGATATAACACAGAGCTGGTAATAAAAATGAAATTTGTAAATTGATGCCATCTGCAAGCACGCCTTGCAGCAGCGGAATAAATGCACCCCCAACAATGGCCAAACATAAGATACCCGAGCCTTCAGCGGTTTGCTTACCAAGACCGTTGAGCGCCAAGCTGAAAATAGTTGGGAACATAACTGAGTTACACAGTCCAACGGCTAAGATGCTCCACATAGCCAGTTTGCCATCACTCAGCACCGCGATAATGACTAAGGCAAACGCGCATAACGCGTTGAATGTTAGTACAATACGGCCAGATACCTTTTGCATCACTAAGGCGCCAATAAAGCGTCCAACCATGGCACCGCCCCAATAGTAGGCAATCAATTTCGCAGCTTGCGCTTCAGTCATGTCACCAATGTCAGGCTGATGTAAAAAGCTAACCAGTGTTGAGCCTATGGCCACTTCTGCACCAACGTAAACAAAAATACCGATTGCGCCGAGCACTAAGTGTTTATGGTGCCATGCTTTTGAGTCACCAAGCTGGTTTTGCTCTGTGGTGCCCTTGAGCTGTGGTAATTTCAAAAAAGCAAAAATAATGGCCAGGGCTGCCAGCATAGCGGCCAACATCAGGTATGGCATTTGCGTTGCGCTGGCATCGCCGACCTCAACCACACTGCCTTCACTGAATATTAAAATGGCTCCGAAAAATGGTGCTACTGTGGTGCCAAGTGAGTTAAACGCTTGGGTCATGGTCAACCTTGCAGGCGCCGTTTCAGGGGAGCCTAACACGCTGACAAAGGGATTCGCTGCAACTTGCAAAATGGTGATCCCAGCGGCAAGCACAAACAACGCAAACAGAAACACACTGTAAATGCCGCTTTCAGCTGCAGGATAGAACAAAATGCAGCCAAGTCCTGCGATTAGTAAACCTGAAACAATCCCTTTCTGATAACCGATCCTACTTACTAGGCGACCTGCAGGAATAGAAACCACAAAATAGGCACTGAAAAAACAAAATTGGATCAGCATAGCTTGAGTGTAATTTAACTCAAATGCTCCCTTGAGATAGGGGATCAAGATGTCATTTAAACAGGTAATAAAACCCCACATAAAAAACAGCGAGGTTAATGCACCTAGCGCAAAGCGGTATTGACCCGGCTGTTGCGGCTCTGTAGTGGGTGTTGCATCAAGTTGAGACGGTGCGCTCACGTGAAACTCCTAGTTGATTTTTTTTGGTAAAGCGCTTACATTTACATGATGAAAGCGCTTACATTTGTGTTGATAATTGCAGAAAGCGCGCGTTAATTCAAATAAAAATGCCAAACTAATCAGATTTTTTATCGCGGAAACCGTACTGATTGGGCTTTGATGCTGACTGAGGCTAAATATAATGAAAAAGTTAACTTTGCCAGAAGATTCGAAAATGATGCAGTCGAACTTTATTTTTGGCGTTGCGACTTCGTCTTTTCAGATTGAAGGGGCCAAAGCACAGCGGTGTGAGTCTATTTGGGATAGGTTTTGCGAGCAGCCCGGTACCATAATCGATAACAGTAACGGCGAGCAAGCGTGCGAACATGTTGCGCGTTGGCAGCAAGATATTGAGCTAATTGAATCGCTAGGGGTGGATGCTTACCGTTTATCTGTGTCTTGGCCAAGAGTGATGTTAGATGACGGTCAACTTAATCGCCAAGGGATTGATTTTTACAAACAACTCGTCTCTGCTTTGGTAGCTAAACAGATAAAGGTGTTTGTTACGCTTTATCACTGGGACTTACCTCAGTCACTAGAGGAAAAAGGCGGCTGGTTGAATCGCGATACGGCATATGCGTTCGCCGACTATGCCGATGTAGTAAGTCGAGAGTTAGGTGACGCGGTTTATGCTTATACCACTTTAAATGAGCCTTTTTGCAGTGCTCACCTAGGCTATGAAGTTGGCATCCATGCGCCAGGCATTAAATCACAACAGGCAGGGCGACAAGCTGCGCATCATTTACTTCTTGCTCATGGTTTAGCCATGCCAAGGTTAAGACAAAACTGTCCTAATAGTTTGCACGGTATTGTGCTGAACTTTGCCAATGCTATCCCAGCGACAAACACTCAAGCAGATATTGATGCAGCTAAAATAGCGGATGACTATTGTAATCACTGGTATTTAAAGCCACTAATCGATGGCTGTTACCCCACATTATTGCAGCAACTTGACCCTGAAGTACAACCCCAACTACAACCTGAAGACTTAGACATCATCTCTGCGCCATTGGATTATCTTGGCGTAAATTACTACACCCATAACCGTTACAGAGCCGATGGCAAAGGTTGGTATGAATCGGTCGAACCCACGTGTGAACACCTAACGACCATGGGGTGGGAGGTGGTGCCTGACTCTTTTCGAGATTTATTAACGCAGCTGAACACCCAATATCACTTGCCTCCTTTATACATTACAGAAAATGGTGCGGCATTTGCTGATGACATAAACAATGACTGTGTAATGGATGAAGTTCGTGTTGATTACTTTAATGGCCATTTAAATGCTGTGCATGAGGCAATAAATGCTGGCGTAGATATCCGTGGTTATTTTGCTTGGAGTCTTATGGATAACTTTGAGTGGGCTGAAGGGTACACCCAACGCTTTGGTATTGTGTATGTAGATTACAAAACGCAAAAGCGCACTCCTAAATTGAGCGCCCTTGCATACCGAGATTTGATTACCTCAAGAAAATAAGCTGAATAACTTCACTTATGAGGTAATTTAGCAGACACCCACTTCAGGATAATTAGGTAGCAGATAACTTGAAAGACACCCACCTTTGGTCGTTTGGTAGACAGCCATCTAGGTGTGATAAGTAAAGGTGAGAAATAAAAGACACCCATATCAAGTTGTAACCAAACTATTTGAGTGACTGTCCTTTAAATCATTTGCATTAAGCGTCTTCTTCTATGTAAATCGCGGATGCGAAAACAAAGGCCTTAATCGATACCTTTTAAGTAAAGATGGGTGTCTGGCTAATTTAAAATTTAAGGTGTGTGTCTGGTAAATTTAAAATGCAGTTTGATTGGTTTTGGGGTGGGTGTCTTGTTAACAGGGTTAAATTATGTTCTGTTGGTTATGGATATTGCGAGGCGTTTGTTTTGTAAATGGTTTAAAATGAATGCATTACATCGACAACGGATGAGTTAAAAACAAAAATGGCAACAATTTATGAGGTTTCAAAAGCGGCTGGCGTGTCTTTAGCTACGGTGTCGCGAGTAATGAATGGCAACACTAAGGTGAGTGATAAGACTCGTGACAAAGTGTTAAGCGCCATGGCTGAACTGGGCTATAAGCCTAATGCAATTGCTCAATCGTTGGCGTCTAACCGCAGTAACAGTGTTGGCTTACTGGTCTCTGAACTGCATGGCTCTTTCTTTGGGGACATGATGAGTACCATTGAAACAACCTTACGCAATGCAGGTAAACACGCCATTATTGCGGCCGGTCACAGTGATGCTGAAAAAGAACAACAAGCCATAGAGTTTTTACTTGATAGACGCTGTGATGCCTTAATTGTGCATGCCGAGGCCGTAAGCGATGACTATCTTATTGAATTATCAAAGCGGGATATTGAGCTGGTGATTGTGAACCGTCATATTCCAGAGCTCGCAGAGCGTTGCTTTTATACCGATAACGAACTCGGTGGCTATTTGGCGACTAAAGCGGCATTGAACGCTGGGCACAGGCAGGTGGCCTATATTAGTGGTCCGCTATTTAAATTAGATGCCAAGCAACGTTTCGCTGGACATAAAAAGGCCTTGGCAGAACAGGGGATCGACTTTAATCCGAGTTTATTTTTCGAGGGCGGTTACCATGAGACCGATGGTAGTGCCGCGCTAAATCACATTATTGCCTCTGGGGTCGATTTTACTGCCTTGGTGTGCGCCAATGATGAAATGGCCTCCGGAGCCATGACAGCTGCCAGAGAAGCGGGGATCAAAGTGCCCTCAGAGCTCTCTATAGTGGGCTTTGATGACGTGCTGTTTGCTAAATACCTTTACCCTAAGCTGACCACCATCGACAACCCCATTCGAAAAATGGGAGAAGCCGCGGCTCGCTGGGTATTAAAACATGTATACAAAGATAAAAAACAACCTGAGGTAGACAACCTCTTCCCACCGACATTAATTACTCGTGACTCCGTGTCTGCGCTAAAAAGGTAAAAAAATGAAACCACTGTCGATATCTAACGCAATGAAATATACCCTAATTGTATCGCTAGGTGGTTTTATTTTTGGTTTTGATGCCTCAGTGATATCGGGGGCCATTGGCTTTATCACTGAAGAGTTTAATCTCAGTGCTTGGCAACAAGGTTTAGTTGTTAGTGCGCCCACTTTAGGGGGCTTGATAGCCACCATGCTGGCAGGGCCAGTGGCGGATGCCATTGGCCGAAAACAAACCTTGTTGATCACCGCATTCTTGTACTTTATTTCGGCATTATTATCGGCCTTTGCGAACACCTTTGAGACTTTGGTGTTGGCGCGCTTTATTGGTGGTATGGCATTTTGTGCGCTGATGGTCGCACCCATGTACATAGCTGAAATAAGCTTGCCGGAACAACGTGGCAGGCTGGTCTCAGTAAACCAATTAAATATCGTGATTGGTTTATTTATCTCCTATTTTAGTAATTATTTTTTATTGCAGCTAAGCCAGTCGCAGCTGCCTTGGGTGAACTGGCTGCAATTAGACAGCAATACGTGGCGCTGGATGCTAGGAATAGAAGCAATTCCAGCGTTACTGTGGATGTTGATGTTGCTAGCACTGCCTAAGAGTCCGCGCTGGTTATTGATGAAAAAACAAGATTCAGCGGCACAACAAACTTTGCAGCAGCTATACTCGCCAGCACAGGCGCTATCGCAACAGCAAAATATTAATAATGACTTAAACAGCGATTACAATCGCAGTGGTTCAGTACTGGCTAAACTAAAGTTGCTGTTCAGTAAGAAGCTAAGGTTAGCATTAGGTATCGGCTTACTCTTAGGCATAGCACAGCAGGTATCAGGAATAAATGTGGTGTTTTTCTATGCGCCAACCATATTTGAGCAAAGTGGCGTAGGTACCAACGCCGCTTTTGTCCAGGCCATTTGGATAGGCTTGATTAACGTTATTTTCACTGTGGTGGCCATGCTCAGTATTGATAAATTGGGTCGCCGGCCGTTACTCATTATTGGCCTAATCGGCATTAGTTTCAGTATGGCCTTATGCAGTTGGGGCTTTAAGCAGGCCACCTATCAACTGACGCCACAGGCGATAGCGCAAATACAACAAGCCCATCCAGACTTGGCAACCACTAAGTTGATGCCACTTACCGCTCAGCGTTTTGATTCGGATGTCAGCTTTAATGGCGCGTTAAAGTCACGATTAACCACTCAAGAGTATCGCAAATACAAAGCGCAAATTATCGCCAACAGTATTACTATGCCAGCGACCTTAGTGTTGGCTGGTATTTCGATTTTTGTGGCTGCATTTGCCATGTCTTTAGGCCCTGTGATGTGGGTGATGTTTTCCGAAATCTTCCCCAACTCGATTCGAGCTGTGGCTATCTCCGTGGTTGGGGTGGTAAATAATGCCGCCAGCTTTACTGTGCAGCTCATTTTTCCATGGGAGCTTGAAACCTTTGGTGCCAGCACCACCTTTTTACTTTATAGTGCGTGCTCTATGCTCGCGTTATTATTGGTATTTCTGTTTGTTAAAGAAACCAAAGGCCAAAGCTTAGAGCAGCTAAGTGCGAAGTTAACCGCGAATAGTTAAACTCACCTCAAATTAGTCACTTTATGTCGCTCAGTTGTTACACTAAGCGGCATTACAACGACAATGAAAGACAGGCAACTCATGGATTTTCGATCAGACACAGTGACCCTTCCTACTCCGGCGATGCGTGAGCACATGCTTAACGCAGAGCTTGGCGATGATGTCTATGGTGATGACCCTAGTGTTAACGCTCTTGAGCAATACGCAGCCTCACGGCATGGCTTTGAAGCGGCATTATTTACCAGCTCAGGCACCCAAGCGAATCTATTAGCATTAATGAGTCATTGCCAGCGCGGTGATGAATACATTTGTGGGCAACAGGCACATAATTATAAATACGAAGCCGGGGGAGCCGCGGTGCTTGGCTCTATTCAGCCACAGCCCATCGACAATGAAGCGGATGGCAGCTTGTGCTTAGACAAAGTGAAGCAGGCAATTAAGCCCGATGATGCGCACTTTGCCAGAACAAAATTACTGAGCCTAGAAAACACCATTGGTGGCAAAGTACTGGATTTAGCCTATTTAAAGCAAGCACAGCAATTTTGCCAACAGCATCATCTTCAGCTCCACCTTGATGGCGCGAGGGTATACAACGCCGCCGTGGCAGCAAACGTCGATATCACCGAGATAGTAAAGTACTTTGATTCGTTTACCATTTGTTTATCTAAAGGGTTAGGCGCGCCTGTTGGTTCTCTGTTAGTTGGCAGCCAAGACTTTATCAATACCGCGCGCCGCATTCGCAAGATGCTTGGTGGCGGTATGCGTCAAGCAGGCATGCTCGCCGCGGCCGGAATGTATGCGTTGGAGAACCATGTAGAGCGCCTTGCTGAGGATCATCAAAACGCCCAGTATTTGGCAGCGCAATTAAATACATTACCTGGTTTTGATACCAGCAGACAGCCACCGCAAACCAATATTGTCTTCGTTGATGTAGATGCGGGCATTGATATTCAAACCATTGCCGCTGATTTACGTGCACAAGGGATTATTATAACGCCGGGCTATCAAGGCATGCGCTTAGTGACCCATTTGGGGATTGATAAAAGCGCCATAGACACCTTAATTGCAGCGTTGAAAAGACACCTATCTTAAAGCAAGTTTGACAACAAGTTGGACAAGACACCCATCTTAAAGTGTTGTTGAGTGAGGGGGCAATTTTAGCAATAAAATGGCGGCAATATTGGTATACTGCCGCCGGCAATAAATTTAGTGAATATTAAAATTTATATTTAACGTTAGCGCTTATGGTACGACGCTGACCGTAGAAACAATCGCCGCGATACAAGCAGCTGGTGATCACGGTTTTGTCTGCGATGTTGTCAACCTGCAAGCTAAACTCATACTCCTCGAGATCGTAGCCCACCATCATATCAACCAGAGTAAAGTTATCGGTAACCAATTGCTGGTGCAATACTTGGCCATTCAGTTCAACGGTGCGACTACCATCGAACGTTTTACCAACATGACGGACACCCATGCCAAATTTTAACCCCGACACGTACTCATCAGCTCGATAGGTTGCCCAGATAGACGCTAAATGCTTAGGCGTGGCAGATAAGGGCGCGTCATCGGTAATAAGAGTGACTTGATCTTGGTTCACAAATAATTCAGTAGGAGTCAAAGGCGTGAGATCTTGCTCGGTGTCAAGGTATGAATAAGCGGCGTAAACGTCTACCGATTGCCACTCAAGTTGTGCTTCTAATTCGAAGCCTTTAATGGCGACTTCACCATCTTGAACTTCAAATTCAGGCGTTACTTTGCGTACTTGGTTTTTGTCTTTGATCTCAAACACCGATGCTGTGATTAAGTGTTCTGTGCCCGTGGGTTGGTACTTCATACCCAGTTCGACTTGCTCACCTTCAAGTGGTTTGTAAGCTCCACCTTGCGCTTTTTGGCCAAATACAGCCTTAAAGGATTCTGAGTAGCTGGCATACGGGGCAATACCATTATCAAATTGATAAAGGACACCCACTCGTCCTGTGGTAGCAGACTGACTGTTTTTCACAGCATTTGCCGTTTGCAGTTGATTAGACACATCATCGTAGCGAAGGGCGGCATTGATAACCCAACTATCAACTTCAGCCGTGACTTGGGCATAGGCGCCTAATTGTTCGTTATTCAGCGTGTTGTTTGGGTTATCATTGACCTCGGTTGGCAGCAGAGCATCGCTTTGGCCATAAACCGGATCGTACAGGTCCAATGGTGCGGCTAACCCGCGAGCACGATCGGCATCTGTATCAGCATCTTGATAATCAACACCTGACACCATGGTCAATTTTACTGAATTAAGTTCAGCGTATTTATGTAATTGCAAGTCCATCGTTAGGCTGCGAGCGCTGCCATCGGTAAGGCTGGCTATGCGGTTAACCGTGCGTTTGTCAGCCTCAAATTTAGGTGGCCAGGAGTAAATGGTACGATACTCAGAGCTGCTATCACTGTAACGACCTGAAAATTTTACCTGTGTGTCTAAATCGATGCTGTGCTCAACAATGGCAGTAATTGCTTGTTGCTCGGTATCGTATTTGTCCCAACCCGGCTCACTGATAAAGCGCTCACTTGGGATCTGACCATATTCTGCTGGTAGAATTGTGCCTTCGTGAGGGAAAAATTGCGTAGACGAGCCCGACTCATTTTTTTGTAGGTTTGCCAGTACGGTTACCTCAGTATCTTCACTAATCAACCAGCTTAAGCTTGGTGCAAGTAGCAAGGTGTTGTCATCAACGAAGTCGGTTTGAGTGCCACTGTCTCTATACATGGCTACGGCACGGGCTTGATATTGCTGTTGAGCACCAAATGCGCTGTTATAGTCAAAAGCCAGTTGGCGGCGATCGTAGTTACCAATTTGAGCCCAAATTTCGCCTTCCGTTTCTGCTTTAGGTCGCTTTGAGACCGCATTAATAATACCGCCAGTAGAGCCTTGGCCATAAAGAACAGAAGATGGACCTTTTAAAATTTCAACACTTTCTAAAGCATAAGGATTGGTGCGAGTGTTATTGTAATTACCAAATTGTTTTTGCAATCCATCTACGTATTGCAGTGGATCTACCCCCCGAACCTTCGACCAGTCACCTCGAGTGTCGACCCCATATGGGCCATTATAAACACCGGCTACATAACCAATTGCATCTTGCAGTGTCTCGGCACCAAGATCCGAAATACGTTGCGATGTTAATACTGATACTGAGACAGGTGTTTTTACAATCGGCACTGCCGTTTTTGATGCGGTAGCACTGACGTAAGAGATAAGTCCTCGAGGGCTTACCTCAATGATTTCGATGTCTTCATCAATAGCCGAATTGGCTTGGTCACTTTGAGCATGTGTTGAAGCTGAAAATGCGAGCGCCAAGCTGGCTAATAAAGCAGGGTTTTTATAGTTAAATGAGCGCATGATACATCCTTTGATATCTTAATTTCTCGGGATGATATTCTAAATGATATTGGTTATCAATATTGTTTGTGTTGTTCAATGCTGATTTTACAGTAAATTAATTTATTATTGTGTTCTTATTAACTAAAGGAGGTCAGCGCTAGGAAAACTGGCTTGGCGATTTGTGCTCATTCATAGAGGTCATTGTATCGTAGACTCGTTGTACTTACTGTCATCCTTTTGAATTCGTAGAGTGAGTGTTTGCGAACTTATTTAGGT
Organism: Pseudoalteromonas sp. UG3-2; assembly: GCF_037120705.1. NCBI lineage: Bacteria > Pseudomonadati > Pseudomonadota > Gammaproteobacteria > Alteromonadales > Pseudoalteromonadaceae > Pseudoalteromonas > Pseudoalteromonas sp. UG3-2. The sequence continues at coordinate 235,520 of NZ_JAWLJU010000001.1, read as the reverse complement.
GTGTCTGCTATTTTGCCGGTTGTGCTTCCTGGCACTTTTTTGAAGTCCAAGAGTGGGTGTCTGTTATTTTTCCGCTGCCATCCTTTTAATTCGTAGAGTGAGTGTCTGCTAACTTATTGAGGTGGGTTTCTGCTATTTTGTCGGTTGTGCTTTCTGGCACCCTTTTGAAATCGAAGAGTGGATGTCTGTTAGCTTATTTAGATGGGTGTCAGTTATTTTTCCGTTTGTTTGGCATTGCTAGCACACCGTTTTGAGCAGTATTTTACTTCTTGCCATGTATTGCGCCATTTTTTCCGCCACACAAAGGGTCGCATGCAGACGGGACATATTTTAGAAGGTAGGTGAAGTTTTTTATGGGCCATAGTGCTGGGTAAATTCTGTTAATGTGGGTGTCTTTTTTATTAATGATCAGTACGTGGAGCAGATAGAGAGTGATCAATGGCCTAAAGCTCATAACTTATAAGCACAAACCTGCTAATCGTGGTGAAGGCAAATGAGCTGGAAATAAAAAAGCACCTGACTGGCTAGCAGTCAAAGTGCTTTAAGAAAGGAACTGTTAAGAGTCATTTAGGATAGGTTTGCTAATGCATAACCTCCTTTTAAATGTCCGATATTGTGAAAGCCCAACCTTGCTAACGCTTGTGCAGCAAGCTTCGAACGACTTCCGCTGCGACAGGCAAGTACCATGGTCTGATCCTTGTCATGGTTTTGTTTGGCAATAAAATCTACCAACCGGGTTAGTGGCACATTTTGGTCAAACTCCTGCGCATGATTAAGGGCATACTCATGGGGCTCGCGAATGTCAATAAGCATTAAGTTATCGTCCTGAGCGGCTTGTTTGACTAAACTGGCGGCATTGTATTCTTTGAGAACAAATTGCTCTTGGCCGCAAAGTGTGGCACCACATATTATTTCACTGCCTTGATGGTCATTTAATTGCTTATCTATAAGCACTTTTTTATCGCAAAATTCAGCGTTGGTGATCGTGCCTGTCATAACCTCATTTAAAATAACATTGCGCTGGCATTCTGCTGCGATGGTGGTTACAAACTCATTGTTATAATCATGGCTTGGGCAAAGCAGGGTGTCAGTTGCAATCAGCTCACCTAATAGCTGTAAACTATGGTACATGTCTGAGGATGAGCTAGTGGCGAAGTTAGTGCGGCCCAATGCAGCCATTAAGATTAAGTCGCCGCAAAAAGCAAACTTTATCGTTGCTGGCTCTGATTGGTTGTCCAGCAATAAGAAACTAACGCTGTCATCGGTATGACCTGGTGTGGCTACTTTTGCCAAGGTGTAGTCGCCAATCTGAATGGTTGGCAAGGTATGCCCTTGATGTTTTATGGTATCGGTTGTAACAGGCCTGCCTAAATGATCGCACGCTTGTTGTTTGCTGTTTAGTTTGCAGGCGCTGGATTGGTGATCGGCATGACCATGGGTGTCTAGTGCAGCTACAAGAGTATATTGCTGACACTTTAATAGAGTATTGATGCGCTCAACGAGCTCAGGCAAAGGGTCAATAACCACAGCCGTTTTGCTGATGCTGTCTGCAAATAGCCAACAGCATGCGCCGCCTACTTTAAACTGCATTAAACCATCTAATACGGTTTTTTCACTTATTTCATGGTCATTTTGCAGTAAACAACTGTGGCCTAATGCTTTGGCGCAATAGGCTATGCGCTCGCAGGCAGTAGCGATTTCCTTGGCCGTGGTCGCCGGTCCAAATGACATGCGAATAGCGGCTTCACTTTGCCATACGGGCAATCCCATGGCATCTAACACAAAGCTTCGAGTTACGGCTGAACTACACGCCGAGCCAGAGCTTACACGAATATTAGCAGCATCAAATAGGTCCATGATTTCTTTTGACGTAAACCCAGGAATGGCAAAGTTTAGGGTAGTAGGAACGCTGTTTTCAAAGGAGTTGTTGAAAACAATAGTAGGAAAAGCATCCCTTAAGGCAGTCGCTAATTGTTCGCGATAGTGGGTAAGCGTTTCGGCATCGACAAAACAACTGTCAGTGTCATCAAGTAACTGATCAAAAATCACTTCCAATGCTGCAAGACCTGGCAGGTTTTCGGTACCAGAGCGTAAACCGTTTTCTTGCCCCCCGCCTGCAATAAAAGGGGTAAATGGGGCATTGTCACGAATGTAGACAAAACCAATGCCTTTTGGCGCATAAAGTTTATGGCCGCTAAAAGGGGCATAATCAATGGTCGTCGCGGACAGGTTAAGTTGCCGCTTTCCTAATGCTTGAACGCAGTCAACTAGCCAAAATACACTAGGGTTGTTTTTTCTAATAATCTGCTCTAAAGCGTTTAAATCCTGATAAACACCGGTCTCGTTATTTACTGCCATAGTACAGATCATCAGTGCACTAGGTACGTGCTTGGCAATAAAATCTCTGTCAAGGTTGCCCTTATTATCTACCGGTATAGCCTTAATCTCAGCGTTTATTTCTAATACTTGATTCCAGTGATGTAGCGACTCAGGTACCGCCTTGTGCTCGGTTGCTCCATAAAGAATGGTTGTTTTATTGGTATTGCTATGACGTTTTTTAGCTGCACACAGCGCCGATAAAATGCCGGTTTGTATGCCTTCAGTGGCGCCACTGGTGAAGATCACCTTACCTTGCCCAGAACCCAACACTTGCTGCGCTTTTTCTCGAGTGCGCTCCATCAGCTGTTTTGCTTGTAGGCCGGTGATGTGGCTGCTGCTGGGGTTACCAAATTGTGTTTCCATGGTCACTAAGGCGGCTGCAGCCGCTTTATCTAAAACAGGAGTGGTCGCATTAGCATCTAAATAGACTTGCGATAAAGCGTGTTGTTCTGTCATGACTGTGCCTCAGGAATAAACAAAATTACCAATATAACTTTATGGAATAAGTAATTATTTATAGTTATATTAATCGAGTTACTGGTATGTTTCAAGCTTAGTTACTGCCCTCTCGTAATGTTTCATGCTTGGTGTTAACTGAAATCGACAGTCGTTTTTTCAAGTAAACGCGGTAACGGCTTCACATCAAATTCTTTTGCTGGTGGAGGAAGCCAGATGAAATAGTGGGTGTCTTGTTAATTAGGTTATGGAGAAGGAAGCCTCATTAAACATGGGTGTCTTGCTAAAAGTCATCTTGCCAAGTCATGCGCTTTGAAAAATGGGTGTCCCTCATGAAAGCGAAGTTGACTGGCATGGATAAAGTGGGTGTCTTGTTAAAAATCATCTTGCCAAGTCATGCGCTTTGAAAAAATGGGTGTCTTTCATGAAAACAAAGTTGATTTGCATTAATAAAGTGGGTGTCTTGTTAATTAGGTTCTGGTAAAGGAAGTCTCATTAAAAGTGGGTGTCTTGCAAATAGGCATGGCCATTTGTTTTAACTAAGGTGGGTGTCCTGGTTATGAGGTTCACTAAAATGGAGCAGAAAGCTAAAGTGGTTAGGGTTTTATAGTAGCTAAGTGAAGTTATTTAGGTGATTGATATTAACTTTGCTTTTTATAAGTGTGCACAATATAGAAACATGCATTGGTCGCTGTTTACATTGTTTTTGCTGTAGCAATACTGGTTACAAATAATAAATGCAAATGAGAGTTGTTATCATTACAGTTTTATTGCTAGACTCCGCATCCTCGAAAACAACTTATTATATGGGCTTTCTGGCATGAAGGTCCTGTTTGCAGTTTGGAGTTAAAACATGCAATTCTCTCGCGCTTCTATCCTATCTGCTGCCAGTGTTGCAGTAAAATTGGCCCTGCTCGGCAGTAGCGCTGTCAGTTACGCTAATGATGATCAAATTGAACGCATTAGCGTTTACGGAAAACACAATGAAATTATCCTACAGTCGGGAACGGCCACCAAGTCAAATATGGACTTGATGCAAACCCCTGCCGCGGTGGTAGTAGTGGATAAGGAGCTATTGGCTTCTCAAAGTGCGGCCACATTGCAATCTGCTTTACGGAATATTAGTGGCTTATCGCAAGCAGGGAATAACTATGGCGTAGGCGATACCCTGATCTTACGTGGTTTAGGGGTGAACTACACTTACGATGGTATGTATGGTGGTGCGGACTTAGGCAACAGCTTTAATCCAACTCGTTCACTAACCAACATTGCGAGCATCGAAGTACTTAAAGGCCCAGCCACCGGCTTATATGGTATCGGGGCTGCAGGTGGTGTGGTGAACCTAGTTGAGAAAAAGCCACAGTTTGAACGTGCGGTAGAGCTCAGTGGTAAAATCGGTGCATGGAATACTTATGGTGTCAGTGTAGATGTTACTGATGCTCTAAACGATAAACTCGCATATCGACTGGTTGCCAATCATGAGCGCAGTGATGGTTACCGTGATTTAGCGTCAGAGCGTGATGAAATTTACGCCAGTTTGCATTTTGATGTTAATAACGACCACACGCTATTGCTTTCTTCAGCCTACATTGATGATGCTCAGCAAATAGACTCAGTGGGGGATCCGGTACGGATCTTAAACTGGGACAGTATTGCCAGTGAGCCAGGGGCTGTGACGGCTGACTTATTACCCAATGACCCCCAATTCGATGAGGAAAGTCAGCGCTTTCTTGGTGTGCAACTAACGGCTGAGCAACGGGCGCAATTAGCAGCATCCATTACTGCCAGTGATGGTCTAAAGCCGTTCGATTTAGGCGATGGCAGCCTTATCTCTCCACTTTCTCGCCCTAATGAAGGGCAAGAAGCGCGGATTAAACTGCGTCATGATTGGTATATTGATAGGAACTCGAAGCTAACTCAGCAGCTATTATGGCGCAGCTATGACTCAGACTTTGTGCGTCAAACCGGTGCTTACAATTATGTCTACTGGGAGCGCCGTGGTGTGATCAATGCCGACCCAAGAGCGCCTTTAGTTGTCGACGATACCTTGTATCCATTCGCTGCACGTCGTCAGGAGTATCGTCGCCAGGTGGCCAGTGAGTCAAGCTGGCAGTACTTTGCCGATCTACAACTTACTTGGGATCTAGATACTGTTCATGGTGAGCACTTAGTTAGTGTTAATTACGAAAACCGCGATATGCGCTTAAAGAGTTGGTCGGCCTACGACGGTGACGGCAATGGTGAAATCCCGTATATCCTTGATATTCGTGAACCGAATTGGCCAACGGCTGAGTTTATGGATTATGACCCATCTTTACGAAGCAACTACGATAAAAACTTAACCGCCTATGGTATCAGTGCGCAAGAGGTGGTTTATCTTAGCGACGCATTGACCGCTCGAGTCGGTGCTGCTTACTCAACGGTGGAACAAACGTATCAGCACTTAGGTTCTGACCGTGCACCTGAAGAGGGTAAAGCTCTGGACACTGATGATGCCGGCTTTACTTACAATCTCGGTTTAAACTACCAGTTGGTACCTAACCTAGCGGCATTTGTGAACGTTGCAAAAGGGCGTACCGCCTATGGTATTTTAGGAAGTTTGGTTGATGAGTCAGACAGCAACCGCAAAAACCGCCCAGACTCAGAGTCTGAAACACTAGACATTGGTGTGCGTTTTACGGCGTTTGATGAAGACTTGCTAGGTTCAATTGTTTGGTTTGAAACCAAGCGCACCAACTTAATGTATGCCAACCCTGAATACAGTGATAAACCAGGACCTGAGTATAACGTCAGTGTGCCACGCTTCTTTTTTGATGACGAAGACGAATCAAAAGGGGTGGAACTTGACTTAAACATGGCATTAAGCGAGCGCTTTAGTGTAAATATCAACGCCACTTATCAAGATGCCATTGAAATTCGGAGCAACACTCGCTCGGGTCAAAAGAAAGGCGTGCCGCAAAAGTTTGCCAGCACTTGGGTGCGTTACATGCAACCCGTAGACGCGCTTGCAGGCACCATTGAATACAGTGTTGGCTTAAATTACGAAAGTGAGCGCTCCATCAACTCAAAAGCATTTGGTTTACCAACGGCCACCATCGATGGTTATGCGCGCTGGGATGCCGCGGTGAAGTTTGCCACCGAGCAGTATAATATTCAGCTGAATATTGAAAACCTAGGTGATGAACGTTATTACAGTAAAGCCATGTTCCTAGGTGGGCTGCCTGGTAATGAGCGCAACGCTAAGTTGAGTTTTAATTACCAATTCTAATGATGGCAATGGCTAGTGGTGTTGTAAGGCGCCACTAGCCGCTTAAAAGCGATAGGCAAACTGATATGTTTACCTTACCAAATGCAAGCTGAGGGTGCTCCAAACTAGCATTTGGTGGCTTCAGCGATCAAACCTTTTCCCCGTAGGCCTCCGAGATGCGTTACTCCAGTGATAGATTAAGCTTGCAATCCAGCCACCGATATTCCTTATTCTTATACCCTAAATATTGCACATTTGGCGAGCCACAAACGCAGTACTAGTTGAATTTTATTTGCGTGTAATCTCGTGTAATGGTTTTGATTTAACAATTTTTTATACAATTACAGTGTGAGGAAAGTTAAAAGTACATTTTTTATTTTTTTATTGTGTGAAAATATCAGTAGTAAGTGTGATTGGTTTTTCTTAGTAGCTGATATATATAAAAAACAGTTCTTACCTTTTCTTTTTAAGTATATAATCGCAATAATTTTAAAGCAAAGAAAAGTATAAGAATCCTGAGCGTCCAGGTTACCTTTAGTCGGGTGATACAAGCGCCGTGTTTCTGGTTGTGGAGTTAGGTAAATAGTTGGTTCACCAAATTGGCTTCCAGTTAACTCTGAGCAGATAAAAAATGTGTGCACCAGAACTGCAGTGGTTCAATATAACATTCCCAATAACATTCCCAATTTTAGGCTGTGCGATGCTCACCCATAGTCATACAGCAGTTAGGTCAGGTGGATATTTGGCCGGGCAAGGTATTTTAAAATTAAGTTTAAGTAGGTAGTTTGATGTCTGTTAGTGATAAAAGCATAAGTAAAAAAAGTAAATTAGCCCGGCATATCCAGGCCGCTTTATTGGGTGGGGTGGCGCTGCAAAGCCCCATGGTTCTGGCAGATGTATCGCCAACAAAGCCTGTGTTTAGCGATAGTGTTTCTTCAGAGCAAGAGCAAACAGAGAATTCATCGAATTCTGTTAATGCAAGGGCGACCACACCAGATCAATATGATGACGACTATAAAGACATTGAATACAGTTTGTCAGGAGTTGATGCTCATTTATTCAGAGTCAGTTCAGGATCTATCTATTTTATAGAGAGCCCTGATTTTGAGTCACCATCTGACAGCGATAATAATAACCAGTACCAGTTCACTGTTACTGCTAAGCACAAAATCTCAGGTCAATCGACGGATAAATCGTTCACTCTAACAGTGACGGATGCGCAAGAGTTTGAACCTTTATTAACTATGCCCCCTCAATCTGTGGCTGAAGGCGGAGTAGTGCAACTAGTTGAGGGACTGATTGATTTCGGTGCAGCTGCGGAAGGCCTGTCGGAGCAAATCCGATTTTATCCAGATACCAAGATGCAGGGAGGCCATCTGTACTACGATAGGAATGAGGATGGTATTCTTCAAAGGAGTGAACGCGTAAGTAGTAGTTCCTTTGGTGAGTACACTTATGCAAATTTAACTTCGGGCAGGTACTACTATCTGCATGATGGCGCTGAGGTGAATAGTGCAGAGCTCTCTTTTTACGCCTCTGTGTATTGGGGGGAACCGCTTAGAGATACCTACCCAACGAGAGAAAAGATACGCATCCCTATCACTGTTAACGCTACTGATGATGCTCCCGCGCTTAGTTCAAAAGTATATGCGCAGAGTATCGCGCTAACTTCTGACATGCTCAAGGGAAGTGAATTGGTTATCAAGCCGGATATTCTTGGTAATACATATGCTTCTTATTTTTTGAATGATAAAGTGCATTTTTATAAGTTTGACGGTAGCCGCTGGTCGCCCATAGGTAGTCATGATGTAAATGGTGGCTCGGTGCATGATGCCCAGTTGCTGTTTAGCAGTGACAACTCTCCCGTGTTTGCCTTTTTGAGTATGCACAGTAATGGTGATGCTGTCGTCGACGTGTACAAATTTGATGTGACACAAACACAGCTACTTAAGTTGGGCCCTGAGCTCGACTCGGCCAACGCCTACAATGTTCATACCAGTCTGGGTAAAACATTTGGGTTTACCATAGACAAGCAAGACGATATTTACTTGCTTTTCCATTCCAGACAAACAACCCATGGCCGTATAGTTAAGTATTCGGACCTCGCAGGCTGGCAGGATGAGTTCCTGTTTACCGCTCCTTTTTCAACTGGTTCTTCTGGCTGGAGCGGCGACAAGCCTATGGACGGTTACTTTAAGCTCAATCTGGCGAAGGTCGGAGAGGTACTAGCTTATGGCTCAGCTGGTTACCAAGGGACTGAGAATGCTATGAGCTATTACGCCTATCGCTCACATAAAATTGTAGATGGTGAGTTGGTTAGCCTATCCGGCAGAGGTGGCAGCTCATCAAACTCTACGACTGGACAATATGAGTTTGATATTAAAGTTAATCCTGACGTTCAGGACTTCCATTACAGTTACTTTTCTAGGCGTGTCAGTTCTCCAGACAAATTGAATATAATGCATCGACACTATGCTGCTGATAAGAGTGTACTTCTGCAACTTGGTCAGACTGTAACAAGTACTTTCAGCGCAACGATTTTAGGCAGTTATTCTCAATACAGCGTTGAGGTTGCGTCGGGCAACCAGGGTAATTCTCGTATTATTGTCTCATCAGTTGTTGATGAGCAATTTCAAACTCTGTATGAGTTCGAAGTACCTTTTGAAGTCAATGCGCATCCAGAGTTGTCGGTCAATAGCAAAGATGACTTAAGCATTTACTTACGAGGTCAAGATAGTTCGCTTTTCCCACAGCAGCATCTTGAGATTGTGTCATTTGACCGTGGTACTGCACAGCAAAAACAGATAAAACAATCTGGCAGTGCATCACTATTACTTCCAAATTACACCATTGAAGATCCCGATGACACTGAAGTTTCTCTAAGCTTAGAGGTGTCTCCAGCCAATGCTGGTGCTTTTAAGTTACCAGAAAACATTGCCGATTTTGGCCTGGGAATCACGCGAGATGACAGCAATGGGAGTTTACAAATAACGGGCTCTATCGCGGATATCAACCAGATCATCAATAAAATTGCATTTATGCCTGTGGCTGGATATGTCGGGCAAGCTGCCATTAAAGTAGACCTGAGCAACAATGGGAATACGCACAATGTAGTGAATATTTCCGGCACTATTGTTGATGCCAACAGCGCGCCTCAGCGTGTGAAAAACGAAACTATTGCCGTTGGCGAGGGTGAAAGCGTTACGATATTGAACTCTCAGCTCGAGTTTACAGACACTGACGATAGTGCGTCTGAACTGACTTACACAGTGCAATCATTACCCGAGTTTGGGGAGTTGTATCTAGATGCCAATCAAAACGATGTTCTAGAAAGCAATGAAAAGTTGGCAGCTGGTAGCCAGTTTACTCAAGCTGATATCGATAATCAGTTGCTTAGTTATACGCACCTTGGTGCGGAACAAAGCTCAGACAACCTGATTTTAACACTTGAAGATGGCCTTGAAGATGGTGTGTCGCCAATATCTAATATCACGGTGCCATTTGCGGTCACTGGTAAGGATGATCCGGCAACAGACATACGCTTGAGTCTCACTGAGGTTAATCAGTCGGCAATGCTGTATAACAATGTCTTTGCTACCATCGCAGTAACCGATGCAGACAGTGCCAGTCACACATTTAAGTTTTTCTCGGTGAGTGATGGCCTGTGCAACGACACGGTATTTGCTGGCTTGACTGCGGATGGTTATAACCTGAGCTCGTCTTCAGTGTTAGCTCCAGGACTAAATCAGATCTGTGTTGAGGCCACTGGCAGCCAGTCTAGCTTCCGTAAGATTGTTACGCTGAATGTGATTAATAACTTACCTGAGGTTGCCCCAGAAAAGCCCAGCTTGTCTTCTGGATCAGATAAGGGAGTAAGCAACAGCGACAATATTACCAGTGTCACCAGGCCGCAGTTTACTGGCACGGCGTCACCGGGAGCGATGATACAACTCAGCAGTGATTTAGCAGGTGTGATAGGCACAGCTGTTGCGGATAGCCAAGGCTACTGGTCAATAACACCAGCGAATGATCTGAATTCGGGCACTCATACCATTACCGCCAGTGTAATGAATGGTCAGGTCAGTGGCACGCCCTCCAGTCCTCTGGTTGTGGTGATTGACACCAGCGCTCCGAACATTGGTTCGCAGGCGACAGTTAAGCTGGCTGGTCACTCTGGTAGTGGAAGTGCGATCGGAAACTCGCAACGACCTACGTTTGAAGGCAAAGTGCCCGGCGCTGATTATGTCAAACTGACGCTGAAATCACGTGATGGGCAAGTTATCCGCGAACTGGGTACGGCCAATGTAGATGAACAGGGCAACTGGTTACTGAGTGTGACCGAAAATATACCTCACGGGGAGTACTTGATAGATGCTGTGGTATTTGATAACGCGGGCAACTCAGAAAACTATAATGCCTTGGTGTTATCTATAGATACCCTTGCGCCAGCTGGTTTCAATTCGGCATTTGCCGCTTCATCCTATCATGCTACCAGCGCTGCACTGGCAAGTTTTAATATCAGTAACGCTGAGGTTGGCTCTAAGTACAGCTATACCATTACCAGTCGAAACGGTGGGACCGCGGTTACCGGCTCCGGTACCATCGAGAGTGCGACGCAAACCATTTCACCTGTTGACCTTCGTGGTCTGAATGATGGTGAACTGATCCTGTCGGTTACTTTAACTGATGTTGCGGGTAACACCTCAGCAGCACAAACCAGTTTTGCCCGTTTGGACTCAGGTGCACCCGGCATTGCTACGTTTAGAGCCTCTCTTGCCAAGCTAAATAAAGACGGCACTGCGGTGGTTGATATTGTTCTGGCTGAGCCAAGTGATGACTTTGATATCAGTGACCTTGAGGCCGCAGGCGGCACACTGACTGGTTTTACAAAGTTGAGCCCTACCGTCTATCAGGTAACCTATGTGCCAGCAGTTAATTCTAGTACTGCTGGTTCACTTAAAATTAAAGCTGGTGCGTTTACAGATGCCGCAGGGAATACCAACACCGCAGCGCCTGTGCTTAACTTTGGCATTGATACTCAGGCACCAAACCAACCCAATGTGGTTGTCAGTGGCGCGGCGTTTAATGCAGTTACCATTAAAGACGGTTTGTTTAGACTGCTGGGTGCAGAGCAAGGTGCAACGTATGAGTGGACGATGCAGTCGCTCAGTGGTCGTGGTGCGATTAATACCGCTGATCAAGTTATTCGTTTTGACTCAGACAGCCATGGCATCCAAAATATGAACGATGGTACTTTATCGCTGTCGGTCACTGTGGTTGACGACTATGGCAATGAATCGCTGCCGTTCACTCAGGATATTGTGTACGAGAATGTTAAGCCAACCTTACAGATCATTGCACCAGAAGGGGTATCTGGCAAAGAACCTGTGTCGCTTGAATTTGTCGTAAGTGAGGAAGTCACGGGCTTTGAGCAAAGCGATCTTCAATCAAGTGCGGGTAGCTTTCAGAATTTCCAGGCTCTGGGCAACAACCGCTACAGCGCGAAATATGTCGCTGCATCACAAGCGAGCGGCGCAGTCACTGTGAGCGTTGCAGACGGCGCATTCAAGGATAAAGCAGGTAACAAGGTTGCCGCTACTGATCAACAATTTGAGGTGGATACGTTAGCGCCAGCAGGTCATAGCGTGGCAATGAACATGTCTCAGTACCATGGCCAGACAGTGGGGAGCGCCAACTTTAGCTTTGCTAATGCAGAAGTCGGTGCAAACTATACCTATACCCTGACCAGCAGCGGTGGTGGCAGAATTTCAGGCTCTGGCACCATTAACAGTGCAACGGATACTGTCAACATTGTGGATATGCATAACCTCAAAGATGGCGCGCTGAGCCTGAATGTAGTTGTCACCGATACTGCGGGTAACGTGGCATCTGCAGTTGTGGACAGCGCTAAACTGGATACCATTGCACCACAAGTACAAGCTATCACGTCATCAAAAACCGCGATAAATGCTAGCGAAACCAGCGTGATCACCATCACCCTGAGCGAGGCAAGCGGCGATTTCAGTATGGCATCGTTGTCGGTATCGGGTGGTGAGCTGTCTGGCTTTGCAGCCCTTAACGGCAGCGCGACAGATTACCAGGTCAGCTTCACTCCAACAGCAGGCACTGAAGCGACTGGCACTGTCACCGTTAAGGCCAACACCTTCAACGACACAGCGGGTAATGCTAATACAGCGGCGAAATCGGTTGACCTTAACATTGATACCCAGGCACCAACTGGTTATGCGGTAACGCTGGATAAAGACGTTTATAACAGCTCTGCGAGCACTATTCGCTTTGATTTGAGCGGCGGCGAAGCCGGTGCAACCTATGCTTATACAATGAGCAGCGACGGCCACAGCATAAGTGGCACGGGTACGCTTGACAGCGCGCAGCAGCAGATTGTTATTACGGATATCGAAAATCTTAACGACGGACCGCTGAGCCTGTCAGTGACGCTGACCGATAAGGCTGGCAATGCCGGTGTGGCGGCAACGGATACGGCCACTCTGGATACCATGGCGCCAAATGGTCACGACGTCACCTTGGATCAGCAAACCTACAATCTGGCCAATCGCGATGCGGCCAGCTTTAGCTTTAGTGGCGCCGAAGTGGGCGCGACATATGCTTACACGCTGACCAGCACGGGCGGCGGTGAACTAACCAGCACTGAGACCATCACATCGGCAAACCAGCAAGTTAATATTGCGAACCTAAGCCAGCTTAAAGACGGCACGCTGAGCTTGTCGGTGGTACTTACCGACAGCGCAGGCAATGCGGCTCAGGCGCTGGTTAAACAAGCCACGCTGGATGCAACTGCACCGACCATTACCACTTTGAGTGCGTCACAGACCGCCCTTAAAGCGGGCGAGACCAGCGTGATCACCATTGGTCTGAGTGAAGCCGTTAGCGACTTTAATAAGGCATTACTGAACGTGGCGGGCGGTACTGTGTCTGAGCTGGAGCAGATCAGCGACACCAGCTATCGTACCGCGTTTACGCCGAGTGAGAACTCGCAAGTAGCAGGCACCATTGCCATTGCCGCTGGCAAGTTTAACGATGCAGCGGGCAACCCGAATCTGGCTTCCGATACCCTGACCCTGAACATAGATACCCAGGCGCCGGGCAATCACAGTGTGGCGTTTGGCGCACCTTATTACCACGGCACCAATGCCAATGCGGCCAGCATCACGCTGGGCGATGCCGAAGTGGGCAGTCGTTATCACTATGTGATCAGCAGCGCGCAAGGCGGCCTGCCGGTGTCTGCACAAGGTGACGTCACTGAGTCGAACCAGACTATTAGTGGCATCAACCTGGGCAATCTGAACGACGGACAGCTGAATGCTACAGTGACCCTGACTGATCCGGCAGGCAATGTCTCTGAAGTGGCTTCAGCAACTGCAATACTCGACACTGCCGCGCCACAAGTGGTGAGCCTGACGTCTAACGACCTGGCACTGAAAGTCGGTGAGCAGGCGCTGATCACTATTGTACTGAGTGAGCCAAGTGAAGATTTTATACTGGAAGATATCAGTGCAAGCAGCGGCAACCTGAACGAGTTAAAAGCACTGAATGCGACCACTTATCAGGCGACCTTTACGCCGGATGAGAATGCACAAGGTGAAGTGACCATCAGCATTGCAGCGGGTGTATTCAATGACGTTGCAGGCAATGCCAATACGGCAGCACAGCCGCTGGTGTTGAGTCTGGATACGACAGCCCCAAGTGGCCAGTCGGTCAGTATCGACCAGGCCTTGATCAACCGTGATAACGAAACGGCCATGAGCTTCATCCTAAATGGGCTTGAAGGTAAAGGCATGCTGACTTATCAGGTGAGTGATGGCACTACCTCGGTGGGCAGTCAGTCGCCTATCAGCATCACCGCAGCCACGCAAAGTGTCACCGGAATTGATGTCTCTGCATTGGCAGAGGGACGCTTGATCCTGACTGTTGTGGTGTTTGACGAAGCGAACAACGCGGGTGAGCCTATAACGGCTTCAGTGACCAAAAAGTACAACGTAGCCCCTGTGCTGTCGGGCGCCCCACTGAGAACAGTGAACGAAGATGCCGAGTATGTGTTTGAGCCTGAGCTGACCGACCCGGACAGCGATGACACTCATACCTTTGTGATCAGCAATAAACCAGACTGGGCAAGCTTTGATGAGCAAACCGGTAAACTGAGCGGTACGCCGAGCGATGAGTACGTTGGCAACTACGAGCAGATAGTCATCACCGTCAATGATGGTAAAGCCGAGCACGCACTGCCTGCATTCAACATTGAAGTGGTCAACACCAATGATGCACCTATGGCGCAGGACTTTAGCTTTATACTGGATGAAGCCGAGCAGCTGGTCATTGCATCTCAGCAGGGCCTGCTGAGCACTGCAACGGATGACGACTTAGACAGCGAAGACAGCCTGAGCGCCGTGGTGGTGGGTGAACCGCAGTTTGGTACTTTGCTACTGAGCGCTGACGGCAGCTTCACTTATAGCCATGATGGCAGCGAAAATCACAGCGACAGCTTCACTTATCAGGTGAAAGATGCCGCAGGTGAACTGTCTCAGACGCGCACCGTGGCGCTGACGATTGACCCGCAGGCCGATGCACCAGTGACATTGGACGACACCCTAGCACTAACAGAAGACATGCCGAACACCATAGATCTGCTGGAGAATGATTCTGATGCAGAAAACGATATGGTGGCAGCCTCTACGGCGGTAGTGACTGAGCCTCAGCTGGGTAGTTACACCATCACCAATGGTAAGCTGACTTATACACCAAACGAGAATGCCACGGGCGAAGATACGCTGACTTATACGGTAAAAGATGCGGCGGGTAATACCTCAAAAGCGGCCACGCTGACCATCAGCATTGCGGCGGTGAACGATCAGCCAGTGGCCAAAGGCGCGACATTAACGGTAGAGGAAGACACGCCGAGTGACGAGCTGGATGTACGAACCTTATCGAGTGACATCGAAGACACCCACCCACAAGGTGAGGTTGCACTGAGCGGATTGCCGACCAAAGGGGTTGTCACTGTGAACCAGGAGTCAGGCAAGCTGGTGTATACACCAAACGCCAACGCCACGGGCAGTGATGCATTCAGCTATACCATTGCGGACAGCGAAGGCCTAGTGTCTGAGCCGGTTGAAGTGATTGTCAACATTGGCGCAATTAACGACCGTCCGGTAGCGGATGGCGACAGCGTCACCCTCAACGAAGACGAAACTGGCACACTTAATATCCTGAACAATGACACAGATGTGGAAGATCAGGGCTTCAATGGGGCCAACGTGATGCTCGAAGATCAGGGCAATGGCGCAGGTGCCTACGAGTTGGCGGATGTCACAGTGCTGGCCGAGGGTCAGCTTGAGATCACACCCAAAGCGGATGTGAACGGTAGCTTTAGCTTTACTTATACCTTAATGGACAGCGAAGGGCTGAGCTCTGAGCCTGCAACCGTTAGCGTTGCTATCACGGCAGTGAATGACGCGCCAGTAGCAGTCGATAACACCGCACAGCTAGAGGAAGAAGGCTCGTATGAAGTCAACGTTCTAGGTGATGACTACGATGTCGATGGCAATGACCAGTTAGATCCAGCTAGCGTGACTGTGGTCGCTCAGCCACAAAGTGGTCAAGTCACAGTGAGCCCAAGCGGTGCGATTGTCTATGTACCGAATGCTAATTTCAACGGTTTGGATACCTTCACTTATACAGTGAAAGACACTGCAGGTGCGGTTTCTAACGAAGCACTTGTTACTATGACTGTCATGCCAGTGAACGATGCGCCAGTGGCTGAAGCTCAGGTGCTAAACGTCGATGAAGATGGTAGTGTGTTGATAACTCTCACGGCCTCGGATATCGATGCGGACGCGCTGACGTATCAAATCGTCCAAGGCGTCAACTCCGGCACGTTAACACAACAAAGTGATAACAGCTGGCTATATACGCCAGATACTGACTTCAACGGTAAAGACAGCTTACAATTTGTGGCATTTGACGGTCAGGAAGAATCAACTGCTGCGCAGGTTACACTGAATGTGATTGCGGTAAATGATGCACCAGTGCTCATAGGTACACCAGCAACCAGTGTGGATCAGGACAATGCTTATCGCTTCACACCAGATGCCAGTGACTTAGATGATGACTCACTCACTTTCAGCATTAAAAACCAGCCTGCTTGGGCAAGTTTTGATGCGCAAAGCGGTACTTTATCTGGCACACCGAGTCGGGATGATGTGGGCCAGTACACTAATATAGTGATTAGCGTTTCAGACGGCGAATTAACGACATCACTACCTGCATTTGCCATCGAAGTCGGCTATGTCAATGCCAAGCCGGTTGCACAGGCTATGCAGGTATTTGTCGATGAAGATGCCTCTACTAGCTTTAGTGCACCCGTTTCGGACCCAGATCAGGACAGCCTGAGCATCACGATTACTCAGCAGCCTGCTCACGGTTTACTAAGCGTGCAGGGCACCTTGTTCAGCTATATTCCAAGCAACAACTTCAATGGTTTAGATAGTTTTAGCTATGTCGTTAACGACGGCGAAATGAACTCGGATGAGGCGCAAGTCAGCATCAAGGTGAATGCCGTAAACGATAAGCCGTTGGCACAAAGCGACGCATTCAGCTTCAGCGAAGTTGCGAGTAGTTACAGACTGGACGTACTAGAAAATGATAGCGATGTGGATGCGGGTGATACCTTGAATCTGATTGGTGCAAGCGCAACCATAGGTACTGTTTCAATCAGCGATGGTCAACTGGTGTATCAACCACAGGCAAGCTCGCAAGACATCGCCGTGGTCACTTATGTGCTATCAGACGCTGCAGGAGCACGTGCGCAAGCGACGGCGACGGTAGAGATCACTGCATCTAATGTGATCGACGCGCCGACTCTGAATGTGCCTGAAGACTTGAACGTGGATGCAACCGGTCTGTTTACTAAAGTAGATTTAGGTACCGCTTCGGCCTTTGATGGTAATGGAAACCCGCTGGCGGTCTCGCTGGTGGATGGCATGACCGTCTTTGCGCCGGGACTGCATGAAGTATACTGGAAAGCGACCGACAACAATGACCAATCTACGGCGAAAAAGCAGAGCATTGCCGTGAATCCGTTGGTGTCTTTGAGTAAAGACAGCCAAATTGCGGAAGAGCAAAGCCACACGGTGGAAGTCTTCCTGAATGGTCCGGCACCAAGTTATCCGGTCACTGTGCCTTACACCGTCAGTGGCTCGGCCGATGGTAACGACCATGATTTGCTTGACGGTGAAGTGGTGATTGAATCAGGCACTGAGGCCAGCATTACCTTTAACGTCTTTGCCGACGGCAAGGTCGAAGGTAACGAAAGTATTGTGATCACTCTGGCAGATACGCTAAATAAGAGTGCCAAGTCCAGCTCCACAGTAACCATAGTGGAAGAAAACGTCGCGCCGTCGATAAGTGTGGATGCCAGCCAAAGCGGTGAGTCGCGAACGCTGATATTGCAAAATGGCGAGCCTGTTGTTGTGAGTGCTTCGCCCAGCGATGCCAATCCGCAAGACAGCGTCACGCTGAGCTGGGAAGCGGCAGAGGCACAAATGAAGAACCTAAGCTTTGCTGCCGAACGCTTTGAATTTGACCCAAGTGTACTGGCTGCGGGGATCTATAAACTCAGTGTGACAGCAACGGATGATGGCACACCTTCATTATCTTCAACTCAGGATATCTATCTGGAGGTTGTTGATAGTTTGCCACAGCTTGGCAGTGAAGACAGTGACGGCGACATGATCCCGGATGAGCTGGAAGGCTTTGCGGATTCGGATAATGATGGTATTCCGGACTACCTGGATGGCAACGGAGACTGTAATGTGATCCCAGGCCAGCTGAAGGATGCGAGCCAGTATCTGGTGGAAGGTGAGCCAGGTGTTTGTCTGCGAAAAGGGGTAACCGTAGCCCAAAACTCGACAGGTGGTGCGCAGTTGATTGAAGATGAACTGCCAGGAGATAGTGAAGCCACTAATATTGGCGGTGTATTCGACTTTATCGCAACCGGATTGCCAAAAGCGGGGGATGTATACGGCATCGTGATCCCACAGCGTAAACCTATTCCGGTTAACGCGATTTATCGTAAGTTCCGCGACGGTGAATGGGTTAACTTTGTGACCACAGGTGGCAATGCAATCCTATCGGCAACTGGTGAGCCGGGTTACTGCCCGCCTCCGGGCAGCAACGAATGGCGAGATGGCCTGAATGAAGGCGACTGGTGTGTTCAACTGAAAATTGTTGATGGTGGTCCGAATGACGACGATGGCATTGCTAACCGAAGCATCGTTGACCCTGGTGGTATTGCTGTTCTGATGAGCGATAACACGCAGCCAGAGGCACAGGGTGATAACTTGGTTGTAAATGTCGGTTTGCCTGTGTTTATCAATGTACTAGAAAACGACAGTGATGCTGATGGAGATGCGCTGACTATCACAGGTGCAAGCGCTGATTTTGGTGATGTTGAGATTCTGGATAATCAGTTACGTTATACACCGCCGGTGGATTATGTTGGTACGGCAACCATCACTTACAGCATTGCCGATGGTCAGGGCGGGACGTCTAGCGCCATAGTTACGGTTGAATTGGTAGTCAATGCCGCGCCGCTTACTCAGCTCGATACTGCCAGCACTAATGACAAGGCCACTGTCACCCTTGATGTATTGGCCAATGATACGGACCCTGATGGAGATGCCTTAACGCTTATCAGCGCAATCGCTACGCACGGCAAGGCGGAGGTTAATTTTGATGGCACTCTACGCTATGAGCCTAAACTGGGCTTTAACGGAGAAGATATCGTGACTTATGAGGTCAAAGACGCAAAAGGTGCGACCAGTAAGGGGGTTGCGAAAATTAAGGTAACAGCCCACCAGGTTGCCACGGCAGAGAACCAATCATCCGGTAGTTTAGGTGGCTTGTTACTGATAATGGTATCGACGCTTATACTGCGTCGTCGTAAATCTGCGTTACCTGCTTACGCGGTTGTATCGGCTAGCTGCCTAGTCAGTGCTCCGGCACTGGCAGATGCTTGGCGTATACAGGCCACTTTGGGACAGGCCAAAGCAAATAGTCAGTTTAGTGCACTGCCAGCGGGGACTCAGGTCTCGAACGTGGACGAAAGCAGTCAGTCCTGGTCGGCTGGTGCTTTTTATCAGCTGATGCCTAAATGGTATGCTGGTTTGCGCTATATTGACCTGGGCCAGGGTCGGGTGACGCTGAGCGGCAGCACGCTGAAACCAGACAGCTGGCACCAAAGCGTTTCGCGCGTTGCTCCGGTGTTGCCGGAAGGTTTTGCACTGCAAACCGGTTTGGAAGTGGTGCGATTTGGCAAAGTGCATGCTGAGCTGTTCTTGGGTGCGTACAATTGGGACTACCAAGTTAATAGTACCTTGAATGGTCGTCACTTTGTTCAGTACGAACAAAAAGGCACCAGTGCTTACTTTGGTGGCGCAGTAGGCTATCAGCTGAGCGACAGCACCGCGCTGACACTGAGCTACAGCCATTACCGTCTAAGCGCCAACCGTATCGGTGAAGTAGCCGCTGGTATGGAAGTGCGGTTCTAACGAGCAATGACAAGCCCGGCCAAGGATGGCAGGGCTTTTCCTATCTCTTTATTTATCACCTACAGTTAAAAATTCGATGTCATAGCAAAACGGTGTGCTACTCTTGACTGAGCTCAAGTTTAGCTTTTTCGACGGCTTTTAATATGGCACTTTTGGTCGAAGGTTTGGTAATGTAACCCGTGAGGCCAAGCGATGCCCACTTGCGAATAATGCCTTTGTTTTTATTGCTTGTGAGTGCAACGATAGGCAGCTTTTTGCAATGGGGAATATTACGCACATTTTTGGTGGTGTTGTAACCATCGAGCTCAGGCATAAATAAGTCCATAAATACCATAGAAAATCGCTGCTTGCGGAGTTTTTTTATGGCATCCAAGCCACTGCCGACGCTTTCTACTTTATGTCCTTCATCACGGAGGATTTTTGCTATCATTTCACGGTAGATTTCGTTGTCTTCCACGACCATTACTTTGAAAGGTTCATCGCTTTTTACCGGCTTTTGTGGTTTGATTTCAACTTGGCCATCGCTTTCCATCGGCATTACTTGCTGTGCCAGTTGCGCACTGTTGGCCTGATCCTTTTCAGCGAGTACCGCGGTTAACTCAGCAATGGAGAGTTGTTTGTCTTTTAGCCGCTGGGTGAGTTCATGGACGCTTTCAGCAAGCTGGCTTTCCAGTTGATCGAGCAAGGGAGTAAGGTGTTTTGCTTTGAGTTCATTAAGCAAATCATCTTGAACCTGATTGACTCCTTTTTGTGAGTCAAGGCTTGCTCTGGCATCTTTTAAGGTTTGATCGGCCCGGCCATGATAAACCGCAGCGTCGTCAATTAATTGTTTGAGTTTATCGTCAATGCGACCAAAGTGCTCCTCACGAATTTGCGCAACTTCAGAGACCCCTTCGGTGCGAATTAAGGCATTGTGTAATATCATCCGAAAACGATAGTTTTCATACATGGGTTTATAAACAAAGTAGTCGGTAAAGATGCCTTTCATACAACAGCGAAAAGCCACACCAGACTCTTTGTTTTCACACAACAGGATGTTTTCATGAGGGTAATTGAGTAACCCATGTTTGGCCAATAAACTGTAGACTTCAACGCTTTTCGCCACCGTTTTACGGGCAATAACAATGACATCGGGTGGCGCTTCTGAGAGTAGTTCCGCCACTTCTTTGTGGCTGGTAAAAACTCGGTATTCTTTAACTTGAGAGGCAATAATATCGGCCACACCAGTGAGCTCATTGGGGTCATCGCAAATAATGATGACCTTAGGG
The DNA here is from genome assembly GCF_037120705.1 of Pseudoalteromonas sp. UG3-2. Lineage (NCBI taxonomy): Bacteria > Pseudomonadati > Pseudomonadota > Gammaproteobacteria > Alteromonadales > Pseudoalteromonadaceae > Pseudoalteromonas > Pseudoalteromonas sp. UG3-2. The sequence continues at coordinate 214,584 of NZ_JAWLJU010000001.1, read as the reverse complement.
TGACGCTGCGCATGCTCGACGGTTTTCTTTGTCATTGCCAAATTATCCTTATTAAAATTTACCTCATAACGAGCTTAAGCTTACTGAGCTTGAATTAGTAATGGGCTACACGCTTTTGCTTAAGTATTTATGAGATAGCTAATTTTGCAATGAATCTTAGAGCTGGTTTTGAAGAAATAGTTTGGTTTAGCTATCAAAGATTTATATTCGCTTTGTATTACCTTGTTCTACGCCAAGATGTTGTGATGGTTAAAGTTTGTTCAGGTGCGATTTGGTTGATGCTTTTATTCGTGCAATCAGAGCGATTTAAGCGTACAATTGCGACTGTATATCATTGCTATTGGTGAGCGTCTCAGTGTGCCACCGACTCAGTTGCAAACTGGCCTGAAATGCAAAACTCAAAATGGTAATAGCCAGATATACCAACGCAGATAAGCTATCAAATTCCACTACTAGGTACACGTTCATTTCATGACAGACATCACCACGCACCAAGCCTCTCGACGACGATTGTTGATAGCGTTGACTATTACTTGCACCTTTATGGTCATTCAAGTCGTGGGTGCCTACTATGCCAACTCATTAGCTGTGCTTGCCGATGCTGGTCACTTATTTGTCCATAACAGTTCATTGTTTATTGCTCTGATCGCCTCGAGTGTGGCAGTTTACCTAGCGAAAACTTATAACGATGGCTATAAGCGCGCCGAGTACACTGGTGGCTTAATAAATGGCATCTTGTACCTTTCTATTGCGATCATCATTTTATTTGAAGGGGGAGAGCGATTAAGTCACCACGGTGAGGGTCATGGCTTAGGAGTGAATAGCTATTTGATGTCGGTGATTGCGGCCATCGGATTTTTATTTCATGGTGCTTCAGCTTGGATCTTGTATAAAGGCAGAAAAGACAGCATCAATGTGTACGCGGTATTTTTACACTCCTTTTTTGACTTGCTATCGACAGTCTCTACCTTTGTGGCCGGGGTAGTTATCTATTTAACGGGCTGGGAAGTCATTGATATTTTATCCAGTATGCTGATCTCGCTGTTTGTTTTGTTTACCGGTGTAAAAGTGGTGTTGGCTTGCGTGAAAGGGCTTATGACACCTGCTGAGGCCTTACCTAAACCCAGTGCGGTAGAGTCCGCTATTTTGGCTACTGAGCACGTTGAAAGCACTCATAACATCACGGTAAGTGAAATGGACGGTAAACTCGTGGTTGGTGCACACATCGTCTTAAAACACCACTGTACTATAGAGTCTCACGACTCGGCGTGTCGCTCCGAGGTTGAAATGCAACTAAGGCAACGCTTTGGGGTGGCTAGCTGTGTGCTGCAAATAGAAAGTCATGATTGCCCTGAGCATTAATTAATCTGTGCTTGGCAAAGCGCCGTTTCTCTTTTACTGTTATAGTAATAGATTCCCAGCTTAAGATAAGCAGATTAAATTGCACTTGAATCAAAAACATATATTTCTTTTAACTGTGCTTCTTGGCATGCTTGGCGGCGCTGCCAACTTGCTGCCTATTTAGTTTTTGGATAGCTCCGAATTCTTGTTAGGCCAGTTATTTGTGTTATTTGTGTTACTGCTATTTGGCTGGCAGTATGCTGTCATTGCGGTGGCAATTGGTGCCGCGTTTATATTCTATCGCTGGGGCCATTGTTGGCCGTCATTAGTGTTTTTAGTTGAGGTGATTTGGCTGCACTTTGTTGCGGTAAGAACCAATAAGCTTTTCTTTGTTCGTGGTTTAGTCTTTTGGCTGTTACTGGGCTTGCCTGCGCTGTTTATATTCGGTTACTTTGCTTTGCAGTTGCCGCTGCTGGTCATTATTACCGCTCTTGGTAAGTACTTTATTAATGCTGCCATTTGTCTTGCGGTGGTGGACTTACTCAGTTTCTTTTTTGCTCGAGGTAAGTGGCAAGGCCTTGCACTTCATCAAATCCTCAATTCAACGGTGAGTTTAGTGATTGTGCTGGTGGTGTTGATGATCACTATTGTACTGACCAACAATTACTATCTGCGCCTTGAATCTGAAGTGAGTAATCAATTAAAAAAAGCGTCGAACACCGTAGTGGCGCGCATGGATGATTACTTATCCAGCTACCGAGATGCCACTGTCACCGCCGCTGAGCAAGTCGCATTAGGGTTAAATGAGCAAGATGTATTAACCCGCTTTATTACCACTTACCCGAACTTCAGAACCGCAATCGTGGCCGATAAAGAGGCTAAGATCACACACTTTGCGCCGCTTGCTTTTGCCAAAGAAATGGCCAAGCAACAACATTACGTCGATGATAGAGACTATTTTCAATTAGCACCCACTCACCCGAAAGGCTATGTGTCGGGGATTTTTCAGGGCAGAGGCTTTGATGAAGCCGCCATTGTGGCGATTTCGGCGCCGATATTAAAGGGGGGCGAGTTTAGTGGCATAGTAGAAGGCTCGTTAATTTTTGGCTCATTTGAGCGTTTTATTCCTGAGATACTGTCAAAACCAAGTCATCTGATTATTTTAGATAAAAACAAACAAGTGGTGTTTAGCTCATTAAAAACCGAGTTTAAAACCCTCGATATGCCCAATTATGCTGTTTTACAGGCGCTGTTTGATGAGACAACCGATACCTTTGAAGATTCCACCGAGCAAATTTTGTATAAACAAACAGCGCAGTCAAGTACCTATCAATGGTCGGTTGTCACTTTGTTTGAGCGTAAGTACCTTAACTATTTGGCTGCCGCAGCTTGGCTTGATGCGCTGCTGTTGGCGTTGTTCATTATTGCTTTGAGCTCAGTTTTTGTACGCTATTTAACCAGGCTGCTGGTTCAACCTATTGTCTCATTAAGTCAGGATATTCACGCCTACGAACCCACCAAGGTAATTAACAACTCCGCCACCGAACAAACTAGTTTTTTGGAAATTGTCGAGCTGCAGCAACAATTTAATCAGCTGGCCTATAAGCTTACCCTTAGTTTTTCAAAGCAAACGCAAGCCAGTGAAGAAAACGCTATGCTTAACCAAAAGCTAACCAGCTTTAACCGTGAGCTAGAGCACCAGGTTGCTGAAAAAACCACCGAGCTAACTAAAGCTGTTGAAGCTGCCAATTCTGCCAATCAATCGAAGAGCCGTTTTTTAGCTAACATGAGCCATGAAATACGCACGCCGTTAAATGGCATCATTGGCTTGTCTGATAATTTGCTGCGAACGCCAAGGCTAGATATAAAAGTATCGGATCAGATCAGCGTCATTAAGCAGTCGGCGAAAAATCTTATGTTGATATTGAATGACATTTTAGATTATTCAAAGATTGAAGCCGGCGCGTTGAAAGTAGATAAGTCGGTGGTCAACTTACCAGAGTTAATGGCAAGCTTAGTGGCTATGTTTAAGGCGTCGTATGGTAAGTATGGCGTAGAGTTTCAATACCACTGCAGTGATAGAGTACCGCAATACGCCGAGTTAGATGAATTACGTGTATCGCAAGTGATTAATAATCTGCTGAGTAACGCTGGAAAATTCACCGAGCAAGGTCATATCAAGCTAACAGTGGATTATGAACACCAGCAACTCCATTTTGGTGTTGCAGATTCAGGAATTGGTATCTCAAAAGCTCAGCAAGAGCAGCTGTTTGAGGAGTTCACTCAGGCAGATGTAACGATTACTCGTAAGTTCGGTGGTACAGGCTTAGGCTTGGCCATTAGCAAAAAGTTAGTAGAGCTGATGTCTGGAGAGTTAACCCTAGAAAGTGAGCTTGGCGTAGGTAGTCATTTTTTTGTCACTATACCGGCCATTGCCAGCAAGTCGGATCCGGCACAAGAAGAACTGGTTAAAACGCCGAATCTATCAGGGGTAAATGTGTTACTGGTTGAGGATAATAAAATAAACCAAATGGTGGTCGCAAAATTATTAGAGCCAACGGAGTGCCATTTGCACACAGCAGACGATGGCGTCATTGCCTTAGAGGTGTTGCAAAAACAACCTTGTGAGTTGATTTTAATGGACTGTCAAATGCCCAACATGGATGGTTTCGCCTGCGCCAAAGCCATTCGGACGGATGAGTCACTTTATGGCCAGCCCTATATTATCGCCATCACCGCTAATGCTTACCAAGAAGATAAGCAGCGCTGTTTGGATGCCGGCATGAATGACTTTATTGCTAAGCCAATAGACGTTAATAGCGTTTATCAAAAACTATCAGATTGGGTTAAAGCTTAAGCGTGAGATAAGTATTTTTGTTCAAATAACGCAATAAGCTCTTCTGCCGGTAATGGCTTAGCAAACAAATACCCCTGCATGTATTCACAACCGACCTCACGTAAGTAACTAAGCTGCTTTTCGGTTTCTACCCCTTCTGCAATGCATTTCATATTCAAGCTCTGGGCCAATAAGTAGATGGTTCTTATAATTGATTTATTGGCGGGTTTGGCTGTCATATTACGCACGAAGCCTTGGTCGATTTTAATAATATCCAGAGGGAATTCATTCAAATACGTTAATGAAGAAAAGCCTGTGCCAAAGTCGTCGAGCAGTAATACAAACTCTGCTCGTTTCATTTCATTAATGGTTGCTCTGGCCTTAGCTAGATCGGACATAAAAATGGACTCAGTGATCTCAAGGCGGAGGTTATGGTTTCTTAAGCCGTGAGCACTGAGTATCTCGCTAAATTGACTGGCAATATCAGAACGCAAAATATGCACGGCACTGAGATTAAGTGATACATAAAAGTCAGACTGCTGATTAAATAAAGGGCGCAATTCGGTTAAGGCACGAATTAGCGCCTGCTCAGTCATCACTTCTATTAAGCCATTTTCTTCGGCAATAGGGATAAAGTCGTTTGGTGGAATGAGTTCTCCCTGATGGTGCCAACGCATTAGCAACTCTACTCCAGCAATACCACCGGTGGTAGTATTGATAATTGGCTGATAATGATTTAAAAACTCATTGCCGCGAACTGCCGTCTTCATAATGGTTTCTAAACGCAGTTTTTTGCGGATCTCTTGGTTCATGGCATCGGTAAAAAATTTATAAGCATTGCGTCCAGATTGCTTGGCGTGGATCATGGCCACGTCGGCATTACGGATCAATTCTTCAGGTTCATCACCATCAAAGGGGTAAACGGCAATACCCACACTTGCTGATACACTGACGGTGATCCCTTCAATCTCTATGCGTTCAGGAATATGTTTCACTAACTTAGACACCATGCCACTGACGTATTCAACTGAGGGCAGGGTTTTCATTAACAATAAAAATTCATCGCCACTTTGACGAGCAAGGATGCAGTTATTATCCATTTGCGATTGAATGCGCTTGGCAATGGCGATTAACAGCTTATCACCAATATGATGACCATAAGCATCGTTGATGGGTTTAAACTTATCAAGGTCAATGAATAGTAAAGCACAGTTGTGTTGCTGATTGTTGGCATTAAATAGTGCAAATTCAATGTGCTGCAGCATCAGGTTGCGATTCGGTAACTGTGTGAGTGCATCGAAGTTAGCGAGGTAGCGTAACTCATTTTCGGCTTTCTTTTGCTCCGTTAAGTCTGTGACAACCACCACAAAATACTCAAGTGTGCGTTGATCTTTAGAGATGGCGCTAATACTTAACTGCACAGGATGCACTTTATCCTGACCATCGTTCACTTGTACTTCTTGGCGTAAATACTGGTTTGGTCCAAGAGACTTGAGGTTGGCAATGAGGCTATGGAACTTACGCTGGCCAATGGCATCAACAAAACGTTGGGTTGTTAACTCATTCAGCGCTTGCTCTTCATCTAGCTGGAACGCGTTGCAGAAGCTGGCGTTCACAGCAATGGGCTGCAGCGACGGGTCTAAAATGAGTATCCAGTCATTGACCTGAGAAAACGCCTCTCCAAGCATACTGGCCTGCATTTGGTTGGCTTTCTGGGTGGTGATATTGGTATAAATACCATGCAGCTCAGTGGCTTCACCCTGGTCATTAAACTCCGCCACTTGGCCGAAATCATGAAACCAGTGCCAGTTGTCGTCTTGGCATTTTAGCCGATAAGAAAGTGATAACTGGGCTTTGGTGGGGTTAGAAATAAACTTTTTCCAGCTTTGCTCTACCATCTCTCGGTCGTCAGGATGAATGGCGTTGTAGTGCTCTTGTAAAGTGATGGTGGTGTCACTAAAGCCAAGATCATGTGCCCGTTGCTGGGTAATAAGGCGACTGTCCAAATTGGCCGACCATACACCACTTTTGGTTGAGCGCAGTGCCAACTTGGTTTGCTGGCTAGCGTGTGTTACTGCTTTTAACGCCGTGGTGAGCTGTGCTTGCTTTGTTTTGTGACGAGCAATGATGAGGCCGGTAATTGCCAAGCCACTGATAATATAAAGGGCGATAGCGTAGGGCGATAGCCAAGGGGAGTGGGCCACCTTAAAGCGTGTTGTTAGGCTATTAACAACATGGTCATCCACCAGAGAATGCTCTGAAATATTGAGTTCATAGTGTCCCGGTGAAAGCTGGTTAAAGAATACTTTATTGCGATTGAGGCCACTGTATTGCACTGCGCTGGGACCCGAAAGGGCAACGTTAAATCGCGTGGAGTCATTGTTGGTAAAGTCAAAATCGGAAAACTGTATTTCAATGCCTATGTCATCGAAGTTGAAATCAAGTGCCTCAGCAATACGTTGTGGTGCGATAAAGCGAGTATTTTGGTTAAGAACATCCAGTTGCGTCAATTGCACTGAGTGGGTTACTTTATCGCTGGTAGTGAAATCGGCTGGGTTAAACAACACCGTGCCGTTAATAGTGCCAAACGCGAGATGCTCATTACTTAAGCGACTTACAGCCCCGCCATTGAATTCTAATGTGGGTAAACCATGGGTGGTGTTAAACGTTTGCAAGCCTTTATTTTGGTGATCATAACGAATTAAGCCACGCTGTGAGCTGGCCCATAACACGCCATTACGGTCACGCTTTAAACCATATATAACGTTGCTTGCCAAGCCAACAGACTTATCGATACGGTGTTTGACTTCATAACTGCTGCTATCGAGTGAAATTATGCCTTCGGTGCTAGTTGCAAGCCATAACTTGCCGTCAGTACCTAGTGTCCAATCGTTTACTGCCGATACCATCAGGTTATCTGGCTTTTGATACAGCCATGTCAGGGTGTCAGTTTGGCTGTCATATTGAGCCAGCCCCTTTGCAGTACTAATATAATAGGCATCATCATCAGCACTGAGCGCCGGTAAGAATAAAAATGCCTCTGTACTGGTAAGCTTATTATTAAGGCCTGTTAACGCGTTAACTTTGTTGTTTAGGGCGTGGTATTCGTAAAAGCCTTTATCGGTAATAAACGGGAAGCGCTGCTGCGGATATTGACTTACTCCCCAGCTGTACTGATTATCGCTGCTATGCCCAGGGTAGGGGATCCTTTTTTTAGTGTTCTGTTGGCGGTCGAACAGTGCAACGGACTCCGAGGTTTGTACCACAAAGGTATTTTCACCTAAGGCGGGTGCCGTAAATATTGAATATATCGCATCAGCGCCGTAGAGCGCTTTTGACTCACGGTTTTGTAAATACGTGGTTTTATAGCGTTTGCTGGTGCTGTCGAAGGCATTGATGCCATTGTCGGTACCAATCAAAATCTCGCCTTGCTGGGTTTCTAAAATAGACCAAACATTGTTATTAGCGTATCTGTCCTTATGACTGGCGAGGGTATCGAAGCGCAATGCACTGGATGGCCACATATAGGTGCCATCATTGTACGTGCCCATCCAAAGGTTATGATTTTTATCGGCATATAAGCTGATGATGCTTGGGTTGGTTAGTAAATACCGACTCTCTGCAAGTGACAGTATTTTGTTGATGGATTTGTTACGCCGCGAGACCTTATAGAGGCCCGTTTCTGTTGCGATAAACTCGCCATATGGGGTGATTTGATGACCCCAAATGTTCTTCTCTGGCACTAGGGTATAGCTCTTATTGGCAAGCAGTTTTTTATCGATGATGGGCATTACATATAAGCCCTCGACAGTACCAATTAATAAGCCCAGTGCTGGGTCTTGTTTCAATAGCTTTACGTCTTGGTTATATTCTGAGGTGGTATCAGTAAAACTCAGCCGTTTAGGTTTACCCGCTGGCATTCTATATTGGTATAAGCCTTGGGTGGTACCTATGAGAATACTGTTGTCGATACGATGCAGTGCCCGGATCACTTGGTTGCTTTCGAAGTGGACTAGTAGTTCCGTTTTAAGTGTTTTGCGGTCGAGTGTATAAAGAGTATTTTCGATGCTCAGCAGTATGTTGTCTTTGTACGCTATAGCAGTAGTTACCGCTGCAATGCCGGTATTATTGTTACCCTGTTTACCGTCGTATATTTTTTGTGCTTGATAGGTGTCAACATTAACTAAGTAAGCGCCATTAAGAAACGTTGAAACCAATAACTCGTCTTGGCCAATATTAAAAATACCCACTATTTCATACTCGCTGAGGTTGACCCCAGCCGAGACGGCAGTCATTTGATTGCCATCGTAGCGGTTTAAACCGAGTAACGTACCAATCCAAATAAAGCCATGTTTATCTTGAGTAATGCTGGTGATGGACGCTTGAGAAAGGCCCTCTTCGACGGAGAAGCGGCTGATGTGTTGCGAAGGGGTATGCCCGTAACTGGGCGCTACTATGGTGCAAGCAACAAAGAAGAATAGACAACATAATAGCGTTTGCTTCATTAAAAGACCTTAAATAAATCGAATCAAAACTAGTCCTTTAATATCACTTACTCTAAACAAGACTGTCGGCATTGATGTTATTTGCTTGTCTAGTCGCAGGAGTTTATCCGACTTCCTGTTGTAAAAGCAATGATAAATATAAGATTACTGCTTAAATTTAACATTTTGTATACAACTTTGTGTTTTAAAATTACCAGCATTGCGCGCTTGCAAATAGTCCTCTTTAGCAAGCCGTTTTACTTATTTATGAGTCTAGCAGCTATACCATTTTTTGCTGCAATGTTAATGATATTCTGAGTAAATGCTGTAAGGCGAAGTGGTATACTGCGAGTACTAAAGAATAATAATTCGCATTTATTTTCTGTTTAGAGTTGATAATTGTTATCGTTTAGATTAGACTTGATTGCGTTAGTGAAATTGAGATTGGTTTTCATTTATGTATGTCTGTATTTGTCACGGTGTAACCGACAAGCAAATTGAAGCGAAAGTGGATGAGGGTGCGCGTTCTATGCGTGAAATCAGCCAGAGCTTGTCTGTTGGTAAGCAATGCGGTAAGTGTTGTAACTGTGCGAAAAAAATCCTTAACGATAAGCTGATTGATATCGTCGATGTAACAGAGCAGGTTGCTTAATCACCTAAGCCACTTCACAACCTGCTTCATTAATACTACAGCTGCGACTGTAAATAATTCTCTAATCCCATTGTTGTGATCAGATGCTGCTGTGTCTCCAGCCAGTCAATTTGTTCTTCTTGCATGTCTTGGATATTTTTCAACGCTTCACGACTGATGTAGTCCTGCTTCTGTTCGCACAGGGCAATGGCATCTTGTAACTGCGTTAACGATGTTTGCTCTAGAGCCATATTGCAATCGATCATTTCAGCACAATCTTCACCAATACGAAGTCGTCCAAGATCTTGTAAATTCGGCAAACCCTCAAGGAACAAAATCCGCTCGATCAATCTATCGGCGTTTTTCATTTTTTGAATTGAGACTTTGTAATCGGCTTTATCAAGTTGGCTGAAGCCAAAATCTTTAAACATGCGAGCATGTAAAAAGTACTGATTGATTGCTACTAATTCGTTTGCTAGCACCAAGTTGAGTGCGGTGATAACTTCTGGGTTTCCTTTCATTACTTACTCTCTCGGTTTATAGCTGTGATTGAATGTAGTTTGGTGCGCCAATTAAATCGATTAAACGAATTTGCTGCTCAAGCCAATAAACGTGGTCTTCTTCGGTATCGAATAGCAACTTTTCTAGCACCGCGCGAGATTGATAATCTTGCTCTTGCTCGCAAATGCTAATGGCTTCTTTCACACACTCAACGACCTCAAGTTCTAACTTAAGATCGTTTTCCATCATTGATTTAACGTCTGTGCCAATTAATAAGTCACGACGCTTAGTCATGTTTGGCACACCTTCTAGAAATAGAATGCGTTTTATCAGCCAATCTGCGTGTGTGGTTTCCTCTTCACGTTCGTGCTCTAAGCGTTGGTATAGCTTGTCTAGGCCCCAGTCCTCATACATGCGTGAATGAATAAAGTATTGATCGACCGCCGCCAGTTCGTTGGCTAACAATGTATTGAATGCATCTATGACTCTTTGTTTACCTTGCATGCGTATTACCTCAAACGTTAAAACTGCCGACAGTCTAACCCGTTTATTTTTAGAGTCAATGAAAAAATCTAAGTAAAACAAGTTGTTACCGATTGATTATAATTCGCATTTAAGTTGTGTTTAGGAACGGAGAATAGCAATTGTTGCTATTGTATTTTGCTACCATCAAGACTTGTTGTACGGTTGCAGTCGGCGGTACTATAAGGGCGGTTGACAGCAGCAATAAAACTGTTAAATTGGCATGGCTCACTTTTAGATACACTGGGGATGGCGTTGACTAAGTTACTTACACTTATGCTGATTGTGCTTTTGTCTATCCAGACTGTTGCTACGGTCGCCAGTGCCGCGGATTTTCACCAAATTGATGTGAGTCACTTACAGCAAAGCCACGATCATACCAATGATAATACGGCACAATTCGATGACCACCCGAGTCAAGATTGTCACCACTGTGGGCATTGCTCAGGCAGCCACCTTAACCTTATTTTGTTAGCTCAAGGTCCAGCATTGCCTTATTTACCTCTCGCCCCGAGTTACCCCGCTGATGAGCAACAACTGCTTGATTATATTGAGCAGCAATACCGTCCTCCTATTGCTTAACCAAGCCATAGCCGTAACAGGCTAGAACAAATGGCCACTGTAATAACGACAGTGGCTAAATCAATCGGTTAGACACAAAGTAAATCCCTTGCAATGTTTGAATGGCAAGGAACCTCTGTGTGCGCTAACTCCCTTATTGGTCGTTAAGCAAAAGAATTAATGATGATGAAACGTATTTATTTAAGTGTTGTACTGACAACATTATGCTTTGGTCATTTGGCCTTAGCCTCAGAAAACCATTCTGAACATCAAGAGCACGATGAAAAAGCCACTATCCATTTAAGCCCAAGCCAAATAGCCATGGCGAACATCACCGTCAAAAGCGTGCGGGCGCAAACACATAAGCGTAAAATTTATGCACCAGGTGAACTTAAAGCCAATGAGTTTACCAGCTACCTAGTTTCGCCGCGAAATGACGCTGTGGTTGTAAGACGCCATACTGCGCTGGGGGAAAACGTCAGTGTCGGTACGCCATTGGTGACACTCTATTCAGAGTCCATGGCACAGGCTCAAGCAGACTACCTGATCGCTACCAGCGAATGGCAACGCGCGCAGGCAATGCGTGCCGAGACCTTAAGTGAAGAGGCGAAAACGCATGCTCGAGCGCGGTTTAGTGCCGCGTATTCAACATTGCGAGCGTTAGGGGTTAGCAAAACAGAGATCAGCGCCATAACCAGCAAAGCGGCGAATGAGTTAGGCGAGTACACCTTAGTGGCTGAGCGTAGCGGCATTGTGACCATGGACGACTTTTCTCAAGGGCAACATATTAAAGCCGGCCAAACGTTATTGGCGATTACCGATGAAAGTACACTCTGGGTTGAAGCGCAATTACCACCAGACTCGCAGCTGGCATTGGGTGCCGACACCGAAGCACTAGTAAAAAGTAACCAAGGTCATTACCAGGCAAAAGTACTGCAAGCTGCTCACACTATTGACCCGGTAACGCGCACGCGGCGGGTAAGGTTAATTGTTGATAATCCCGAGGATCAGCTGCATGCCGGTATGTTTGTGGCGGTGCAGTTTTTGCTGCCCAGCGAGAAGCCGGTTATCGCGCTGCCCCAAAGCGCCTTAATGCAAGGGCATAATGGCACATGGCAAGTCTATGTTGAAAATAAACCCGGCGAGTTTATGGCAAAAGCCGTGGAGCTCGGTCAAACCTATGGCGAGCTGGTGGCGGTTTCAGGACTTAAAGACGGAGAAAAAGTGGCGACATCGGGTGCCTTTTTCGTCGCTTCTGAGCAAGCTAAGTCCGGCTTTGATCCGCACAATCATTAGGGGGAGCTATGTTGCAACGACTCATTGACTTTGCTATTTCACAGCGCTACCTAGTGCTCATACTACTGGCCATGGTGATGACTGCGGCAGCATTCACCATACCAAAGCTCAACCTAGATGCGTTTCCAGATGTCACCAATGTGCAAGTGGCTGTGAATACCGAAGCGCCAGGTCTAGCCGCGCAAGAAGTAGAACAACTTATCACCTATCCTATAGAGGCCGTGATGTACGCCTTGCCAAGTGTAAAGCAGGTTCGCTCTATTTCGAAAACAGGGTTGTCTGGGGTGACGGTAGTGTTCGCAGAAGGGACCGATATCTATTTTGCTAGGCAGTTGGTGTTTGAACGCCTGCAAGCGGCCAAGGAGTTAATTCCGCCAGATGTTGGCACGCCAACGATGGGACCCAATACGTCGGGTTTAGGTCAGGTGTTTCAGTATTTGCTTAAAGCGGAACCTGGCTCCAACTATGATGCCATGACGCTGCGTAGCCTTAATGACTGGGTGGTTAAGTTACTTATTATGCCCATAGAAGGCGTCACGGAAGTGCTGTCATTTGGTGGCGCGGTGCGCCAATACCAAGTGCTACTCGATAGTAATAAGCTACTGGCTTATGGCTTGACGCAGCAACAAGTGATGGCTGCAATTGAGCGCAATAACCAAAACGTCGGCGGCTGGTATTTACAACGTGGTCAAGAGCAATTAGTGATCCGCGCCGCAGGATGGTTTCCAAGTGGTGAGCAAGGGTTAAAAGCAATTGCCAACGTGGCGGTAAAAACGGTCGATGGCACAGTTATCACCGTATCTCAGCTTGGCAAGGTCAAGTTAGGTCAGGAAATTCGTCAAGGGGCGGTGACCATGACCAAGCGACTGGACAGCGGCGAGGTTAACGCCTTGGGGGAAGTGGTTACTGGCATTGTATTGAAGCGCATGGGAGCCAATACCAAAGCCACGATTGACAGCCTACAGCAGCGCATCGGCCTGATAAATCAAGCATTACCACCTGGCGTGAGTTTCGAGCCATTTTATGATCAATCTGATTTAGTCAACCAAGCTGTGATGACGGTCGCAGAGGCGCTGGGCTTGGCGTTTGTGTTTATTGTGGTGATATTGGCACTGTTTCTTATGAATTTAAGCGCCACCTTTTTAGTGCTTATTTCTATTCCTATTGCCATCGCGATGGCGCTGATGATGATGACTTGGCTGGGAATATCAGCCAACTTGATGTCATTGGGGGGCATTGCCGTGGCCATTGGTATGCTAGTCGATGGCTCTGTGGTGATGGTAGAAAATATTTGTAAGCGCATAGAAACAAGTTCGCAGCAGCAACACTCGGTAATAGCCGTGGTGCGCTCTGCGGCCAAACAGGTGGCGAAACCGATATTTTTTGCAACCGCTATTATTCTGTTGGTGTTTACGCCCTTGTTTAGCTTTGTTGGTGTGGAAGCGAAATTATTTCAACCCATGGCGATCAGTATTATGTTGGCCTTGGTGGCCGCAGTGATAGTCGCCCTTGTGGTGGTACCTGCGCTGGCCTGCATCATGTTTCGCCATGGCAGTAACCTCAAGCCAAGCGCGGTGGTGAGCAGCATTGAGCGCGGTTATCGCGTCGCATTACCCTGGGTGTTGCAACAGCGTAAGCTATTGTACCTAGCGGTATTGAGTGTGGTACTGGCCTCAGGTTGGGTTTTTAATAAGCTGGGGACTGAATTTGTGCCAGAACTGGAAGAAGGAACGCTGAACTTACGGGTAACGTTAGCTCCATCTGCAAGTTTAGACACAGCGCTAAGCTTGGCCCCCAAGCTAGAACAGACTTTGCTGAGTTTTCCTGAAGTGACATACGCCCTGAGTCGCATCGGACGAGCCGAAGTCGGTGGCGATCCTGAGCCGGTGAACAACATTGAAATTTATATTGGTTTAAAGCCGTCTTCACAGTGGCAATCCGCCAGTAACCGGGAAGCATTACAGCACCTAATGCAAGACAAACTGGCGCAATTTCCAGGTCTGTTGTTCAATTTTTCTCAACCCATCGCCACCCGAGTGGATGAACTGTTATCAGGCGTAAAAGCACAGTTGGCAATAAAATTGTTTGGCCCAGACTTGAAAGTACTGGCCAATAAAGGGCGTGAGATAGAGGCTCTGGTGTCACAAGTTGAGGGCACCGCAGCGGTACAGCTGGAGCAAATCGCTGGTGAAGCACAGCTGGTGATCACGCCAAAGCGCCAAGCTTTGTCACGGTATGGTCTTGCGGTCAATGACATTATGGCGATTGTTCAGCAGGGCATTGGCGGTGCCACGGCAGGGCAAATCATCAATGGTAATGAGCGCTATGATATTGTAGTTAGGCTGGCCAAGCAGCAACGTAATAGCCAAGCGGCAATTAAGGCCATTCGTTTGCAATCTAAGACGGGGGCATGGCTGCGCTTAGAGGACGTGGCGGAAGTGGAGTATCAGTCTGGGCCTCCGCAGATCAGACGCGATGATGTTCAGCGTCGTGTGGTGGTACAAGCCAATGTCAGTGATCGCGACATGGGCAGTGTGGTCAGCGATATTCGCAACCTGATCGCCACTAAAGCCGATTTACCTCCAGGCTATAACATAGAAATCGGCGGTCAATATGAAAATCAGCAACGGGCACAGCAGCGCCTGTTGTTGGTGGTTCCAGCATCGTTGGGGCTAATTGCTATGTTACTCTACTTTGCCTTTGCCTCATTTAAGCAAGCGTTATTGATATTAGTGAACGTGCCCTTGGCAATGGTGGGTGGTGTGTTTTCATTGTATTGGTCAGGGCAATATTTGTCGGTACCGGGCTCGGTTGGCTTTATTACTTTATTTGGTGTCGCTGTGCTCAATGGCGTGGTGTTGGTAGCAAGCATAAACCAACAGCTGCAGCAAACAAGCACTGTCAACGATGCCATTATCGCAGGGGCAACATCGCGTTTGCGGCCAGTGTTAATGACGGCACTGACATCGGCCCTGGGTCTGCTGCCAATGCTAATGGCCACTGGAGTGGGGGCAGAGATCCAAAAGCCATTGGCGAGTGTGATCATCGGTGGCTTAGCGACATCCACGTTGCTGACGTTATTTGTGCTGCCGGCGTTGTATCATTTATGCCCTAAATACAGTACCTCATCTTAGTGGACAAACGCACGCTAAGTTGCCAAATTAAAGGCAGTGACACTTGGCGTGCGGGCCTTAACAAAGTAAGCAGACGTTTTTTTAATGAACGCGGGAGTGGTAATGACACATTCACACCATCACCATCATGGTAATCACTTGGGCTGGGCTGTATTGGTTAATGTTTTACTCAGTGTGGCGCAAGTAATTGGTGGCGTACTTTCTGGCAGTTTGTCTTTGGTGGCAGATGCCTTGCATAACTTAAGTGATGCCGGGGCATTGGTTATCGCTTTGGTGGCGCAAAAAATTGCTAAAAAGCCAGCCTCAATGCAATTAACTTACGGCTATCAGCGCGCTGAAATAATAGGAGCTTTGCTTAACAGTGCTTCGTTAATTATTATCGGTTTTTATTTGCTCAGCGAAGCCGTTGCTCGTTTTATCAATCCTGAGCCCATTAATGGCTGGATTGTTGTGTGGCTAGCGGGCTTAGCACTGGTAGTCGATGTCATCACCGCGCTTATTACCTATGCCGCCGGCGCTAAAACCAGTCTCAATATCCGCGCCGCCTTTATTCATAACGTATCGGATGCTGCGGCGTCGGTTGGGGTGATCATTGCCGGTACTCTGATCATCTTATATCAATGGTATGTTGTTGACTTAATTGCCACTGTGATTATATCTGGATACGTCATTTACCATGGTCTGGCGCTGAGCAAAAGCAGCATTGCCATCCTGATGCAGGCCACGCCTGAAAGCATTGATATTAAAGCCGTAAAAGCGTTTATTGAACAACAAGAAAAGGTAAAAGCGGTGCATCATATTCATGCCTGGCAGCTCAATGAGCATGAGCTTATTTTAGAGGCACAGGTTAAGGTGATAGACGCGCCATCGCAAGTAACATTGAATGCGATTAAGTTGGGGCTAGAGCAGCAGTTTGATTTAACCCACACCACCATTGAGTTATCACAAACCCTAAGCGAGCCTGATAACTGTGTCAGCGTGAATTAACCATTAATAGCTTTGACAAAGAAGTACTATTCAGTGCCAAAAGTGGCTAGTATGTATTACTGATGCTGTTTAAGCTTACGGCAACAGCAACTGAGAGTAAGAATGATGTATTCAGCTAAAACCTGCTCACAAGCCAGGCATAGCCGTGATGCTAGGTTCGATGGCCTATTTTTTGTCGCAGTCAAAAGCACAGGGATCTACTGTCGTCCTATTTGTCCAGCTCCGGCGGCCAAAGAGCAAAACGTCGAATATTACCGTTATGCCCATAATGCGGCGCAAGCGGGTTTCCGCCCTTGTATTCGCTGTCGTCCAGACAGTGCCCCTGGCAGTTATGCATGGTTAGGTAACGAAACGACCGCGGTAAGGGCGCAAAAGCTTATTGATGAAGGTACCTTACTAACGGACTCTACTGCCGATTTAGCAGCACGCTTAGGGATCTCAACTCGGTACTTAAATAAGGTATTTGCCCAATACCTTGGCACCAGCCCAAAACAATACGCCTTATACCAACAGTGCGATTTGGCCAAGCAGTTGCTGCAACAAAGTAATTTAGACATCACCACGGTGGCATTTGCCGCCGGCTTTAACTCGGTGCGGCGCTTTAATGATGCGTTTTTAAAAGCCTATCAACTGAGCCCAAGTCAACTGCGCAAAAACACTACGGCGCAAACTAGCATTACCGTCTACGTGTATTATCGTCCGCCCTATAATTTGCAAAGTATGCAGCGTTTTTTAAGTAGCCGGATTATTGCCGGATTGGAGTGGCTAAGCGATAACAGCTATGGTCGCACTGTGACGCTCGGGGGCAGCAAAGGCCGATTTACTGCGACGATAGAGCCAAGCCAGCACCGCTTCAAAGTAGCGGTAGAAATCGCCGACGTCAGTCAATTATATCGTCTATTGGCACAGATCCGCCGAGTGCTGGATGTCAGTGCCGATACCGAGTTTATTGAGTCTCATCTGCACCGTGCTGCGCCATCGCTGCCGTTACAACAAGGTCTTAGACTGCCGGGAATATGGCATGAGTTTGAAGCCGGAATACGGGCTATTTTAGGGCAGCAGATCAGTGTCATTGCCGCAAAAAATTTGCTCACAACGCTTATTCATGAGCTCGGCGAGCAAGACGGTCGGGGTAATTACTATTTCCCAAGCCCTGCTACCATTGCCGCCAGTGATCTGGCCTTTTTTAAAATGCCACAGCGACGCAAAGATACCCTGAGGGCCTTGGCCAGCTACTACCTAGGCGTTGAGCATCAACCGCTGGATACTTGGTTGCAAATCAAAGGCGTAGGGCCTTGGACCGTTGACTACGCCAAAATGCGTGGTCTTAGCCACCCTGATATTTACCTAGGTGGTGATTTGGGGGTGAAAAAGGCCATGGCGCAATCCCCTGAGGGAATTGATATTGACGCCTGTGCGCCATTTCGCTCGTACTTAACCTTTCAATTATGGCAACAACTATGAATCTCGAAACGTCGTTAGACTCACCCACAGGTCAGTGGATTATTCAGGCTTCCGAGCTGGGGGTAAGTTATGTGGGCTTTTATCCCAAACAGCGCTACCCTAAAGGGGAAAATATGCATTTACTGGCCGCTCAGCAGCAATTAAGTGAGTACTTTAGCGGCGCTCGTCGTCAATTTGACTTATCCTTGGATGTTAGTGGCACCCCATTTCAGCAGCAAGTGTGGCGCTTGCTTGCTTGCATTCCCTTTGGCGAGACCCAAAGCTACGGCTGGATAGCCCAACAGCTGGGAAAACCAAAAGCCGTGCGAGCGGTGGGAGCGGCTAATGGTAAAAATCCGCTCAGTATCGTGGTACCTTGTCATCGCGTGATTGGGGCCAATGGTAAATTAACCGGATATGCTGGTGGATTAGCCGCTAAACAGTGGTTATTACAGCACGAGGGGGCAAGTTGGTGTGAATAGGTTATACTGACTATAACCTAACTTAGGAGGTTGCGTGCGCTATTTGTTGGTCACATTATGGTTAGCTGTTTGCGTCCCTGTTCAGGCCGGCACCCTGGTTCGCTTTTGTTATGAAGACAAAGACGCACCGCCTTTTATTCATGGTGCAGGACTAAAGGTCCCCGCAAGCAACCCAGGTCTCAGTATTGAGTTGATACAAACCATCGATGCTCTGGTACCCGAAGTTAAGTTTGAGTATGTCCGCAAGCCATGGAATCGTTGCCTGCATGAGTTACAACAAGGCCGGGTGGATGCGGTTTTGGCCAGCTATCGCCAAGAGCGGGAGTCATTTATGGCTTACCCAAAAAATAGCGACGGCAGTTTGGCAGAGCAATACGC
The DNA here is from genome assembly GCF_037120705.1 of Pseudoalteromonas sp. UG3-2. NCBI lineage: Bacteria > Pseudomonadati > Pseudomonadota > Gammaproteobacteria > Alteromonadales > Pseudoalteromonadaceae > Pseudoalteromonas > Pseudoalteromonas sp. UG3-2. The sequence goes on along the minus strand of NZ_JAWLJU010000001.1, from coordinate 195,988 downwards.
AGTTAATCGCATCGGCAGTTGTTTATTGCAACACAAGCAAATTGATGCGCCACTTAACGTCAATAAGAGGTTGCGCCTAGCCATTCCTCGTGGCTATGCAATCAAGGGCTTGTTACCTAGCAATTATTCTATATTAGATACTGATTCATTACCCCAAGCAATACGGTTAGTGGAACAAGGTTTATTGGATGCTACGGTTGGTTTATGTCAAATAGGTAACATGGCTATTGAGCTTGCGCCAGCGTTTGCACAGCTCAAAGCGGTTTATCCGCCATTAGAGGTGAGCTATGGTTTTGTTAGCTTTTCGCGGCAGTTTTATGGTCAATATCAGGACGCAAGCAGGCTGATTTGGCAAGCCAGCCAGCAAATCGATTTAGATCAAATGTATCAAGCCTATTTATTGCAGCAATCTTCGCCGTAGACCTTTTACTGGATTGCCAGTAAACTGGCGCGAAATTTTTTACGCAATGAATCACTATGGCTCAGCTCTACTTTTACTACTCAGCAATGAACGCTGGAAAATCAACCACTTTATTACAGTCCGCCTTCAATTACAGAGAGCGCGGTATGCAGCCCTTTATTATTACCGCAGCGATAGATAACCGCGCCGGAGTGGGCAAAGTGGCCTCACGGATTGGTCTTGAAGCAGAGGCCCATGTGTTTGATGCACAAACGGATGTCAAAGCTATGCTGGCCGCTCAGCATACGCAAAGTAAGCTTGATTGCGTGTTAGTGGATGAATGTCAGTTTTTAACTAAGGCACAAGTGGAACAATTAACGGACATCGTTGATGAACTTAAAATACCAGTACTGTGCTATGGACTGCGCACGGACTTTCGCGGTGAACTGTTCGAAGGATCACAATACTTGTTGGCTTGGGCCGATAAACTCATTGAATTAAAAACCGTTTGTCATTGTGGCCGTAAAGCGAACCGAGTACTGCGAACCGATGAGCGTGGTAATGCGATTGCCAGTGGCGATCAAGTGGTTATCGGAGGCAATGATAAGTACGTCTCTTTATGCCGCAAACATTACAAAGCAGCATTAACACAATAATTTCTTTTGGCGCATGAAAAAGTCTTAGGTTAGCGTGCAAAACCTACAATAATTGCCTTACTAAGTTTGGTAAATCCATGCTTATGTACCATGCTTAGAGCAGTATTGATAGGAGCCTCATTGCTATGAATCAACCGCTGTCTTTTCTGCGCCCAAGCGAGCCTCAAGAGGCCGAGCCAAAATCCAATGTGCCGCCATGGGTTGTGTTAGTGGTCGATGACGACCCTGAAATTCATGGGGTCACTAAATTGGTGCTCGCCGGCTACCGATTTGAGTTGCGGCCATTGCAGCTTTTGCATGCATACAGTAAAGCTGAGGCCATTGAGATGATGTCGGCACGCGAGGACATTGCTCTAATATTGCTCGACGTCATTATGGAAACCGAAGAGGCGGGCCTTGAGTGCGTGCAATACATTAGAGAGCAGCTCGGCAACAGCAAAGTCCGCATTGTGCTGAGAACGGGTCAGCCTGGCAGTATTCCAGAGCATGAACTGATGCTACGCTATGACATCAATGATTATAAACATAAAACCGATCTCACCAAGTCGCGCTTGTTCACCACCTTAACCAGTTCTTTGCGATCGTATAAAGATATCTTGCGGCTGCAGTCACTGAGCCAAGAACTCAGCGCACTGAACGATGGTCTGGAACAAAAGGTACAGCAACGTACGCAAGAGCTAGAGTCTTCCAACCAAGCCTTGCGCGACGCCTATCAACGTATAGAACAACAGCAACAAGCCTTAATCCAGTCAGAAAAGCTCGCTTCAGTGGGTCAACTGGCGGCAGGAGTGGCCCACGAAATAAACAATCCGTTGGGCTACTTAAAAGGCAATTTAGAATTTGTCCAAGGCACTTTGGTTAAGTTGTCTAAGGCATGGCAACAAATGGCCAATGAGCCAAGCTTAACGCCAGAGTGCGCTACTGCGTTGGCGCAGTTAGAGCAAAGTTACCAATTAAACTGGGCGCTCAGTGAAAGCGACGACGTAATGGCGGAAATGCACACTGGCCTAGACCGGATCCAAGCCATTGTTAAAGAGTTGAGCGTGTTTTTTGAGACCAACCAAACGCAATTTCAACAGGTGGATTTTGCCAGTCAAGTGTTGGATGCGGTACTGATGAACTTACAGCTTGCCGGAGTGGACCCTACGCTTATCAAGCGTAATGAGATTCAGCCGGTCGAGCTCACGTGTGCTCCAGCACTGTTAGAGCACGCCATTTTTTGTTTACTACAAAATGCCCTAGAGAGCTTTGGTCGCCACCGTCAAGCCGTAGAGCTGCACACTGCGGTCACTAACAATAACTTACAGATCACCATTAGAGACCGTGGTGCGGGGATTGCCAGTGATGATATCCACCGTATCTTTGACCCCTTCTTTACCACCAAAGCCGCAGGGAATCATGCTGGCTTAGGGTTAACTGTGGCCACTAATATTGTTAAAGCACACGGTGGTGATTTGCATATTCGCTCAAGCTTAGGTGAAGGCACCACAGCGGTGCTTGAAATACCAATAAGTTAACGACTGCTATCAAACTGTACGCAGCGGACAGAAAAACTGTCCGCGGACACTTTATCTCTTACCTTAAATTGCAAAAAACCAAGTAAATCATAAAGTTAAAAGTTGGCATCAAGCTGGTATCTGTTTATCCCAGATGAACGAATTGCAGGATACTAACATGCTGACACTGATTTTTTTCCTTTCCCCAAGTGTGGTCCTTATGGTGGCCGCGGTATTTGAGCTGTTTGCCTTTTACAGCGGAGGTAAAACACTGTGATAAAAGATACCAGTTCGCAAGATACTCCAGTAGCACAGCACACAGGCAAGCGACGCATTTTAGTCTGGCTCATTATCAGCGTGAGTGCGGCATTGTTACTCGCTTATGTGTGGTTAAATGAACATGGAGCGACAAATTCGGTAGCTAAGGAGCGTATACAAATTGCAGAGGTAGCCAGTGGCAGCTTTACAAGAGACATCGCCGCAACCGGTATTATTGTTGCTGCCAATGCACCACAAATATACAGCCCCGAGAGTGGCTATGTTTCCCTTAAAGTGAAAGCGGGTGACAGCGTCACTAAAGGCCAAGTGTTGGCGACGGTTGATAGTCCCGCACTGACTAATCGTTTACAACAAGAGCAAGCGGAACTCGAGCGCTTAAAAGGGGTATTGGAGGGGAAAAAGCTGGATGTCAGAAGGCAAAACCTGACCCTCAATCGTACTTTAGACCTGGCAAAAGTAGAGCTGTTAGCAGCACAGCGAGAAGACCGCCGAGCACAGCTTTCCATTGCCAAAAACCTCATCAGTCAAATCGATTTAGAGGAAGCACAGGACGATTTAGCTCGGGCAAAGTTGAATTATGCCCATGCCGAGCAAGAAGTGGCTCTGGGTAAAGACACCTTGGCTTTTGAGCTTAAATCAGTGGCGAACCAGCTTGAGCGGCAACAGCTTATTGTCGCGGAATTACAACGCAAGGTTGCCAGCTTAAATGTGGTGGCACCGGTGTCGGCGATTGTGGGCAATTTATTGGTTGAGCATAAAGCCTCGGTTTCGGCTAACGAAGGTTTGATGAAGCTGGTGGATTTAAGTGCTTATGAGGCAGAGCTACAGGTACCTGAAAGTTACGCCCAAGAATTAGGGTTGGGCATGACGGTTGAACTGAAAATAGGCAACGACACCATTGCTGGACGTTTATCGGCCATTTCACCGGAAGTGAATAATCGCGAAGTCACTACCCGAGTTCGGTTTTCAGATCAGCAGGTTTCAGGGATACGACAAAACCAGCGGTTATCGGCACGAATTTTATTAGAGCACAAAGACAACACCCTGAAAGTCAGGCGAGGGGCCTTTATGAATGCTGGTGGGCACGTTGCTTATAAGCTCGAGGGTGAAGTAGCAAAACGGGTAGAAATCACCACTGGAGCCAGCAGTATCAGTGAAGTAGAAATCATTGCGGGGCTACAGCCTGGCGATCAAATTATTATCAGTAACTACGATGACTTTGAGCGTGCTCCTCGTATTTTATTAAGATAAAAATAAGTGAGAACAATATGTTAGAAATGAATAATGTGGGCAAAGTTTATCAAACAGAAATGGTGCAAACCCATGCTTTAAAAGGCTTTAATTTACAGGTAAATGAAGGCGAGTTTATTGCCGTAACTGGGCCATCTGGCTCTGGCAAAACCACGTTTCTGAACATTGCCGGCATGTTGGAAAACTACAGCAGTGGCCGTTACATGCTTGATGGCATTGATGTTGGTAAACTCAATGACAATCAACGTGCAGACCTAAGAAATCAAAAAATTGGCTTTATCTTTCAAGGTTTTAACCTTATTCCTGATTTAAACTTATACGAGAACGTAGAAGTGCCATTGCGATATCGTGGTATTAAGGCTGCGGAGCGTAAGCGCCGCATTGAACGCTGTCTTGAACAAGTGGGATTGGCCGGCCGTGCTAAACACCTGCCGCAGCAACTTTCAGGAGGCCAACAACAGCGTGTGGCCATTGCTCGAGCATTGGCTGGCGAACCGCGCTTTTTACTTGCGGATGAGCCCACCGGTAATCTCGACAGCCTCATGGTACGGCAAGTGATGGAATTGCTTGAACAAATTAATCGCGATGGCGCCACCATTGTGATGGTGACGCACGACCCCGAGCTTGCTCGTCGAACACCACGAAATATTCAGATTGTGGATGGCCAAGTAGCGGACTTTACCTTGTACCAAGGGAGTCCTAACAGCGATAAAACAGCACCAATAGGAGCCTAAATCATGTTTCGCCATTATCTCGATTTAGCTTGGCGCAGTCTCAAAGCAACGCCTTTGGCGACCGCGCTAATGACGCTGGCGATTGCCATTGGCATTGGCGTCACTATGGTGAGCTTATCGGTTTATCATATGATGTCTGCGGATCCCATTCCCAGTAAGAGCAGTCAATTACATGCAGTACAATTACAGACCATGGATGAGGGCAATACTTATCACACCTCCGATGATATTCCCTACCAGCTGACCTTTCAGGATGCCAGCAACCTGTATCAAAATTTAGAGGTTGAGAACAAAGTCGCTATGTTCAAGTCGGGCTTTGCTGTTCATATCAATGACCCTAAAGTGACGCCTTTATTGCAAGAAACGCGACTCACCACCAGAGAGTTTTTTAATATGTTTGCTTTGCAGTTTTTACACGGTGATGCTTGGAGTCAAGAGCAAGCTGAAAACATCGCCCCAGTGGTGGTGATAGATGAAACCATTGCCCAAAAGCTGTTTGCGCGTACCGACGTTGTTGGTGAGAACATTTACCTAGCTCAGCAGCGTTATCAAGTGGTGGGAGTGACAAAAGAGTGGCAGCCCACAGTAAAAATGTACGACCTCAATAATGGTGCTTTTGACTATGCTGAGCGGATTTTTATTCCATTTAGTCATGCCGGCGCTTATGAAATTGATACTTGGGGCAACACCAATGGCTGGAAACGTGAAGATATTCAAAATTACAAGGATAAGATGAATTCTGAACTGCTGTGGACGCAATTTTGGGTAGAGCTGAACAGTGACAACGAAAAACAAGCAGTACAAACCCAGTTAAATAACTACATTGAAATGCAACAAGCATTGGGGCGCTTTAACAGCGATGCCCCGAAAGCGGTCCTGCGTAACGTCAATGAGTGGTTAAGCTACAATGCCGTGGTCAGTGAAGACAACAAGGTGATGATAGGGTTGAGCTTTATGTTTTTGGCCGTGTGTTTAGCCAATATTCTCGGCTTATTGCTAGCAAAATTCTTGAAAAGAGCGCCAGATGTTGGGGTACGCCGTGCCCTTGGCGCCAGTAAAGTGCAAGTATTTTATCAGCACCTTGTCGAAGTGGCCGTACTTGGTTTAATTGGCGGTGTGGTTGGTATAGCGCTGGCACAATTGGGGCTTTGGGGGATCCGTGCTACCAATCACCTGTACCAAAGCATTGCCACAATGGATCTGAGTATGCTGTTAGCAGCGCCCATGATTGCCATTACAACCTGCATCATAGCGGGCCTATACCCGGCTTATGTGGTGTGCAGAACATCCCCTGCCAGTTATTTAAAAGTGCAATAAGGAGTGAATGATGTTGGAACTAAAACCGATTTTTAATGCTTTGTTGCGCGCTAAAGTAGGTGCCATATTGGCGATTTTGCAACTGGCCTTGACCCTGGCGATTGTCAGCAATTCGCTGTCGATAGTCAGTGAGCGGGTAAGCTATTTAAATAAGCCGACCGGTTATCCAGAAGAGGCCATTTTTAAGCTTAACACCTTATCGTTTGCACAAGGTAATGATGCCAACCAGCAGGTAATCGCTGATGAACAGACTTTAAAAAGTATACCTGGCGTTATTGATGCCGTTGTTGTCAGTTCCGTTCCCTTGTCTGGCGGCGGTTGGAATTCAGGGTTTAATTTAACCCCAGAGGAAGACAATAAAACAGTAAACTCAGGCTATATGCGTAGTAATCAACAGGCACTTAATACTCTAGGTGTTAAGCTTATTGCAGGTCGCGATTTTACTGCCAATGACGTGTTGATCACCGATGAATACGCTAAGCAACCCGATGTGGTGATAGCCAGTAAAGCCTTTACCGATGAAATGTTTGGTGTTGATAAAGGGCTTGGTGAGACCATTTACCATGGCGGTGGGGCGCTAAAAGTGGTGGGGATTGTTGAACGTATGACCAACTCTTGGCCGCGCAGCAGTAATGCCGATCGTTTTATTATCTTCCCCATGGTTAAGTCAGAGAAGCTACAGCAATTTTTAGTGAGAACAGAGCCACATCTGCGCGCAGAGGTGATGAAGCAAGTAGAGGCCGCATTATTACGCGAAAATCCCAATCGCGTGGTAACCGATACAAAAGGGCTGGATGAGAAAAAAGCCCGCTACAATGCTAAGGACCTGCTGATGCTTAGAATGTTAATTGTGCTTATCACCGCATTGGTGGTGGTGACGGCGCTTGGGATCTTTGGCTTGACGCAATTTAATATTAGCAAAAGGACCAAGCAAATTGGCACTCGCCGTGCGCTTGGGGCCAGAAAGTCAGCTATTGTGCGGTATTTTATTGTTGAAAACACCATGGTGTGCTTGGTGGGTCTAGTGATTGGTAGTGTGGCGACTTTTTATTTAGGGCAGCAATTGATGCGCTTATATTCCGTTCCGGCGTTAGAGGTTGGCTATGTCTTGGTCACCGCGGTGGGGTTGATATTGTTGACCTTGTTGGCGGCGTACTTCCCGGCAAGAAAAGCGGCGGATATTTCGCCCAGTATTGCGACCCGAAGTGTCTAATTGGTGTATATTGCTGTGCTAGAATCCTACTATTGCACAGCAATGGATATAAAAATAAATAATGATGGATAAAATTTTACTGGTTGATGATAACCCTGCGGTGCTCGATTCATTATCACTGCTGTTGGAGTTACATGATTTTCAGGTGGTGACGGCGGCCTCGCCCCTTGAGGCCATCAAAGTAGTGTCTTATCAAGACATTGCTTTGGTGATCCAAGACATGAACTTTTCTGCTGATACTACGTCGGGGGAAGAAGGCATTGGTTTATTTCATCAACTCAAAGCCATTAATGGCGATTTACCGATCATCTTGCTCACTGCGTGGACGGAGCTGGAAACCGCGGTTGAGTTAGTCAAAGCCGGGGCGGCCGATTATTTGGCAAAACCATGGGATGATACCAAGCTCATCACCAGTGTGACTAACTTAGTGGCGCTTGGGAAAGCACAGCAACGGCTTGCCACTTTGCAGCAAAAAGAACAAGAACGTAAGGCATTTAGCCAAGGAGCTCAGTTATGTGGCGTGGTCTATGAAAGTGCTGCGATGCAGCGACTCATTGATATGGCACTGCAAGTGGCCAAGTCGGATGTGTCGGTGTTGATCACCGGGCCGAACGGCAGCGGTAAGGAAAAAATCGCAGAAATCGTGCAAGCCAACTCTGCGCTTGCTGAGCAGGCTTTTGTTAAGGTTAATGCCGGCGCATTGCCTAGTGAGCTGTTAGAAGCCGAGTTGTTTGGTGCCGAAAGTGGGGCTTACACAGGAGCTAACAAACAGCGCATTGGTCGCTTTGAAGCCGCAGATAATGGCACCTTGTTTTTAGATGAAATTGGTAATTTACCTTTGTCTGGCCAAACCAAGTTATTGCGTGTTTTACAAAGTGGCGAATTTGAACGCTTAGGTTCCGTGCAAACACAACGGGTGAAAGTCAGAATGATCTCGGCGACCAATGCCGACTTAGCGTCTGACATTGCGGCAGGGCGCTTTCGTGAAGACCTATACTATCGCTTAAATGTGATTGAATTAGCGGTGCCCCCTTTGTCGCAGCGTCGCGATGATATCCTGCCTTTAGTTCAGTACTTTTTGCCACAACATACCATCAGCGCCGAGGCCCGCAAGATGTTGCTAGAGTACACTTGGCCTGGCAATGTCAGAGAACTTGAAAATGCCTGTAAACGGGCCGCGGTACTAAATCCAAATGGTGAGCTTAGTAGTCACGATTTTGGCATAGACACCAGCGAACGCCTGTCGGTGAAGACCAATACTGCAGTCAGTGTAGAGCCCAGCAAGACGGAAATTGAGGCCGCACTGCGCACCCACATGGGCGTTATTGCTAAGGTTGCCAGGCAGTTTAATATGAGTCGTCAAGCCTTGTATCGGCGGCTGCAAAAATTTGGCATAGAGTATTAAGGTGAGCCATGTTGTCATTTAAACAAAATGCATCCATGCTCGCGCTAAGTGTGTTCAGCGCTTTTATTCCAGCTTGGTTTTTATTACCAGAACCCATGTGGGTGGCAGTGACAGCCGTGATTGTCTTTGTCTGTGCTTTGGTAATGCAAATGCTGCTGTTACGCTCACGCAGAGCTGCATGGCAAGCTCTAGAAGTTGGCTTACTAAATTTTAAAGACGGGGAATTTACTACCGCTATCCATTATCAAGCTGACAATGAGCTGGGCCAGCTTTGTCAGCTATTTAATGATACTGCCGCGCAGTTAAGGCAAGAAAAACAGTGGTTATATCAACGTGAACTAATGCTAGATAAGGTGCTAGAAACGTCACCTCAAGTGCTGGTGTTAGTCGATTCTAATGATCGCGTGATATTTGCCAATAGCAGTGCAAAAACGTTTTTTAATCACCCGCATCGTCTAGAAGGAGAGCGTTTTTCGGTACTGCTTAATGCACTGTCGAGCGAGCTAAAACAAGCGGCTAGTAAACGACTTGACGGCTTGTCTTCCATGGTAACAGCGGGCGGCGAGTCACACATGTGGCATTTGGCCAATGGTGAATTGCTACTCAATAATCACTACCATCACTTATATATTTTCAAACAATTCACACGAGAATTGAGCCGCCAAGAAGTGCAGGTGTGGAAAAAAGTCATCCGTATCATTAGTCATGAACTGAATAACTCTTTAGGTCCTATTTCATCCATGTTGCACAGTGGCCAAATTCTCTCTGAGCGCTTGGCCGAGCCGAAATTAAGCCGAGTTTTTGCCACCATTGAAGAACGTATTAAACATCTCAGTGAATTCGTTCAAGGCTATGGCAAGTTTGCCAAGCTGCCATCGCCGAAGTTACAGGCCGTCAATTTTCATAAGCTTTGCAATGATTTGCAGCAGCAGTGGTCGTTTCGCTGTGAATTACAGCAGCAGCAACTTTTGGCTGATGAAACCCAAATTGAGCAATTGCTGATTAACTTGATTAAAAATGCCGTTGAATCAGGCTCTGCAGCCCAAGATATAGCGCTTAAGACAAAGCAACAAGGGAACCAAGTGATCATTCATGTGCTGGACCGCGGCGAAGGGATGAGCGATGCGGTGATGGCCAATGCACTGATCCCATTTTATTCCACCAAGTCCAGCGGCACGGGTTTAGGCTTGGCGCTGTGTCGTGAGATAGTGGAAGCTCATCATGGTCAAATTAGTTTGTTTAATCGCAAAGGTAAGGGCTTGTGTGTTGAGGTGCGGTTACCCAACCATAGTAATGCACCTCACAATGTAAGCGCTTAAGGTATTACAAAACAAACTTCAGCAGTCTTGCGCGAGCTACTTAGGTGGATCAATTGCATGATTAATGCTGGTGTTGAGTCGAAACCAACCGGCAATCGAGTAACGTTTTTGATTGGCAACCAGCACTTCATGGGGAAACTCATCACTGAGGAAGGTCACCAAAGTGCCATAATTAGGCACTACTTTAGTGTAAACCTGTTGCTGGTCTTGTGGCTGATACACCACCAATTCGCCGCCATTGTCAGCCGACCAATCTTGATTTAAATACAGTACAATGGTGAGAATGCGATTCGCTTTACCTTTAAAGGCATCTAAGTGCTTTTTATAAAAAGCGCCTGGAGGATAAACGGCGAAGTGGCTCTCATAGCTAAATAATCCCATAAACAAGCGGCGATTCAGAAAGATTTTGAGTTCATCCATGTAATTCAGCCAAGCCGCCTCTAATTCATGATTGCTGTCCAGCCAGTGAATTTTATCACGGCGGATTTTAGCATTGGTTTCATGCTCTTGAAGTCGACCTATGCCCGCTTGCTTCAAATCTTCTTGGCTTAAGTTGGTGATCCTTTGACTTAATTTAGACAGGATATGGGCTGGGACCAAGTTGGTTTGGATACTGATCCCGTCGCGCTGAATGTCTTGCGCCAGCTGTTCAAAGGGGAATTCGATGTCTAAATTTAGCAATGTAGTGAGCCTCTATTTTGGTTGAGACTCTTTTACAGTGATACCCCTTTATAATCCAACAAGTTAATTTTACCTTGTCGATAAGCGGATCTTGTCGATGATAACGTCACAGGCGTCTTCGATTAAATCGAGTACCAGTTCAAAGCCATTTTCACCGCCATAGTAGGGATCTGGCACTTCAGCTTGAGCTGCTTCACCATAATCTAAAAACATCTGAATTTTGTGTTGATAGTGCGCTGGGCATTGCGCTACTAAGTCTTGATAATTGGCGTTATCGGCACACAGCACCAAATCAAATTCAGCAAAGTCGCTGGGCTTCACAGGTTGCGCTTGCATGGCGCTAAAATCGTAACCGCGAGCTGTACCTGCCGCCACACTGCGAGGGTCAGGTGGATTGCCTTGGTGATAACTAATGGTGCCAGCCGACTCAACGCGAACGTCTAAACCGGCTTCAGCAAGGCGTTTTTTTAAAATCGCTTCCATGGTCGGTGAGCGGCATATATTGCCCATGCACACCACTAAAATCGCATTAATCTGACTCATACTGTGGTTTCCAAATAAATAGTGTAACGGCCACTATAGTAACCATTTTTATTGCGCGACAAAATAAGCGGCGGCAATGGTTGCCGCCGATAGAGCACTAGCCTAGTTTGGCAGGTTTTCGTGGGGGCCGAATACTTCATAAAAAATGTGGCTTGGGTTGACGCCAAGGGCCAGAAGTTGTGCCTTAATTTCAGCCATAAAGCCAACCGGACCACATAGGTAAAACTCACCATGTTGCAGTGGTAAACGATGCCGCATTGAGCTTAATGCCATTGTGCCTTGGATGGCATTTGCGCCACCAGAGTCCAGCCAATATTGGTATTGAAACTGGCTAATTTGCTGCCCAGCGGCAAGGATTTCATCAGCAAAACCCAGTTCTTCAGCAGTACGGTTAGCGTGAAGAAACACCGCTGGTATATCGGTGAGTTGTGTTTTATGTGTGGCCAGCATACTCAGCATCGGCGTGATCCCAACGCCAGCACTAATATACACTTTAGCTTTACTGTTAAGGTTGAGGGTAAAATCGCCCGCTGGCGCTGACAGGGAGAGACGAGCACCAGGTTCTAGGGTGTGAAGGTATTGCGAAACTTGACCATCGCGCTTTACCGAAATACGTAGATAGTCATGCTGCGCGGCTGCAGATAAAGAGTACTGACGAATTTGCTGCAAGCCGGCGATCTCTTTAGGCACAAACACAGAGACAAACTGACCTGGTGCGAAATTGGGCAAAGCACCCTCGTTGCTGGGTTTGAGATAAAAGCTTTTTACCGATGGGGTGTGGTTAACCACCTCCATCAGGGTAAATTCACGTTGACCTTGCCAGCCCCCTGTTTGCTGCGCAACAGTTTCTGATAGGCCGTGTTCCGCGCTAATGAAAAGGTCCGCCAAGTATTGGTAAGCCGCTTGCCACGCTTGCTCGATGTCATGACTAAATTGTTCGCCAAACTCAGCTTTAAGCGTAGCGATTAAATGATGACCAACAATGGGGTAGTGTTCAGGTGCGATCCCCAAACTGACATGTTTGTGATTGATCCGAGTGATCGCGGTTTTTAGTGTCTCGGGCTCATCAATATAATGTGCATACGCCGCCAGCGCGGAAAATAAAGCCAAGGGTTGTTTGCCCGATTGTTGATGAGATTGGTTAAAAATTCCTTTGAGATCGGGGTGATGGAAAAACAGGCGGCGATAAAACTGCTGTGTGATCTCAGGGCCCACTTGGGCAAGCAGAGGGGCACTTTGTTTTACCAAAGCAATGGTGTTATTTGAAAGCATCTATCTCTCCAGATAATAATAGATAAGTTAACTTAACCGACATGGCCATCAATGCGTTTTTGCAGCAGCATTGGGGCGTAGGTATAAAGAAATAAGGCAAAACCAAGAACCCAAACTAGGGCGCTTAAAAGCCAGCTAAGGTGAGGGCTGATAAAATGCCCAAGTAAGGCTCGAAGCAAGCCCGATGTAGCAATACAGCCATAAACGACAGTAGTGACAAAGCCCGTCTCTAGGGCGCGGCCGGTGTGGCCGAGAGTAACCCGTGACATCATCGCCAAAATCATCAATCCCATGCCTGTAATGGCAACAAGGTGAAGGTGACTTTTTACGTGCTCGCTGGCCCAGCTGTTGCTATACGCAAGAAGTAATAAACCCAGAGCGACAGTCAGGTAAGATAAATACAACGACCATAATAACGGTACCTTGATGAGTTTGCGGTTAAACCAATCACAGGCTCTTTTCAGGTGTAGCAGCGCTAAAATGGCTAACACAGTACTGAGAATAAAATGGGAAGCGCCTGTCATTTGCCAGAGGTAACTTACTAGAGCCGCTAGGGCGACGATAAAAATACTGCGGTCAAGGCGCAGTGAGCGAGGGGCTTGTGGTGTATTCGTCCCCCGAGCAATAAAGAAAGGAATAACCCGGCCGCCAACCACGCCAATTAACAATAGGTAAGCCATTAAACTCGATTGCGCGATATCACTGACTAATTGGTAGTCTTGGCTGCGCAATAAGATTAGAAACAGGGCATTACAGCTGCAAATTAGGGCGGTAATAAAAATAAACACCCGATTATGGCGCGACTGGGCGGTAATAATGACGTGGCTTAAGTTGATGATCACCAGCAGCCAAAACAGCATTTGTAAGCCTAAGGTGAAGGTAAGCCCTAGATCATTGATAAAAAAACTCAAGCGAGCAGCAAGCCAGACGCAACATAGCAACAGCAATGCTTTGCCATTTAGAGTCTGTTGTTGTGTCCAGTTTTTGGCTGCGGTCAGTAAAAAGCCAGCGACTACGGCGGCGACTACCCCAAACAACATCTCATGGACATGCCAAAAGGTGGCAGGGTAAGGGGCACGCCAGCTGATGTTACCTGTCAGTATTAGTGCCCATACGCTAATACTGACTACACTGAGGCTAGCTGCCAATAAGAATAGCGGCCGAAAAGCCAGCATAAAGAGGGGCCAAGTAGAAATAGAACGCCACTGAAAAACGCGCCGGCTTGGTTCTTGTAATTGCAGCAAGCTCACTTAGCGCACCTCCATACCAAGTTGATAGAGGCAAACACAGCGACTAACGTAAGCTAATTTCACTACCGCGGCGATGACAATGGTCGCGATATGAGCAGTTATTTGTACTTCAAGGTTATAGTGCTCGGCACTAAAGTAACTGATATGTATAGTAACAATAAACAGCAATAGCGATAAAACTAAGGTGATATTGCTGTATTGCAGTAGTTGTTTTAGACGACTCATGGCAATGTACTCAAAGGAATAGATAACGAGACATTGCAGAGAATAGGCCAGTTTTTATATCTATAATAATCAATTGGTTAAGTATTTGATATTGAGTTTTGTGTCAATATGACCTACCTTATTCAGGTTTATAATTAATAATTAGGTCAAAATGACATGAATGGGGTTGAGTTATCGAAGTTATTAGAGCTCAGTACTACCTTGTCGGCTCAGCTTCATTGTTATGAGGGGGAGGACGTAAAGCCCTTTGCTGAGTTGTTACTGCACGCTTTAGCGAACTGTATTGATTCTGATGCTGTTGCGGTGCTACAAGGTAATGAACATGCATTGGCGATTGTCGCGTGTCATGGCTTGAGCTCGGATGCCATTGGCCGTGAGTTTATGTTGTCAGAACAACCGCGTTTGGCGGCAATCACGCACGCTCAAGGAATGTGTCACTTTGCCGCAGACAGTGAATTACCAGATCCTTATGATGGTCTGTTGTTGGCGGCATCGAATAGATTACCCGTTCATGCTTGTATGGGCTTTAGAGTGGTGGCAGACAACTCCATCTTAGCCGTGACCTTTGATAGTTTACAGCCGCAGCATTTCGCTGCCTACTCAAGGGTATTCTTACAAACGCTACAGCACATTGTGGAACATGCCAGTAAGCAGCTTATTCAGATCATTACACTGAAGCAGCAATTGCGCTCTAATACAGCGCAACGACCACACAATAGCGTTAAACAGCAGCGTTTAATTGGCGAGAGTGCGGTCATGTTGGCGTTGAAAAATGAAATAGCCATGGTGGCTGACTCAGAGTTTAACGTATTGATCCAAGGTGACACAGGGACAGGCAAAGAGTTGGTAGCCAAGCGGGTGCATGAACTGTCACAACGTGCTAAGTCTCCTTTTGTACAGGTAAACTGCGCCGCATTACCCGACAGCATTGCCGAAAGTGAGCTGTTTGGTCATACCAAAGGCGCTTTTACTGGGGCTGATAAAGCCCGCCAAGGTAAATTCATGGCGGCAAACGGCGGCACCCTATTCCTCGACGAAGTGGGTGAGTTAAGCCTCAATCTACAAAGCAAGTTATTGCGAGCTCTGCAAGGCGGTGAAGTGCAAGCTGTAGGGTCTGATAGGGTGGATGTGGTTGATGTCAGAGTAGTTGCTGCCACCAATCGTGATTTGCAAAGAGCGGTTGCTGCGGGGAAGTTTCGTGCAGATTTATTTCATCGCTTAAGTGTCTATCCATTGTTGTTGCCGACATTATCTCAGCGGTTAGACGACGTGCCCTTGCTGGTGGGGTATTTTTTAGAGCGCCTGCGTACCCGGCTCAACGTCAATCAGGTGGTGATGGCAAAAGCGGCGTTAAATCATTTGTTACAGCATGATTGGCCGGGCAATGTCCGGGAGTTAGAGCATTACCTTAGTCGCGCGGCTTTAAAAGCCAAACACCAACAGTGGCAAGCGGACATTATCGAAATTCAGCAGCAACACCTTGAACCCTTTGTCGCTGCAACCGCCAGTACAGGAGAGAAACCACAGAGTATTGCCCTCAGTCCCCAAAGCTCCATGAAAGCTGCCGTTGAGCAGTTACAAAAGCAACTTATTAGCCAAACTATGCAAAGCCATCACTGCAACTGGTCTGCTGCAGCAAGAGCGTTGCAAATGGATCGGGCAAACCTAGTGAGACTGGCTAAACGCTTAGGCATTGACGTAAAAAAGCAGCTACAGTAACGGGTTAGACTCAGGCTTATATAAGAAACCCTAAATGTAATAAAAATTGTTCTTAATACTCTTATAAGTTGTTTATTTTAAAAGAGTATATTAAGAAAACTGTTATTTTTATTTATTCTTGCGAAGTGCCAATAATGAACTAGGGTTAAGTAGCGTCATTAGAAATCTTTAGGGGGCCCTATGCAGGGTAACAAGCAAGTGATCACAGCACTGAACCAAGTGCTAACGCTAGAGCTAACGTCGATTAATCAGTTCTTCTTGCACGCCAGAATGTATAAAAACTGGGGCTTAGAAGAGCTTAACGAAAAAGCCTATAAAAAATCCATCAAGGACATGAAGCAAGCCGATGACTTAATTGAGCGCATCTTATTTCTCGAAGGTCTTCCCAATTTACAACACCTTGAAAAACTGCGCATTGGTGAACACACCGAAGAAATGATGGCATGCGATTTGGCCTTCGAGTTGGAACAACTACCGCAACTGCGCCAAGCCATTGCGCTTTGTGAAACCGAACAAGACTATGTCAGCCGCGATCTACTTGAGTCTATTTTAGAGTACGAAGAAGACTATGTGGATTGGTTAGAAACGCAACACTTCTTGATTAAGAACACTGGCATAGAAAATTATTTGCAGTCGCAAATTGAGGGGTAACGAATGCAAGGTAATAAAACCATTATCGATTTATTGAATAAACAACTGACCCTTGAGTTGTCGTCGATGGATCAGTATTTAGCTCATGCAAAAATGTATGAAGACTGGGGGCTTGAAAAACTCCATCAAAAGCTCTCTCATGAATATGAAGAAGAGCTGGATCATGCTAAGCGCATTACCGAGCGCATTTTGTTTTTAGAAGGTAGCCCCGACACCGCTTCGCGAGCCGATATCCACATTGGTGAAGACGTAAAACAAATGCTGGAAAATGACTTGGCCGCAGAAATTGTGGTGAAAGACCATTTGAAGAAAGTCATTGCCGTGTGTGAGCAAGAGCAAGATTATGTTACCCGCGAGATGCTAGAGAGCTTGCTAGATGATACCGAAATGGACCACATTTACTGGTTAGAGCAACACTTAAATCTTATTAAACTCATTGGCTTACCGAATTACATTCAAAGCCAGTTAAACCACACACCAGCTGGTTAACCCTTGCCTAAGAGGTGGTTGTGTCAATGCATTATCGACCACCTCTTTCACTTCGCTCATTGAAGCTAAAAATTAAGCAAAAACGTTATAAATCAACTACAGTTAAGCAAAAGTTTGCTTGGTATGGTCAGCATGAAACGATTGTTATTGTTGTTGTGTTTTTGCAGCCCCTTGTTTGCTGCTCAGTCACCTCCCTCTGAATTGCGAATTTATCACGATGCCGATTATTCAACGCTAAGCGCGTCAGCCCATGCTATGCGAATGGGTTTTCTGACGGCATTAGATGAAGTGAATAATCAAGTGAACCAAGTGGCAATAGAGTTTGTGATCCGCGATCACCGTGGCAACAGCAACCGCAGCTACTTAAATCTGAAGCAATTTTTAGACGACCCAACCGCATTGGCAGTGCTTGGGGGAGTGCACTCCCCTCCTTATATTAAATACCGCGACTTTATTAATGGAAATAACATTCTGCTGTTAGTCCCTTGGGCCGCTGGGGGATCCATTACGCGTTATCCCAGTGTCGATAACTGGGTATTTCGATTATCACTAGACGATACCCAAGTGGGTAAAGTACTGATTGATTACGCTCTCAATAATAATTGTCAGCATCCACACTTGTTATTGGAGCAAACGGCGTGGGGAGAGTCTAATTTTAAAACCCTTAATCATGCTTACAGTGAGCAAATGCCCAATAATATTTTGCCAATAAGCTGGTTTAACTGGTCAATTAAAGGCAGTCAAGCCGGTCAAATCGTCAACAGTATCAGCAATGGCCCGGCGCAATGCGTTATTTTTGTCGGCAATGCCATTGAAGGCGCTGAAATTGTTAAAGCCATGGCTGCACTGCCAGAAGACAAGCGTTTACCTATTATTAGCCATTGGGGGGTTACCGCAGGAAATTTACACCAACAAGTTGGTGAGTTGTTGCGCAATAAGGTGTCTTTGGCGGTAGTACAAAGTTGTTTTTCATTTCAAAGCGCTCCTTTATCTGAGCACGCAAAGGCGGTGTTTACTCGTGCCAAGCAGCTGTTTCCTGAGCGATTTGCCATTAATAACTTTATTGTCGCTGAGCCTGGGTTTGTGCATGGATACGACCTTGGCAAACTATTCATTAACGCATTGCAGCAGGTCGATTTACAAAAAGCGATGAAAGAGATCCGCCAAGCGTTGAAAAACAAACTTGAGCAACTCGATACGCCGATAATAGGGTTAATTAAAACCTATCAAACTCCGTTTACTCGCTGGTCACCAGAGCAGCAGTCTGCGCACGAGGCACTGGCGGCAAGCGACTTGTGTATGGGGCGTTTTCGAGCCGATGGCAGTATGGCATTGTCTCCTAGCTTTGAGGGGCGGCCTTGAAAAAAAATACGTTTTTATCCAGTAGCCGCGCCTTTTACAGCTTTTTACTCTTGGCGTTGATAGCCTCGTTAACTTTAAGTGCCATATTCGTGGGTATGCGCGCCACTAGCTCTGCTGAGCGCCTGATAAGCGAAACCCATGCAGGTCAAGCTCAATTAGTGGCAAATAACCTGTCGCAGTTTTTAGTTAACCACAAACAAGTGTTAGTGGATTTGGCTAAGCACCCAACGGTTGTCAATGGCGTCATGGGTACTGAAATGTCAACGGCCAAATTGCAAGACTTCTTAGCAAACGTCAAGTTGATTGGTAAAGAGGAGCCATTGCTGGTGATCAATGTGCTGGGCGATGTGGTGTTCAGTAGCTTCGAGAACGAGACTATCTTGCTAAACCAACCTACTTGGCTTAATAAAATCATAGCTGAGGAAATTCCCTATGCCATTGATTTACAAAACAGTGAAATGGCCCAAAACTTTATTTTAGCTGTACCCATTTATTATAATGGCTTTGCCGAAGGGGTACTAATCTCTCGCTTTTCTACTACGCTTATGAGCCTTTTAAGCCTAGCTGCTGATGATACAGAACAAGCTGTAACTATAGCAAACCGTTGGTTTTCTTACTCCAGTGTCAGCAATCCGCAGCAGTTTCAAGTTGTGACCACAAAGAGGATTGCAGATTTGGGACTGACGCTGGAGTATCAGGTCCACAAACAACTTCTGGACGACAAAGTGGCTTCATTTGTGTGGAGTTTGATTGGCGCAATTTGCATTGGTTTGCTGTTATCGTTTGCAGTGCTGTACCTGTTTGGCCGGCAATTATTATTGAACCCGTTTAAAAAACTACAACTTTCTCAAGCCCAGTTACAACAAAGTGAAGAGCGGTTCAAATTGGCGATGTATGGCAGTGATGATGGCTTGTGGGATTGGGATTTGCAGCAGGGTACGGTGTTTTACTCCGACCGTTTCAAGTCCTTGTTGGGCTTTGAACAGCAAAATCAACAGGCGTTTTCTCCTCACATTAATAGTTTACTTGAGCGAGTCCACCCCGAGGACATGGCGGCGTTGCAGCGCACTCTAGATTACCACATGAGCGAAGATGAACCCTTTGGTGTTGAATGCCGAATAAAAACATGGCAAAGCGGTTATCGGTATTATTGGCTTAAAGGAGCGGCTGCGTTATCCGCAGGCAGGGCCAGTCGCATTGTGGGCTCATTGTCAGATATTACTGAGCAAAAACTGCGGCAAGAAGCTTTAGTAAAGTCGATCGAACAAAGTGACTTATTAGGGCAAGCGATTGAGTGTGCCAACGTTGGGATCACCATTGCGGATGCGCAAAAACCGGACTTGCCGATGATTTTTGTTAACAATACCTTTAAAAAAATAACAGGATATGGCAATGAAATGCTTGGCCTCAATTGCCGTTTTTTACAAGGAGAAGAAACCGACCAAGCAGCAGTGGAAAAAATCCGTGCAGCCGTTCAAGAGTGTAAAACGGTAAAAGTAGAGCTGCTTAATTATAAGCGCTCAGGCGAACCATTCTGGAACAGCTTACAAGTGTCCCCTGTGTTCGATAAAAATAACCAGATTAAAGCGTATGTTGGGATCCAACAAGATATTACCGCGGCCATTGCTGCGCGAGATGAGTTACAAGAGGCCAAGCTGCAGGCTGAGCAAGCGTTGAAAGTAAAAAGTGAATTTCTCACTGCCATGAGCCACGAGATCAGAACGCCAATGAATGGCGTAATAGGGATGTTGCATTTACTTCAAGATGAAGCCTTAACCACACATCAACAGCATCGGGTTGGCTTGGCAATGAGCAGCGCAAATTCGTTACTAAGTTTGATCAACGACATTTTAGATTTTTCTAAAATTGAGGCTGGTAAACTGCGGCTCGAGGCATTGGATTTTAATCTTCGTGATTTACTCGAAGAAGTCACGGAGTCATTTGCGTTGGCTGCACAAGAGAAAAAGTTAGAATTGATACTGGATTGCACGGCACTGCAAGAGCCGATGGTCGTGGGTGATCCTAGCCGTATTCGTCAAGTGGTAACGAATTTATTAGGTAATGCGGTTAAATTTACCCAACAAGGTGAGATTGTAGTGCGTGCGTGGACTTCTCGCGTCGGCGACAAGGTGCAGTTGCATTGTAGCGTGTCAGAAACCGGGATTGGCATTCCCAGCGATAAGCTAGATATGTTATTCAGGCGCTTTACCCAGGTTGATGCGTCAACTACACGGCAATATGGTGGTACAGGCCTTGGCTTGGCCATTGTAAGGCAGCTGTGTGAATTGATGTCGGGGTCCATTCATGTCGACAGTGAGCTGGGTAAAGGCAGTGAATTTCAGTTTCACATCCAATTAGAGCGCAGCCACAATGAGCTTGGCACTGTAGCCCATGATACGCTCTGCGGGATAGACATTCTGATTGTCGATAATAACCAAACCAGTTTGTCTAGCTTGCAAGCGCAACTAAGCCAATGGGGGGCCAACGTCACTATGGCTGCCACAGGCCGTGAAGCGTTATTTATGTGCGAACAGCGATATGAACAATCGCAACCGTTATATCATATGGCTTTAATCAACATGGCATTGCCTAAAATGACGGGTGAAGAGCTTGGTAAACAGCTTAAGCAAGACCCACGTTTTGCCGCCATGAAATTGATCCTAATGACGGCGATGGGGGCCAGAGGCGATGGTAATTACTATGCCAAATTGGGCTTTTCAGGTTATTTCTCCAAGCCGGTTACCAGCAAAGATTTATTGGATGGTTTAGCGGTGTTAGCTGAAGACGGTGCCATATTAAAACAAGCCAAACCCCTGATCACCAGCCACTACTTAAAGCTAGTGAGGCACTCTGACGAACGCCAAGAATCCCTCCCAGATGCCCGAATTTTACTCGTAGAAGACAATAAAGTGAATCAAGTGGTTGCACAAAGTATGCTGAAAAAAATGGGCTTAGAGCAATTGCACATTGTCGAGAACGGCCAGCAAGCATTAGAGTGCTTGCAACAGCAGCAAGCTCCAGCCTTTCAATTAGTGTTGATGGACTGCCAGATGCCACAAATGGATGGCTATGAAATCACTCGGTGCATACGCGCTGGAAAGGCAGGAAGCGCTTATGTACAGGTTCCTATTATTGCCATGACCGCCAATGCCATGGCTGGAGATAAAGAAAAGTGTCTTGCGGCAGGCATGGACGACTATTTAGCTAAGCCGCTAAACGCCGGGCAATTACGTGAAAAGCTGGCTACTTGGTTGCAGCAGGTCACTGACAAGCAAAAGGATATTGAAGTAGACTAAGTACGCAAAACTTACCAGTTTGGCATTGGTAGCGGATTGTGTTAAATTAACTGTATATTTAAACAGTGTATTGATTGTTTTGAAAAAACAACTGCCGGTAAAGTATTACCTCGAACACTTCAATGAATTGATCCGCTACATTGATCAAGTGTGCCAGCCTTTGTTGCAGCCATCGCAGCGTGAATTGTTGCAGCGCTATGGCCAATTACCAGAGCCTGAGCTGTGTTTATTGGTGCGCTTTTATTCCCGTAAAACGGCATTCTTAGATGTTAGCTCGCTCAGCTATTCAGAGCTAGCAGAGATTCCAGCGTTAGCAGGGCGGCTTGAAGAAAAGGGCCTATTAACACCTGCCAAACCCAGTAATATTGATTTGCTGCTAAATTGTTTGAGCAAAACACAGTTAGTTGAATTAAGCACTGCTTTTCAGCTGCAAGAACGCCCCAATTTATCGGCTAAAAAGGCTGCATGGGTTGCTGCCATGACAAAAGAGCTACAAGCAGGGCAATGGCAGCCTGAACTATTACCCGGCAGATATTATTGCGCCACTCATCAAAGCGACTTTGATTATTTCTTATTTCTTTTCTTTGGCAAACTGGGCGGGAGCTTATCGCAATTTTCTATGCGCGATTTAGGATTACTCGCGACCCGTGACGACAGTCAAAGTATAAACGCTCACTTTGAAGAGTATGACGAAGCTCAGAGTGCCTACCATTATGCTGCTCGGGTCGAGGGGCTGAAACAAATTAGTGCAGCACAGCTGGCTCCTTGGCAAGGCGAGTTATTAAAAGGTGACTTCCCCGAGGTTGTGGGGCACTATGCTCAGTCACTGTTTGCTGATTACAGTTATAAACTGGCTAAACTCAGCAAAGACGAGCCCGAGCACTACGAGGCTTTATTAGCGTTAAGCCCGCACCCCAAAGCACGGGAAGCATTAATTCGTCATCGCTATAGCGCAGGGCAACATCAATGGGTACAAAAGCAGCTCGAAGACATTCTAGATGGCCCCGATGATGAATCCTTGATGCTATTTGCCAGCGATTTTTATCAACGAAAGTTTCATAAAAAGCGCACTTCACTGTTAACCGACATGTTACGGGCAAGCCGGCCAGCATTGGTTATCGATGAAGCCTTTAAAGGCCATACTGAGCAAGGGGTGGTGGATTATTATCGCCGTCAAGGTGATGTGGCTGTTCATGGCGAAAACGCGTTGTGGTTGAGCTTATTTGGCCTAACTTTTTGGCATGAGTTATATATTAACCCTAAAAGCACGGTGGCGAATGCGTTTTCCCGCAGCCCCAAAGTGTTAAAAGAAGGAAGGTTTTACAGCTTATTAGCGTCGGAAATAGAGGCTCGACTGGAGCAGGTAAACACCAAACAAGCGTGGCAAAAGTGGCTAATTCGTCAAGTCACTCAATACTACCAGCAGCCCAACCGGCTATTTACATGGCACGAAGACATTTTAGCGCCATTAACGCTGCTTATTGAGCATGGCGATATAGCCCAGCTTCATGGGGTGATGCGGCTTATTTGCCAGCATTTTGAGCAGTTGCGCTCGGGGTTTCCCGATCTGATGATCATAGACAAGCACGGCAAGCTGCGCTTTGAAGAAATCAAAGCACAAGGAGATAGCCTGAGTCGTAATCAAGTGATTACCTTATCTAAACTCAGCGATGTTGGCCTCGATGTTCGGGTGCAAGCGGTGCAGTGGAATGTTGCTGCGGATCAACCGTATGTGATTGTTGATATTGAGACTACAGGAGGGAACAAAGACTATGATCGCATCACTGAAATTGCCATGATAAAAGTACAAAATGGTCAGGTTGTCGATAGCTGGACGTCATTGGTTAACCCTGAGCGCAATATCCCTCAGCGTATTCAAAATTTGACTGGTATAAATAACGCTATGGTGGCCTCTGCCCCAATTATTACTGAACTATTAGAAGCGATAGCGGCATTTACTCAAGACGCCATCTTTGTGGCGCATAATGTCAATTTTGACTATGGCTTTATCCGTCAAGCCTTTGCTCGGCATCAACATGCTTTTAGCCGCGCGAAGTTATGCACCGTGCAGCTGGCGCGTAAGCATTTGCCTGGTCTACCATCCTACTCTCTAGGAAAATTGTGCCAGCAGCTTGGCATCGAGTTGACACAACATCACCGTGCCATGGCCGATGCGAGTGCCACAGCAGAGCTCTTTTTACAAATTAATGGAATAAGACAGGCACAGTAGTTATGTCAGCAGTGCGTTTGGTTCAGAATCAGTCGGGACTGTTTTGGGGGTTAAGTGTTTGGCTTGGTATCGTGTGCCTGAGTAAACTGCCTTGGCCACCGTTATACACAGCCGTTGGGTTGTTAATACTTAATTTACTGACCTTTGCTGTTATGTGGTGGGACAAGCGTAAGGCAACCATGGCCGCCGATAGAGTGTCAGAGCTTAGGTTACTTATTCTTGCTTTGCTGGGGCTAAATATTATCACGCCAGTGGCCATGTACTTGTTACGACACAAAACGCAAAAACCCAGCTTTAATTATAAACTGTTTATGGTGTTGCTATTGCAAACCTTGCTCTCTGGTAGCTTATTTTTATTGTTATTCTTTTAAACCTGGTACTTTTCAGTATTGAGTAATTGTTCTAATGTTATGACATAGCGGCTTTTATTAACCGCCAACCTGCTTTGGCAAACAGATAAACAACAATAACAAGAGAGAAACAATGAAAAGTTTAACCACGCAACTGAGCCAATATGCGCGCTATCATCGCAGCAAACGAAATATTTTAACGCATTTTTTTGGTATCCCTTTAATTGTCATTGCGGTGATGGGGCTTACGTTTGTGCCCATTACCGCCATCAATCAGGTGGCAATTACCTTAACCATGGTGTTAGCTGCGCTGTTATGCAGTTATTATCTGGTGTTATCGCTGCCTCTGGGAATAATGATGACCGCAGTGCTACTGGTTTTCTATGCCGTGGTAGCACAAAGTAATGCATACTTTGAGGCTCAGGGCTACTGGAGCTGGGCGATTTGGCTGGGTGTGTTTGTGCTCGGTTGGGTATTGCAGTTTATTGGCCATTATTTCGAAGGTAAAAAGCCCGCGTTTGTCGACGATATTGTCGGCTTAGCCATTGGGCCGTTATTTGTGTTGGTGGAGTTGTTATTTTTATTGGGGTTCATGTCGCAGCTAGAGCAGCAAATTATTAACCAAGCCGGAGAGTATCGGGCTTAACTGCAACTAATTGTGGGCAGCTGTGTGAGCTGCCCAGTTGTTATGGCTACAGCGTCATGCGGGTTTCTAGTTTTGCGCCCTTGATTATAGTGATGTCTTGACAATTTAACCGCAGCCGACCACAACGTGTTTCTAACAAAAACTCCGCTTCTGGATAAGTATCTCCACAGCTGTCAATAAACTGCTTTCTGGCGCGATGAACCATGATGTTCATATGATTTGCCTGTACACCTAATGATTTTGCTAAATCATCTCGGTACACCCAGCCCTGAACATCGCTTTCGTGACCCGCGTCTTTGTCTTGAATTCGAGTTCTGGCGAGTAACAATAAGAGGTAATGATGACTGCGAGTGCCTAAATCCATTTCTTGATCGTCTACGCGCAAGCTGAGTTGTGTTTCTTCTTCGTCTTGACTGACGTTAAACTCCAGAGCCATAGGCTTGGCGGCTTTTTGGCATTCTAAATGTTTGGTCACGGCAATGCTGTTAGCGGAAAAGAACATCCATTGATCGTTCATTAAACTGATAATACTGCCGTCAATTAGCGCTTGTCTGTCTGCGCTATTGAGGTCTTCTAAAAACCAATAATTAAGCAGTTTCTCATAGTAAATAATATGTTCCGGTTGCTCTTCGTTAGGCAGGAGTAATTGATCTACTACTTCAATGACCTTTTGCCCGTTGGTTTGCGACACTAAGTACTGACACTCGGTTTTTAAGTTGGCAGCCACATATGAATTTTGTCCAGGCGCGGCAAAGTCGATTTTATCGTTTTCAAACAATTGGTAAGGCATGTTTTTGTCGAGCTTTTTGTCGTTCACCCAAACGCCATTGGTGCTGACGTCGCGAATAAACCATTTGCCGTCGTTTAACTCGATAATGGCATGGTGGCGCGAAACACCTGGCTTATCTATTAAGGTATCTACGCTGTATTTGTATCTACCTACGGTGTGATAACTTTTTAAATAAACGCGTTCGAGCTTTTGCTCGTCAATTAAATAAGCCATAGCCTGTCCCATGTAACTCAGTAAAATGCCAGCTTACCCGTCAGCCATAACGGTGGCATCGTTAATATTAGGTTTTACTGCAAGCTTTGCTTGCAAACTCAGCAATAAAGACTCACTAGGTGAGTCTAGTTGAGGGAAAAATCTGCCGGCACCAAGGTGCCGACAATACTTGTATCAGAGTTCTCTAATTTTAGTTTGACGCAGAAGTCTTTTACAAGCCTGGCATGACACCAGTTAATTTGAAGAGGAGCACTCTATCAAACTAACGTTATAGTAATATTTTTATGTCACCTTGGCTATTACAACGCATTACAGTTCAATTTTCCAAAGCACCTACTAACTCCTTGACATTGAAGAACTTTTTATAGAGTGCAAGGTCGAGTAGGGCGCTTGGGAGGCGATAGTAAAAGGCATCTGTACTGCCATTACGTTTAAGCCAACGGCAATTGCGCCATGTTTCTGGCTCCGCATGAAACAAAAACATGGCATTACTGCTAAAGGGTATGCTCCTTTAAGTAATCAAGTGCTCCACGCACAGCAGCCACTTGTCCTTCAATACAAGACTCTGGGGTGGCATTATCGCCATCAGGGTAGACTTCTGTGGTGGTCACATACGGCGCTTCGGTCATGCCCATACATAACCCCAGAGCCGTGCCATCGTAGTTAATGACACCGAATTGCTCGATGTCGACGCCGATGAGCTGTTGGTTGTCATCCGCAGGAGCAATTGGGTTTACCTTGGCGACTTCGTTAATAATGGCTTGCTGAAATTCTGGTTGTGGCTTTTGGCTGTGCCCAACGAGATAGAAGCCATCGGGAATATTCCAGTTGTGGTTCTCTTTACCATCGCGAGCCGCAAGGGCCGGACGAAACTCCTCATTATCACTGTTGGTCGTTTCGTGCAAATCCACATGACACAACACCTGGGGTGCTTTTTGTTGGACAAATGCCATCGCCAAAGCCGACTCTGGAGCGGGACTGTTTGCATAAAACGAGCGATTAGGATCAATGGCCTCTGGATTCCAACGATTGATGGTTTCGTATCCCCACGGGCTTAGGCATGGCAAAATAATGAAATTAAACTCAGGGTATTTCTGTGCCTCATGCTTAGCAAAGGCCAATGCGCCATGAACGCCACTGGTCTCATAGCCATGCACACCGCCGGTCACTAGCACACAAGGTTTTTCTGGCTGCCATTGCTTTGAGGTTAGCGCATATAAAGGATAGCAATCCTGCGGATAGTCTAGCTCGCCGTATTGGTTGAGCTCAAACTGCTCACTGAGCGCTGTTATTTCTGTTGCTACTTGCTCGAAATAGCTGCGCTTTACGGTTTGTGTTGCAAACCATTGCTGTTTTTCTTCTGCATTCCATGGCACACCGGGTGTGCCAATCGGATACTGTCTTTGCATAGTTACCTCTCTACATTTTTCTCAATGGTAGAGTCTTGGTTATGGCAACGCAACTTAATACGCTGGGCTGATACCTTCAGTAGCCCAGTAATTTTAGCCGTTCGAGTTGACTGGGGCGTAGCTTAAATGACCAAAATCGTATATTTCTCTCTTTCAAGCTTACTTCTGTGTAGTTAAAACAGTATATTTGCTTTGCGCTAATGGCGCGGATCTGCTCGGCTGGGAGATAGCATTGTTGGCCAAATAGATTGCGGTAGGCCACACCTTGGCTACAGATACGAAATTGCCTGCGGCCAAATATAAAAGTGCCCAGTGCAATCAACACATAACCAAGGATCGCTAGAGCAATAAGCTGCTGCAGCTTAGATATACCTTGAGCTGAATCTGGGTATAGCCAAGACTCACTCAACAATAAACAAAACGCGGTGAGACTCAACATCACATAAAATGAAAAGTTCAATCCTAGTTTTAACTCTTTCACTGTACTTCCTATCATTCATCATAATCGAACGCTGGGTAAGGTATGGCAACAAAATGAAGCAATTGTGGAGCAGCAAATAAAGTCGATTAAAACCCTTATAATGTATGGTAAATCCACTCGTTTCTGGCTAAAAAGGATGACTTTTAATGCTATAAAATCATGCTTTTCATCAATAAGCGCGTTAATAGCAATAAAGTTGCAACTTTTTAATATGACAAATCGTACAACTTAGAATATGGTTAAAGCTTGAGCGATTTTCAGTCATCGGATTAGTTACAGCAGCCGTGAGGGTTAAGGAAATGAAATTTGAACAACTATTAAATCACTTCGACACTGGCATGTGCGTCGATCAAATGCAAAAAGAAGCCTTATTAGATATTGCACTGCTATTTATTGGCGTAGATGGAGTGATCAGCGGGTCAGAAAAGCAAGTCGTTCATGACTGGGCTGAAGGTTTACATTGGAATTTGGCAATTGCACTGCATGATTACATTGAAGACAGCCTGGCTAAGTCAGTGGTCGCGATTTCGCAAAACGATATTGAGGCTTATGTGCAACACCGCATGAACAACATTGTTGATGAGCCAATGCGCAAGCTGGCAAAAGATTTAGCGGTGCGAGTAATTGAAGCCGATGGCAATGTAGAAAAAGCAGAAAAAGACGCCTTGGCTATTTTAGAAGCCGAGATGTGATTTGGGTGGGCTCACTTTGCACTTATCGGAGTGAGTCTGCCTTTTGTGATGCTGATTAATAAACACTCTCTGCATTAACCACTTCACCATACCCGCCTAGATACTTTTATGATTTTTCCCTTGCAATCAGTAAAATGTTAAACCCTATTACAGTTTAAATCAGTTATGCTTGGTCTTTGCAATAAAAGGTTATTTTTAAGTGTAACAGGTACAATCATTACTGTGTAAATTAAGGATAAGCAAAAATGAAATCTCTAGGGTTATTATTGAGTCTTTTATTGCCAATTGCAGTGGTTGCTGAACCGAGTTTCATTACCATAAAGGGTTATAAAGTCGAGTACGAAATAGCGGGTAAGGGCAAACAGACTGTGTTTTTGGAGGCTGGTGGTTCGGCAGGATTATCTGATTGGGATCCCATTTTTAATCGTTTGGCGCAATTCTCCCGAGTGGTCCGCTATTCTCGAATTGGCAATGGCGGCTCCGAACAATTAAGCAAAAATTACAGCTCTGAAGAATATGCTGAAGAGGCGCGTTTAGTGCTGGACGCACTGAATATTAAAAAGCCTGTGGTGTATGTGGCTCATTCGTATGGTGCCTACATCGCTCGGCGGTTCGCAGCTACTTACCCAGAATGGCTGTCTGGGTTAATGCTCATTGAGCCGGCATCAGAGCATGATGTGGATATTATGCGAAGCATTGATCTGGCCAAAGCTGAAAAGCAAATCGCCCAAGTGAAATTAGATGACCTTAAAAATGGTATGTCTAACCAATATTTAGACTTTTGGTCTAAACGGCCATTACCTGACTACCCTGAGATAGGGGATATTCCTGTCACTGTTATTGCCTCAGTGAAAAAGTATAACAATAAAGAAGTGCTGTTTTTTACTGATAAAGCCAGAGAAATGTGGGGAGAATTGCATACACAGTGGGCACTGGCATTCCCGCAAGGTAAAGCCGTATTAACAGACAAAAGCTACCATTTCCCACAACAAGATGAGCCTGAGATGGTGGTTCAAGAGGTGCGTGATTTATTGGATAGGATTGCGGTTGAGTAAATGTGCTTTTCAATGGTTGCCAGGTTTGCACGAGAGTGAGCTATTAAACCTGGCAAAAAATTGATTAAGAAAACTGTTGAATTAAGCGGGTTTGATTTTCAATTTGCTTGAGCAATTCTTGGCATAATTCAAATGACTTTTCACCGTGCTCGGTGCCTTTTTCAGATAAGGTGGTGACGCTTTCGACATTGACACTGATCTGTTTTACCACACAGGTTTGCTGTTCAATGGCTGCTGCCACACTGCGGTTCAAGTCGGCTAAGTGCATAACATGGCTTTGAATGGTTTCCAAACTGCTGCCATTATTCTTGGCCAAGTCAACGCTGCGATTAGATAAATTGTTACTTTTGCTAACGGATTCAACTGCGGAGTTGGATATCTCGCCAAGTTCTTGCAATAACTGGGCAATTTCCTCGGTTGAGCTTTGGGTGCGCTGTGCTAAAGAGCGTACTTCATCGGCAACCACTGAAAAGCCACGGCCATGGTCTCCCGCCCGAGCGGCTTCGATAGCGGCATTGAGGGCTAATAGATTGGTTTGATCGGCAATGGAGTTAATAACACTGAGAATATTTTGGATCCTATCGTTGCCGGTGACTAAGCGGTCGACCGCGTTGTTAACCTCTTGTAGGTGTGAATCTAAAGTGTGGATAGACTCAATCACCTCATTAACTGCGCCACGCCCCAAGCCGGCTTGCTGCTCGGAGTTGTTGGCTGCGTCTGCTGCATGGTTGACGTTTTCAGAGAGTTCATCAATGGTTTGAGAAAACTCCTCCATGCAGGTAACCATCTCTTTGGCTTCATCACTTTGTTGTTTCAGTAGTTCAGACACATAACGGCCACTTTCTGTGGTCTTTTTGGCATTATCACTGACCTGCAACGAAACGTCATTCACCCGGCCAACCACGGCGGCAATCTTGGCTTTTTGCATCTCAAAGGCCAAGCTAATATCGGCAATTTTATCGCGGCTGCCACCATACAAATAAGCCATGAGGTCATTTTCATAAATATCAGAGGCTGTTTTTAGCACACGCTTGTAGTCTCGCCGAAACTTAATCATTAGCGCCGTTACAGCGAGCATGGCAAGCAAAGGCAATAGCACAAACCATGTCGATGCAATGAAAGGGGAAATTGCTAGCGTGGCAATGGCGAAACATAATAATTGCACTATCCAGCGCGTGGTGTCGTAACGCTTTGGTGGCTTTTTATGATCCAACGTTTGATATAACTGCTGTGCTTTGTTGACGACTTCAGCTTTGGGTTTTGTGCGTACTGACTGATATTCGGTTACCCGACCCTTTTCGTCTTTGATTGGCGTAGCAAAGGCATTAACCCAATAATAATCACCATTTTTGGCGCGGTTTTTTACTGGGCCCATCCAAGATTGCCCACTTTTTAAAGTTTGCCACATATCGGCGAAGGCGGCCTTTGGCATATCTGGGTGCCTAACTAAGTTATGCGGCTGCCCCAGCATTTCATCTAAGTCATAGCCTGCAATTTGGCAAAATGCTTGGTTCGCATAGGTAATGCGACTGTCTAAACTGGTGGTGGAAAGCAAAACGCTTTGTTCCGTTAACTTAATTTCCTTACCTGTTGTTTTTGACATATTTTTATCTCAGGAGCTGAATACGCTGCAAATATAAATCTAATACTTTTTTGGTAGAAGTGTTTTTATGCTAAATGTGGCATCCATTTAACATTTCTATGATCTCAATCAGTCTGTTGCTAAGAGAGAGATTACACTTTTTTATAATTTGTTATAAATCAACAATTAAAAAGGGGATATGTGTTACCTAAGGATGATGGCGTAATCCTTGCTGTTTATTTATGGAAAACTGCTGTGCGGTGCGAAGAGGTCATGACATTGTGTAAATTCTTCACAGTGACTGCACGCATGAGTAATTATTTACCAAATTGCGATAAAGGAGGCGGCAATGACAACAGCAACGTTATATCGAATGCACACTGATGAGCATATTTGTCCTTTTGGTTTAAGAGCAAAGCACTTATTGGAAAACAGTGATTATGACTTGGATGACAATAAGCTCACTAGCCGCAGCGAAACAGATAAGTTCAAAGCGCTACACAATGTTGAAACCACACCGCAGATATTTATTGGTGATGAGCGTATTGGCGGCTATGAGGAGCTCCGTGAGTACTTAGGAAAGCCAAGTCACGCAGCCAAACGCAATACTTACTGGCCGGTGTTATCAATCTTTTTAGTATCGCTCTTGCTGGCTGTAGCCACCCAGCTTGCAGCCTTTTCATGGCCGGCTTTGGCGGTGCACTTTATTGGCTTTGCCATGGTGCTGCTGGCGGTGCAAAAAATTCGTGATGTTCACAGCTTTAGTAATTCCTTTATTACATACGATTTATTGGCTATGCGGCAATTACGTTACGCTTACGTATATCCTTATGTTGAGCTGTACGCAGGGCTTGGCATGTTGGCTGCCTTACCGGCACTTTATTACGCGCCATTGGCCATTTTTATTGGTTTAATTGGTGGTGTTTCGGTATTTAAAGCCGTTTATATCGACAAGCGAGAGTTAAAATGTGCCTGTGTTGGTGGTGACAGCGATGTGCCATTAGGCTTTATTTCATTAACAGAGAACGTGGTAATGTTTGCTGCTGGTGTTTGGATGCTGCTTTCATAACACAATAAAAAAGTAGCCGCGCAAGCGGCTACTTGAGAAATAGCAATTATGACGATTAGATGGGCTAAGTTGTCTAATTGCTACGACTGGGGAAAAAGCCGTGTTTTACCGGTACGTATTCAGTAACCATTGCTTCGCCGTTACACCACACGCTATGCACGCTAAGAGTATCTTTATCAAGCAACACTAAGTCGGCATCGCCACCTCGAGTGATAATGCCTTTTGCTAGGCCTAATATACTGGCGGGGTTTTTAGTGATTGCTTGCAACGCCAGCTCTAACGGCACCTTGAACTCGTTTACCGCTTGCTGCAATGAAGTCAATAACGATGCTTCTTGGCCAACTTCAAAGCCAACCATGTGGTTGTTACTATCAAACACCGGCAAGCTTGCGTGACCATCCGAGCTCATGGTGAGCTTGCTGGGATCTACGCCTTTTTCCAAGCAGTAGGCTAAGGCTTCTGCGGCGGCCAGTTCGCCATGGGCAAGATCGTACTCCGTGGTGCTGGTGGTAAAATCAATGGTACCGCCGGCTTGGCAAAAGGCGATGCCTGCGGTCAGTAGCTCAGCATTGCGATTCATATGAGTGGGATAAAATTGACTTATAGGCACCTCAGTGGTCGCCGCCACTTGGTGCAGTAAGTCAAGGTGCTCAGCGCCAGTTCCCACGTGAATAGACACAGTGCCACGCTTGTTGCTTAATAAGCCTGCAGTGCGAGACTCTGCCGCCATTTTTGCCAGCATTTGTACTGTTGGCTGCGAGCCGCGATGATCGGAAATCGCCACTTCACCAACACCAATGACTTCATCAATGTACATGATGTCATGGCTAATGCTGTCGCCTAGGGTTTTTATGGGAAAATGATAAGACCCCGTATGGCAATAGGCATTTAGCCCCTCTTGCTTTAACCCCTTGGCCTTAGCGATAAGATCGCTGTGGGTACGGCTGATATCATCGGTGCCGAGAGCCCCAACCACGGTGGTGATCCCACTGAGGGTGGCGTCAGTTAACCGCATTTCTGGGGTGCGACTAGCAAAACCGGCTTCACCGCCGCCACCGCTAAAGTGCACTAAGGCGTCGACAAAGCCGGGGGCTAAAATTTTCTCCTTAGCGTCGATTTCGACAATCTCGAGATTACTGTTGAGCTCTATGTGTTCTTCAATGGCAATGATTTTCTTGCCTGCGATCAGGACATCGCGTTTTCCAAGCTTTTCTGGTGTGTAAAGCTCGGCACTCTTAATTAATGTCAGCATAGTGTTATTGGTAATTGATGAGGTGAGCGAAAATAATAACTGCGCTCGCCAGAGTGAAAAG
Organism: Pseudoalteromonas sp. UG3-2; assembly: GCF_037120705.1. Taxonomy (NCBI): domain Bacteria; kingdom Pseudomonadati; phylum Pseudomonadota; class Gammaproteobacteria; order Alteromonadales; family Pseudoalteromonadaceae; genus Pseudoalteromonas; species Pseudoalteromonas sp. UG3-2. The sequence continues at coordinate 162,600 of NZ_JAWLJU010000001.1, read as the reverse complement.
AAATAACATGAAGCGCCAGATAAATTGCGCCCATTCGTTCCACGACAGCTTAACCACGCCTAAACAGCCGATTAAGCTGGCTGAAGTGGGAATAATGATGTTGGTGAGGCCGTCGCCAAGTTGAAAGGCCAGCACGGCAGTTTGTCTGGTAACGCCAATTAAGTCAGCCAAAGGTGCCATAATGGGCATGGTGATAGCTGCTTGCCCGGAACCGGAAGAGACAAAAAAGTTAAACACGGATTGGAATAAATACATAAACCAAGCCGCCATTACTTCTGGTAGATGGGAAATGAGCGTCGCGGCATGAAACAATAGGGTGTTTAGCATGGAGGGCTGTGACAACTCACTACCACCGAGTAATAACACCAAGCCTTTGGCAAGACCAACCAGGATCGCCGCAGGTAACAACTCGGCACTGCCTTGTTTAAATGCCTCGACGGAATCGGCGATGGTTTGTCTGCCACCTAACTTCGCAATAACAGCAACCACAATGGCCAATACAAAAAACTGTGCTGCTAATTCGGGAATATAAAACCCCTCCACCGTAACACCATAAATAACCCAGACAATGACGGCCAAAAACGCAAACAACAACGCTTTGTCGGTTATTTGTAATGCTAGAGTGGGGCAATCTTGCTGTGCCTGAGTATTAACGCGAATGCGGTTGGCATACCTGACCGTAAACACAGTACCTGCAATAATAAACAGTGCCGTAACCGCCGCTCTCAAACCTGCTCCCGAGAATACCGCTAACTCTGCAATACTTTGAGCTATGGCAATGCTGAATGGGTTCATCGGCGAGGTAGCAAAGCCAATTTGGGTTGCCACATAGGTCACTAACACGGTCACTTGAGCGTTATAGCCCAGTCGCTGCATAATAGGGTAGAGCACAATACAAAAGGCGATGGCTTCTTCACCCATGCCAAAGATGGCGCCACCGAGAGCAAAAGTAATAAACAAGCTAGGGATAAACAGCCAGTCAATGCCTTTGGTTGAGCCGATAAGTGCCATAATGCCGTTATCAATGGCTTTGGTGCGCATCAAAATACCAAAAGCACCGCCGGTGATAAGGATAAAGGCAATCACACCAATGGCGGCTCCATTCCGGTCACCACTAACCAGACCATCAAACAGCACATTGAAAAGCCCAGGCTGGCCATCAGTGGCAAACAGGGCCACGGTGTTGACGCTGTCTGCTTGCACAAACTGCGTCAAAGCCACCTGCTGCGCACCGTCACTGATGGCAAAGTGTCCTGGTAATACAAAAAATGAGATGACGTAGCATGCTGCAGCGATAAGCAGCAAGATCACCAACGCATCTGGCATTTTAAAGGATTTTTGCATAATCAATTAAAATGGGGTTGCCCCCATTTTTCCGTTTAAAACTGGTAAGTCACACCAAGGGTGTAAGTGGTGCCAAAAGCATCGTGGTTGATGGAATCAAAGCCCCGTGACGAACCATAGATACGCGGTGGTGCTTTATCAAACAAGTTGTTGATACTGGCACGGATCATCAAGCTCTCAGAGATTTCATAGCCTGCGCTTAAGTCAACCACGGTCCAGCTATCCACTTGGCGCTGCTCACTGTCATCGATTTCGCCGAGCGAGATTAGCTCATCGATTTCACGGCCGCGCAGCCCTTCAATATCGTCTTCGTAGCTGTCAGTATAGTTGGCGCCAATAGAAACGTAATATTTTTCAGCGTCATAGGTAAACGACAAGCGACCGACATTTTCTGGGTATCTGAAGCTGCCAATCAGCGACTCGATTTGATCTGAGCCTGGCTTATTACGGTCGTACTCGAGATAGTGGGTGGCATCAAAGCGCATCAGTAAGTCGCCATGTTCGAAGCGGAAACGCTGATCAAATTTAATATCCAAGCCAGCAATGTCTTGTGTACCAGTGTTTTCTAACTGAATGACGTGATCACGATACAGTTGTAGGCTTTGTGAGCGGGGATCAAACTCGTTAACGTAGTTGGTTAGAATTTGACTGAGATCGGCGCCTGCTTGATCAATAAAACGGCCTTGAGCGTCGGTAACGCTACACACATCTTGGTCGTACGAAATGCCCATAGCACCATTCGGGACTAAGCCACAATGACGCAAACTTTCGTCGTTGATAGCGCGTGCCAACACGGCGGTCATATTGGTATCAATAACGTCGGTATACTCAAACTGCCAGTAGTCGAGAGTTAAGGTAGTATCGCGGCTTGGACTCCAAGCAAAGCCCAGCGATAATGACTCTGACTCTTCGGCGTTTAGGGCATTATTGCCAAGTTCTAATGAGTTGACTGTCACTAAGGTGCCGTCGCCTTCACAATAGAGATCGGCCACTGCTTGGTTGGCTCCACAATCGAATGTTGATGTGGTGGTTCTGAGTTTTACCCCAGCCTGAGTAAGTGACGGTGCTCTAAATGAAGTTGACCAACCAGCCCGTAACATCATTGAGTCGTTGGGGCGGTAGCTAATTCCCACTTTAGGATTAAAGGTAGAGCCAAAGTCATCAAAATGGTCATAGCGACCAGCTAGTTGCATTTCAACTTGCTCGGTGAGCGGCACGTACAATTCGGCAAAGGCGCCGTATTGAGTGCGATCTGCCTCTGCGATACTCGAACCAAAGCCAAACACATCAACTAAATAGTCATTACTGGCGTCGGCCACCGCTAAATCAGAAGGAATATCCGATAACTCCTCACGGCGAGCTTCTACGCCAAAAGAAGATTGAATGCTGATATCGGCAATGGTCATTAACTCACCAGTGAAGGTCAGATCCCAACTGTACACGCGACTTTTGCCTTCACGGGTAGGCATCTCTTGCGTTAAGGCAAGGGTTGCGTCGTTTTGGCTGTCACCGACTAAAAATGGATTATAAAAAGGTTGCAATGTACCTGAACCACAACTTATTTCACCTGCCTGATTAGTGGCAATGGTACCGTCGCTACACAACTCACCAGCGAGCGCTGCGTGGAATTTGTAGCGGTTATAAATACCAGCAGTGGCTACCTGATCGGACTTTGACTCAGACAACATAATGCCAGACTCCCAATCCCAATCGCCAATAAAACCAGCTAGGCTGGAAACAAAGCGCATATTTTGCGACTCCACTTCAACGGTACGCGGATCATTAAAGCGGGCATCAAAGGCAAAGCCCCACTGCTCTTTGCCAAGCACAGTAGTAAAGGGGTCAATATACAAAGCGTCGAGCAAGGGGTTATTGCCATTGGCATCGTCAAAAATGAAAAGGGCATCCTCTTTCACGTACGGCCCTTCACCATCATCAATTTGATTAATTGGTGCAGGCGTTGAGTAGGCTGTGGATTTGGTTTTGCTGAAGAAAAACTCACTTTCCCAGGTTAGTTCACCAAAGGCTTTGTTTACCATAAAGCCCGCAGACATACTTTCAAATGGCGCCCGTAACACGTCATCTTGGTTGCCATAATAGGCACAGATCTGCTCGCCATATTCGGTGGTAACCAGTTCAGTTTGGCATCCAGGTGCGGGCAGCTCATTACCATCGCGGCTGCTGTAATAATAGATATTTGGGGTGTTTTCCAGTTTTGGTAAATAGGAGTAGCCGTTCACTAAACTGGGCTCTGCAAGGTAGTCACGATCGCTGGCATTAAACTGGTTGCGGTCGTAGTAATCGGCAAACAAAGTGAGGTTGCCGCCGTCGATTTCCGTGCCCCAGATAAAGTTGACTTGTTTTTTGCCTTCATCGCTTTGCTCTAGGCTATTGCCATAGCTGACTTCTAGCTCTGCACCTTGGTAGTCTTTTTTGAGGATATAGTTAATAACCCCGGCGACAGCATCAGCCCCATAAATCGCCGAAGCGCCAGTGGCCAGAATTTCAACCCGTTCAATGGCCGCTAATGGAATTGAGTTTACGTCGACAAAGTTTTGTGTGCCGGCGGCAAAGGAGCTGGGGGCAACACGACGACCGTTTATCAAGGTTAACGTTGCCGATGGGCCCATACCGCGTAAGCTGGCGGCTGCTTGACCTGCCGGTGTAGAGGTTGAGGTACTGCCACTTTCACTGGTGGAAAAAGTACCTGCGCCGCCTTGGAGTTGGGGAATATCTTGCAGTAATTCGTAAATGGATGAGGCGCCAGAGCGGTCGATGTCTTCGGCACTTAAAATGGTAACGGGCTGGGTGCCCTCTAAATCCACCCCTTTTATGCGTGAACCGGTGACCTCGATACGTTCCACCGTTTGCACATCGGATGTTGTTTCACTTTCAGCGTAAGCACTGAGACTGGTCGCTGCAATGGCAGCGGAAATTGCTAGGGATAACTTGTTGTACATTACTTCACCTACTTCTGTTGATGAGTGGCTGAGTACAGTCGCAACGAGATCCGTGTTTCTAGTCGATGAGCTCAAGCACAAACCATAGGCACACTAAAGCACAGCAAAGTTGCCGTATTTTAGAGGTAATTGGAGCTTGGGTTAATACCACCGACCATAGCTGACGGACACCAAAACAGGTGTACGATCTGCATTAGCCTTAATTACTTGTTGTTGGATTTTTTGTGTTGTGGGTTGTGACAAACAGACAACGCCACGATGATTACATCGTGTGTCTACTCGTCGAACCACTCTGAGAGGTAGTGAGGTGAGTAGAAGTAGCAAACAAGCTCAAATGCTTTTTTATACATATCTTCATCTCTTGTGTTTTGACAATGCAAACTAACCTGTGCTAGCTTGCTCTTCGCAATGTTCATTTAATTTTATAGCACAGCCTTTTTTGTGCTGACAAGTCATTTTTTTTAAAAACTGTTTGGATTTTATTTATGAACATTGTCTTTTTTGTAAAAGCGTTACTGGCTTTTGCATTGCTTTTTTCTAGCGTAAGTGCCTACTCTCAAACGCTTTATCTTATTGGTGGTGCCCTTAAAACCTGCTCCAGTATGGCGCCAAGAAACTGCACTCCCAATGCCCAATTTCCTGATATAGCCAAAACGCATGCAAACTTTATTGTGACTAAAAAAGCAATGAAAGAGATTGCCGCGCTGTGGCCAAGCAACTCACAAAAGCGCTTTAATCGCACCATGCGATTGCTAAGACGTATCCCCAAAGACAAAATATTTACCCGCTCGCAATTAATTAAAGCCATTAATCAGCATGACAGTGAGCTCTATCATCAATGGTCAAATCGAGAATATTATTTTATCTTCGATATGCTCGAGTTACCCTTGATGGTAAATGGCAAACGAGTGGCTGAGTTGGTGTTAACCAAATACAATAGTGAGCCTGCCAGCAGTGATATTATTCAACAAATCGCCACTCAAGTAGCAAAAACCCCAAGCCAATCACTCTATTTACTCACCGCCTCTTCTCGTGATCCTTACGAATCGGCGGATTTCTATCAGGGCTTATTTAAGGCCTATGGTATCAAAGCGCAATGGCTGCCCCTGACGCCAGCGTTGGCACAGGCGGTTAGTAATCAAGATTGTGAGAACCTAGATCACTATCGCACCAGTATTAACCAAGTGTTTAACCGTGATTACGTCTACCCTGACCTCACCACCAAAGAATATAACCTTTGTATGGCGGGCGTTGAAGGCGTAAAAAAAGCACTGCAAAGCGTGGATGCTGTGATGCTAAATGGCGGCGATCAATCACTGACGCGACAAGTTTTTTACCACAATCAAAGCGATGCTGAATTGCCTTGGACCGACATGGTGCGAAATAAAGCGGTACTTATTGGTACCAGTGCAGGCACTGCGGTGCAATCGGGTGGTGAAAACCAATACGGCCGTGTGCCTATGATCACCAATGGCAGCAGTATTGAAGCGTTGTTGCAGGGCGCTAAAAATGCCCCAGCCCCAGCCGCTAATTGCGATCAACATGGTGGCTGTGAGGACTTAAGCGCTGATACTCTAACGTATCATGACCAAGGTGGGCTTGGCAGCTTTAACCACGGCATATTGGACACCCATTTTAGTGAGCGCGGCAGAACCTTTCGTTTGGCTGTGCTAACGCAACACAGCAAGCAAAAGTTTGGTTTTGGCGTAGATGAAACCACAGCCTTAGTGGTTGATACACGCAAGCAACAGATGCAGGTAATTGGCAAAGCTGGAGTGGTGGTGACTAAAGTTTTGGGACAAAACCAGTTTAGTTACTCTTTTTACCCTGGAGGGAGCGAGTTCACCATGGCGCAATTAATTGAGCAGCAGCATCAAACTGAGGCTCAAGCCAATGACACTCGCCGAACTGAGGTGGTGGAAAACTTGGTGGAAGAAGAGCGCATGCGAGCGACAGCACAAAGGTTGTGTGACAATGGCAACCTACAGGTAATAGCAAGCAGTGACGACTTGCCTCGCATTACCATTGGGCGCTCAGCTAAAACAACATGTATTAAACAACCAAGTGGCCAGTATGTTGTCAAAGATATGCAAATTAGCTGGTAATAAAATTCAGCACGGTTAAGTCAGAGCCAAGCAGGTAGTGCTGCTTGGCTCTGTAATTGACTTTAATTTATCAATTCGAAGAAAGGCAGAACGTAGACAAACAAAAATGCCTAATGCAGTGGTCATCATCAATTTATTATTTAAGTCTATGATATGTTGATTAAGCCTTTTGCCAAACTCATGCGACTAATGGGTTTTAATAAAGGGAATATCATGAAAAAAATAACTGCTTTGTTAGCGTTAGTGCTGCTTTCTTTAAACGCTTGTGCAAAACCTGAAGTAGACGGCACGGCTTGCCCGTCACAACAAGAATCGCCTTATCTTTTACCCTATGAAGTGGGCTCAGCATGGGATATTTATGCCACCACTGAGCATTATCGCAGTGCTAATAATGGCGTCGGCACCTATGCCATCGACTTTATTATGCCCATTGGTACCAAAGTAGTTGCAGCCAGAGATGGTGAAGTGGTCAGCATTCAAGCAAGTTATAAAGATGGCAATAATGAAGACCTTAAAGAAAATTACGTCTTTATTAAGCACAGCGATGGCACCGTTGCCAGATACTTTCACCTCACTTATAACGGCGTGCTAGTAAAACCAGGCGAGCAAGTAAAGGCGGGAGAAGTCATTGCGCTGAGTGGCAATACCGGACAAAGCGGTGGCCCGCACTTGCATTTTGATGTGCAGCAATGTGGTCCTAACTTACCGCCAAACTATAACCAATTACCTTGTGGTCAAACGCTACCAGTTACTTTTTCTAATACCCGAGAGCATCAATGTGGACTCAAAACTGGGGAAAAGTACACCGCGCTTTAGCATGTTATCTTAAATTGCTTAATAAATTTAGGTAATAGCTATTCAGCAGCGAGAGCTCACAGCTTTTAAGTGTAAGGTAATACTTGTTCCAAGCAGCCTCACTGAGTGTGAGGCTACAGCTTAAAAGAAATAGCTTAAGGTTTGCATATCTCGGTGGTATTTATGGTCAGTTGGCATGCTTGTTTTTGTTTTGATTGCCAGTGTTGTACGTCAGATTGCGCGGTGCAGCCTGCATCTTCGATGAGTATTACCTCATCTTTACATAACAGCAGTACAGCGTTATTTGCTTGTGTTTCTATCTTGAGTTGATAACCCTTAAATGGTGCAATTTTGCTGGCGTCGTTATTAATAGCGGCCATGAGGAGCGCTTGTGGGTCGTTAAAGGTATTCGCGTTGAACTTTAGAGTTCCATCTACAGCGGCTGCAACATCTTTGAGCTGAGAAGCAAGGTCAGCCATGATCTCTGGGTTATGACTGGATGATGCTGTATTGGTGCACCCCAATGACAGAACAATAACGGTGACAAGTCCTATGTATTTCATATTAACGCTACCATGCGGTTAAGTGACCCAACTCATCCTTACCGGTATCTAAATTCCAGTTGCGGATTTCCATGCACGATTTATTTTCGAACACAGCATTAGCGATAATAGTTATGTAGTATCTAATGTTATCAACTGCCTTATCGAAAACTTCATCATAATGCATTGGAGTATCGGGGGTAGTTAAGTGTGTGATGTAGTCTTGGTTTATTTCATCCGGTCGAGGGTAAAAAAGGCCACAATCAGCAGCCACATGCCGGGCGAGAGGGAAAAGCCGGTAACTTTCTTCGACATTGTCGACAACAAGCTGGAAGCCATTGTGCCATGCCTCAAAGTCTGGCGCTACATGACTTGCATAATCAGTGTGTACAAGTGCTAACACATGCTGCCAAATACCTTGAATATCGCGATCAAAAGTGCCGTCTGAGTTCGTGCATGAACCGATATTAAGATTTACTCTATCGGCATGACCAATTTCACCTAAATTTAGTCTTGCCCAAATAAACGAATCTTGATGCATTTCACAATTGCGATGAGCTGTTTGGTTATGCTTATAAGTGCCAACTTTTAATTCCACAACGGGGTGAATGGTGATGTCAGCTGCAACGTGAGACATATAACCACAAAGCCAAGCAAAGCACTTTTCTTGCGCTATCCCCTCGAGTGTTTGGCAATATGTTACAGCCGCTTTAATTATCTCTCCAGAGCGCTCGTAATGCATGTAGTCAGCCCATTTATTTTGCTGCGATTGAGCGACAGCCAAATAAGGGTAATCTGGTGAAACACAGCCAAGTTCCACATATTTTTGTTGAGTGCTAAGAATACGTTTAGCCTCAATAGGCATATCCATCGTAAGCAACGCATTGTTCTCCGTCGCTATATTTGCGGCCGTTATATGGGCAAATGCACCTGGCATACATGACTCCTTGTTCTGAAACTAATCTTCTATACTAGTGTAATGAAGCCAATTTACAAATTCATTATGAATAGAATTAAACAATTACTTAGGCGCTAGCTCTAACTAAAGTGTCGGTTATTGGGCTGATGAAGAGAATAGATAGGGTTAAAGCATAAAAAGTCTGAGCCGATTGGTGTGAATTAATCGCCACTGGCAGCCTCAAAGTGTGAGTTTGCGATGTTAATTGACACGATTGTTATGCTATTTTGGCCCATAAGCCACTGAAGCTTTTACGTGATACATAGATTCGTACATTAACTTGAGACCAACTCTTTTCTTTATTCCGAGAATACTATTTATGTGGTCTTCGTAGTTTTTCCTAGACACTGAAATTAGTGGAACAGTTTTCCCTGCGGGTATTACCGTCTCAGAATTTAATTTTGTGATCGTAACCCAGTCCCGATCTATCTTCAGATTCGATAGAGCTGTTTTAACTCCGCTATATCCTAAGTCAGGCATTAATTGATTATCCACACTGACGGATAAACTAGTGATTTTTGCTGGACCTAAACCAACATTGCTAACCAAAAACCCAGAGTATTCCTCTTCAGGATGATTGGCAAATGTAATTTTTAAAATGGGTTCAACTGATAACTCATTGTGTTTTCTTGTTAAGTGCTCAGACCAAAAGGCAACTATAAGTGCAGCGGCTGCAATCACAGTTGATGCAATCGCGGTCATTGTTTCAGGCTTCATAGCAATCACTAATTCCTGTCCAGGTATACGTCGCAAAGTTCTTTTACTAGAGGATCAAATTCTAAACAACGACCTTCATCGGATACTTTTTTGCAATGTGAAAAGCATTCATCGATACTGGGGTTGGTAGATGGACCACCTATACCTATAGAACCAGTAGGAGATGCGCACCCACTAAGGAGTAAAATTGTTATTACTCCGGCTAGAAGTATTATTGGTTTCATAAAGTTTTCGCCCTTCAATTCCACGTCCTTTGGTTTACGCATTTGTTATATACGCTTAATTAACTTGCATTGGGTAAGGGTTTTGTCTTTCAGTAAATGTGTAATTAACAACAGCACCATTTGAAAGAAATGCGTCTAACATTTTGCTGGCTGTAACGTATTTGCAAGTTAGTAAATAATAGAGCTAGGGCAAGAAATGCGCAAATTACTCATTCTCCTAAATACGGGGGAAAGCTAATAGTCCAAAGGTTAAAAAGTTGGGGTCTAATAACTAAGTCATTGCTCCTCGCTTATTACCAGGTGATATTTAGTTCTAATAATTACAAACAAAAAGGCTCGATATGAGCTACTTCACTTTGAACAACCAAAACCCCTTAGGATGGTTTAGTTGCGCCTATAATTCACCTAGGTTTTCATTCAGCGTATGCCGTTGAACCCACGCCACGTCTGTGCGTTTATGTGTTGAAAATAATGCAGTCATGCAAAGTTAAAAGAGTATCCGTGCCTGGTGTTGTAGACTGATATTGCAGTTAGAACCGTAATGCAAAAAAACGCAAAAAGGGCTTAAACACATTCAACAGGTAAAAAATCAGATGATTCTCTCAGAGTTGCAGGGATGCCTATATAAGGTAGAAGTAAAGATACATTATTTACCGATGGTAACTTTATAGTTTTAGCACTAACGGACAAGGTGATTTTGCATGACTCTATACGTGCTTTTTACGCTAGAGTTTTGCATGTATTTTGTAGAAAGTGAATTTTATAAAAATTGAAATGCCTTTCTAAGTGATTGAAAGGTTAGGGGGAAAAGCTGGTCGGCATAGCAGGATTTGAACCTGCGACCCCTGACACCCCATGAGTGCCTGCGCGAGGTCGCTGCGAACAACTCGCCAAGCTCTGAGCGCCAGCTTACGCAAGGCTTACAGACGGACAAGTCCATAATTTAAAACGATTATGGAGAACTAAAATGGCAACTATCCGTCAACTTAAATCAGGCAATTGGAACGTTCAGATTCGTCAGCAGGGCGTTAAGCTATCTAAAACATTTCCAACCAGAGAAGAAGCTGTTCGATTTGTCGAGACAGGCTCAAGTTCACTGTCCTTTCACGAAGTCTGTGACAGGTACATTGAGTTCATGGGAGAGTCTGTTCGATACCGTGTGAATGGCTTGAAAAAATACTTTGAGAATCCACCGAAACTAGCAGACATCGAAGCGTTCAAGCGTCAACGGATGAAAACGGTTAAGAGCAGTACAGCACGACTCGACCTACAAATGCTCTCTCGTATCGTTAAATACGGCATCAAACACCTAGAGCTAGACTGGGAGTATCCGTTTAAGGACTTTAAGTATCCACCTGAATGTCAGCCCAGAGACCGTGTAGTAACAACAGACGAGCTAAAGCTCTTGCTTAAAGACTTACCGCCTCTGGTTGCCTCAGCCGCTGAGCTTTCTTACGAGACAGCCATGAGGCGAGGGGAGATCGTAAAGATTCAAAAGCATCATATAGAGCTTCACCAAAAGCGATTATACGTGCCAGAAGCAAAGAACGGTTACTCTCGTTATGTACCGTTGAACAACAACGCTGAGCGTGTGCTGATGGATAGAATGGCTGTCTGTGGTAAACAACAAGCGTTGTACCCTGTGACCGCTGAGAGCCTGTCGAAAGCTTTCAGACGCTCATGTAAGCGCTTAGGCATACAAGGACTGTCGTTTCATAGCATGAGGCATTCAGCAATTACCAAGTATGCTAGACGAGGGCTATCCATTAACCAGTTAAAAGTTATATCAGGGCATAGGTCAACAGAGATGCTCGAACGCTACACTCACCTAGGCGTAAACGATGTCATTAACCTGATGAACTGAGTCGATTGGCGGTTCATAAGATAGTCTTGTGAGCCGCTAGACTTCTACATTGGTAACAGTCACTTATGACTAATTATCACAAGTGAGCTCTAAGTTGCTGTTTTTATTATAAAAATATATATTTATCTCCTCAACAACGTTAGGAGGTGACTATGACCAAAAGAACCCAAAAGACCTTTTACCTATCTCAAAGACACATCGATAAGCTTGGCAATCTGCGTGTTAAAACTAACGAACACGTAAGCGATCTCGTGGCTAAAGCTATTGATAACTATCAGTACAAGTCTGATGACGAGTTCATCAACAGCAGAGTCAATATGGTGTTAAGTATTGTCGACAATCTTGATGTGGACTTACAGCAACAGCGCGTGTTCATCAATCGGCTCATCGGAGAGTTGCTATGGAGGACTTAGAGCCAGAGCTGTTAATCATCGAGGAGCACGTGAACTGTCGGAAAAGTAATGAAATTCAGTTTATTTTGAGTAAGCAACAAGTTATCTACCGAAAAGTTACCCTTGGAAAATGCTATTTCACAAAGGGAAACGTTGGTTACAGAACGCCTACTGTATTTATGGGAGCGCTATATATGGGCAGTTCAAACGTGTTGAAAGATTTTATTTGGCAGTCAAAGAACTGGCGCTTTTGAATTAAGTACAAACATTGACTTTAACTTAATCCAAACCGAGTATAGACTTATCTTTTGTTTAATGGATATCTTGTCCAACGAGGCATAAATATGGACGTTTTGAAGTCAATCGGAGACTTGCTTTTTAGCACATTAGAGGCTGCCAAAGAGAGAGCCAAAAGCCCCCTTGTTGGAACATTTGTTCTGGCTTGGTTAATTTTTAATTGGCAACTTGTCTACTTTCTTTTATTTGCTGACTTGGATACCACTCACAAGATACGGCATATAGACATTAAATATGCTGACATATGGTTTAACTTGATTTATCCGCTTTTAACAACTACGGGTTACATAGTTTTTTATCCGTTGATTTCTAATTTAGCTAATATAGCTTGGATTAGCATGGATAAGCTTGGACGCTTCATTTCAAACTATATTCTTGAAAAAAGAGTCCCTCTGTCACGTGAAGAGTCAGCAAGGCTATATCAGCAAATGCGAGCGCGAGAAGAAAGCTATCGTAAAGAATTAGCTGACAAACAAGCTCTGATTGACTCACTTTATGCGGGTCTGAGTGAACAAGGTGTATCGGTAGAACATAAAGAGTCAGATGTGGAGTTCAAACCAACTTCTGGAATGCAAGAAAGGCTAAATGAAACAGACAGCCTGCTTTTGGATAACCCAGATGAAGTCTTAAAGAACACAGATAGTTCGTTTTATATTAAAGACCTGATTGCTTCAAAGATGGAGCTGGATAAAAATGACCCGATACATAGCCGAGAGCTAAGCGGCTACTATGAAATAATCAGTCAACTTTTAAAATGTTATCCTGAGCCTTGGTCAGCTAAAGAACTGGTTCTTAAAGACGAGAACATGAAGTTAAACGAAGCTCATGCCGTTGCTTATGCTAAAAAGCTTGCCAAAAAGAACTGGATTAAACCAAGCCCTCAGCGTGGGTATAAAGCAGTTACTATGACAGGTGAATTGGCAAGCGAGATAAACAGTATTCACTATAGTGTCTCGAAGTAACTTTTGGTGCAAAAATCTGAGAGCACAAATCGACAATAACAAAGCCGAAACTCCCCCCATACCGCCCCATAAGACGAACGCAGAGATCGCTGGCGCGTTTCTCTGTGATTGTCTTTAGCTTTCCTTTAGAGAGCCAAACGACAACGTTCAGGCTCGTCTATGACGACTCCCTGACATATGCAAGAAAAAGCTGGGAGACCAGACCCAGCACGAGTACGGTCAGTCAAAACAGTTCACAAAAGCATAAATTTTTGAACTTCACTATTGACCGTTCATTTATCGTTCATTAATCTAGTGTTCACCATAGTCAAAAGGTTAGTGAACGGAGAAAGGTAATCATGGCTGGTGAATTGATTGGCTACGCACGAGTATCAACCACAGGACAAAAGCTAGACGTACAGTTAGAAAAGCTGAAAGCACAAGGCTGTACCAAGATATACCAAGAGAAACGCTCTGGTAAGACCGCTAAACGTCCTGAGCTTGAGAAGATGCTCGACTATGTGCGTGAGGGAGAAGTTATCGTTGTGACCAAGCTAGACCGCTTAGGACGCTCAGTGGCTGACTTAGCGAATATCTCTAAGCATCTGGAAGAAAAAGGCGTTGGCTTGATTGTCATTGACCAAGGCATCGACACAACGACACCTCACGGTAAGCTGATGTTCCATATGATTGCCGCAGTCGCTGAGTTCGAGTTGTCTTTGAGATATGAGCGCCAGATGGAGGGAATAGCCTCAGCTAAGCAAAAAGGCGTTAAGTTTGGTCGCAAGAAGTCGTTAGACCGTGAGAGAATCTGTCAGTTACGTGAAGACGGTCTCAGCATGGCTAAGATTGCTGAGGAAGTTGGTTGCAGTAAAGGGGCTGTTCATAAAGTAATCAGCGAGTATGTAAACAAGGTTAATTCAGACGTCAGCTTGAATAACTTTTCTTAATGATGTGTCGTTGGTGAAGTACCTATGTAACTGAAATTAATAGCATTATTCACTCTGGTTATTTAGGATGGCTTGTCGTATCGACCTCTAATCGACCATCTTTTAATATCACGGAGTCTCTCAACGCTGAATCTCAGCGAGAGGCTCTGAAAAGCTCTGAGAGCGCCTGTGAGATCGCTTTGTCGTGACTAAGGTCAACGTATCACCCACCCATAAAAAAGATCGTGTCGCGGCTCTGACGATCTCCTAGCGCCCTTAATGACCTCAGTCTTCAGCTTTTAGATGGTAGCAGACAACAGCGAGATATGAAGCGCCTGAAATCGGCAGCGCACTGCACCTCTGAAGCCCAAGTAATACGTGGCTTTACGACTCCCTGACATATGGAGGAAAAGCTGACGACTCCCTGACGTAAGGGAGAAAAGGTTTCCGCTATAAGGACATCGTGAAGACAAATACTCGGTCACTAACTTCACGGTGGTGAGCTACGGCTCAGGGGCAAGTGACCAGTCAATCAAACTCAAGTCCAACACCAAGACAAGTGATACCGGTGTGACGATGATTGTTACCGCTCTTACCAACTCACAAATCGTGGGGGGTAAGGGGGGCAACTCTAAGTCATCAAATCTAAGTCCAACACCTATATCTCTTAGTCTTATCTTAAAGACAACGAATAGTCTGTCAGCTGAATATGGATAACTGAGTTTACTCATAAATAATGATGACTAGACGTCTACGAGATGACCTCTTAGACAGTCTTTAAGACAACTTGTATTCGATACTTGATTGATTAATCAGTAATTGATTGAGCTACAAGACGGTCTTAAAGAACGCTCTCCACATCAATTCAATTACCTCCAATTTTGCTGTCGTTGATTCTTGTTCACTTGTGCGTGTGTGTTACCTCCTGTGCTCACGCATGAGTGACCTTTTAGCGAATCGAATACATCCATAAGAAGACTCTTGCACCAAGGTTATTCACTAACGCTCGTGTCTGTTTTCATCCCTAGAGTCTTCTTCTGGCTGTGTTAATTAGTTTTACCAAACCCCATGAAAGAGGAGATTTACTATGCCAATACGAGGTAAACCTTTTAAGGTCATTAGCCACTCAGACATCCGAGTGAACTTGACCGCTAATAACCTAAAGAAACTGAAACAACACCAAGCACAACTTCAGGAATCGCGAGGTCTGAAAGTCAGTGCTAGCGCTATCATCAATGAATGTATCCACAATTACCTGAAAGACGAGGTGTAACCCATGACACACCCCACGTGCAAAGTGTGGGAGTGTTCAGAGCCTCGTTACAACAACCTTTCAGGGTACTGTAAGCGCCACAAAGAAGTCGTTCATCACAACGGACACCCAACCTTCAAGTTGCCAGTATTAAACAGACGCAAAGAGCGCTATGACCAAGAGTTATCTGTTGCATATCGTGGCAGTAAACGCTGGTACAAGGAAGCTGAGCTAACGCACTATCACAAGGCTTTTGGTCAACTGCTAGACCAAGCGCAAGACCTGAAACCACTATCACACTATCGCAGACTCGGAGACCTGAGCATTGATAAACAGCTTCTGTATCTGCTCAAACTCTCCATTGAGAGCCGAGGCAGAGAGGAGACTCAGCGTCAGTGGTTGTGTGTGTATCGTGCGGCTCATCACAGACGAGCACTATTCCCAAACCGTAAGACCTTTGCCGCCTTTGTGTGCCGTAAGAGCCTACTCGGACGAGTGTCTATGCCAAAACACAAGACACGGAAAGGCAAGCTCGGAGGTTATCGGTTAAACGCTAACAGAGCCTTAGTCATGCTCGACATCCTTGAGCCTATCTTTGAGCTATCGTTCATCTCAGCGAACGACATGGCGTTGTGGTATCGCTTCTATTTCCGATATCTGAACTACTCCAATATCGGCAAGCAAACGATGAAACGAAAGCAGGCACAAGACCCTGACTTTCCATCGTCACTCACCCGCAAACGAATCATTAAATCCATTGAAAAGAAATACACAGGAGGACTGAACCTATGAGTAAACAATCTGAAACCATCCAACAGTTAACCGACCGCGTCAATGCGCTGGAAGCTATCTGCTTTGACTTTCTGACCTTGCAGCACAACAACGCTTCACAGGCTCAGGTTAAGTTTGATGATTACCGCATCAAGTACACCCAAGAAGCCATTGATAAGCGTGAAGCTGAAGCACGAGAGAAGATGCTTAAAGACAATCTGAGAGCCGCTACCGCTGAGTTTAAGGAGCGAGTAGAGGCTCAGTATTGGTCATTGGTATTTATGGATAGCAAAGCCCAAGAGAAAGCGCTCAGCGATATCTGGTCAACCGCTACTGATGGACTAGAGCTACCTAAGAATGCCAAGCAACCAACCTATTCCGTATCCGCACCAACGGAAAACCAACTGATGAGCCGTAAGTCAGAGCTGGAGAGCATCATTCGCAGTATCAATGAAGGCTACTGTCATGACCTCATTAAACACTGTGAGAAGTCACTGACTAACGCAACCACAAGACTGGAGCGTGAAGCTAAGGCTCAGGTCGCTAAGCTACGCAAAGACGACAAACTGACCGAATCAGAGCGTGAGCAGCAAATCAAAGAAACAGAAGCGCTGTATGCCGCCAAGATTCGTCAAGCAATCAACGACAACAAGCGTCAGATTAACTCAGCCAAGACCGAGTTGAACCGACTAAAACAGAGTCGAGAAGAACTCATCAAGGTCAAGAAGGCACTGGCAGAGCTTTTGATGCAGTAATTAACAAGAGGAATCATCGACTATGCAAACACACAACAACAAACAAACTCGATTGATATACACAGACGGAGCTGCACCGAACAACCAGTCTCACTGTCAGGCTGGTGGTATCGGTGTGGCTGTTTACAGTGAATCAGGCGAGCTTCTGGAGACATTCAGCCAGCGCATTGAAGCAACTGACCAAGCGCCAGCAAGAGTGACCAATGTACGCTGTGAAATGCTGGCATTCATTAAAGGTCTGGAGCTGAGCGCCAGCAACGACATTGTTCTTACAGACAACGACATGGTAGCGAAAGGCTACAACGAGTGGCTTGAGGGCTGGAAGCGTAAAGGCTGGAAGAATGCAAATAAGAAACCAGTGGCTAATAAAGACCTTTGGCTTCGTATTGACGCACTCAAGCAGAGTAAGCCTGATGTTCAGGTTCAATGGGTCAAAGGACATGACGGTATCGAGGGCAATGAGCTTGCAGATACCTTAGCGAGTGAAGCCGCTGGGTGAATGAATGCAGACAAGAAAAGGAGGAAACCATGAATCTAACAATTAAATCACCACACTTCTCAACCATTGTAGCTCCTGACGAGAGCGGTTTTTATGACCTTACTCTGATTGCGAGAGAGCTACGCTTGGACTTCCCAGAGTCAATGAAGCAAAGTCCAAGCGACTGGCTCAAAGTCAACAGTTCAGGCATTAGTGAAATGAAGCAAGTGCATTTTGTAAATGGTCGTATCTTGGGAACACTTATGGCTGTCTATGTATATATCGATTGGATTAACTCTCATGCTCAATGTATTACCAAACGTATCCAAGTCTTCCCTGATTGTAGTCTGAAAGTTAAGAAGCGTTCGACTCGAGAAAGTTTAGACTTTGTGGAAGCGACTCTGGAGGATTTAATCGAAAGGGTTTGTTCCGCAACTCACAAGTCCTTTGAGAGTGATAAGCCAACACACAACATAAACGAGAATCTTGACATTTACGACAACTCTATTCATCTGAAATCAATGTTGAAGCATATGTTAGCAATACTTCACGACAGTTCGGCGACTTCTTACGCGTTCGATCAGTTCCACCACCAGTGATAAATGTAAAAGCGTCCATGTAACGATCTCAGCGATCTCCTGAGACGACTTCTAAGCGTCACCTTATCAATCCTATTGCCCACGAAAAGACGATCTTATATCGCCTCTCAGGAGGTCGCTTACGTTCAACCAATTTACTGATTAACGGAGGTAATCTATGACAATCGAATTTGAAGAACTGTGTCCGACCACACAACAACAAGTCGCTGAACTGTTAGCCAACGAGAACGACTCAGACGAATCCACCAGTAACGCTGAGACTGACTCAGACATGAGCTTTCAGAACAACGAAACCGAAGCTGAGAGCAACACCGAGACACTCAACACGGTTACTCAGATTGAGGAGGTCTTAGGCTCAGCAAGAACCCTTGACTCAGTGACCTCTGTATTAGCTGGTGAGGAGCTTACTAGCGATGCTCTGAGTGAGCTAAGTGAATCTTATGGCGTTTCCTTAGAGCAAGCTCAGAGTGAGATTGAGAGCGTTACAGAGGAGCTTTACGAGGACTTTCAGACATACACGACCAGTGAACTGGGTATCAGCGACACTGAACACTTAGCTCAATGGGTAGCCTATGCCGCCAACAAAGACCTGAAGATTAAACAACTGTATCAACAAGCGGTTATCGGTGGTCTTAGTGGCGACTTCTCGTTAGCTGAAGACTTGGTTCAGGAATACAAGAAGTTTTACCGAACGTTTTAACCTGATGGTGAAGACGATTGTGAACGTTCACAAATTGGCTTATTATTGATGCGGATTTGTCGGTCTGTGTGAGACCTTGAAGTTTTCTTTGAGAGATTCTGAAAGCCTTGTTATTCGTGGCTTTTGGTGGTGTTAAGATAGAGAAAAGTTGGTCGGCATAGCAGGATTTGAACCTGCGACCCCTGACACCCCATGACAGTGCGCTACCAGGCTGCGCTATATGCCGACTTGGGAGTTACTATACGGATTTTTTTTCGAAAGGCAATAAGTGGTTGGTTTGTTTGGACATTAAATGTGCGGTATCGCGGTTTTATTTGTAGGGAATAAACAATAACAGTGAGTTGCAGGAAAGAGGCGCTGATTATAGCGCCCCATACTGTTGATGGTTCTGCTATTTTTTCCAGATCCCTTCAGGTAGGGTCTTTTCGATTTCAGGGTTGCTACTGGGGTTAAACTCGGGAGTTTTGCCAGCTTTCAATTGTTGTTTGTAGTCTTTGGCCAGCCAAAGTACTACTTTACGTAACATAAACAGCGCTATTACGTTGACAACGGCCATCATGCCCATAGATATGTCTGCCATCGTCCAGACCAAACCCAGCTCACTGACTGCACCAAACATCACCATTACGAGCACGCACGCTCTGAATACCAGCATACCGGTTTTGGAGTGATGATCTAAAAATAAAAGATTAGTTTCGGCATAGCTATAATTGGCAACAATTGAAGTAAAGGCAAAAAATAGAATGGCCACAGCTACAAATGTCGCGCCCCAATCACCAACGTGATGCACTAACGCGGCTTGGGTCAATTCGATACCACTCAAACCTGAGTTAGGCTCTAGATAGCCAGATAACAATATAAGTGAAGCTGTTGCAGTACAGATAATAAGAGTATCAACAAACACGCCTAACATTTGCACATACCCTTGAGAGGCTGGGTGGTTTGGATTAGGCGTTGCACTTGCTGCGGCATTAGCTGCACTACCCATACCAGCTTCGTTAGAAAACAGACCACGCTTGATACCTTGGATCATGGCTTGCATTACTGCGTAACCAATGGCTCCTGCACCAGCTTGCTCAAAACCCATGGCACTGTTGATGATCAGCGCAAAGACTTCAGGTAATTGGGCTGCATTTACTGCGCAAACGTAAAGTGCAAGTATTAAGTAGGCAGCCGCCATAAAAGGCACCACTAATTCAGCAAAACGCGAAATGGTTTTTAAGCCACCAAAAATGATAATGCCAGAAGCCGCAACCAAGCCAATGCCCATGACATGTTTGGGTACATCAAAGGCAACTTCAAATGCAGCGGCAATGGAGTTGGCTTGCACAGCATTGAACACCAATCCAAACGCTAAGATAAGACACAGTGAAAATATTACACCCATCCACTTACGTTTTAACCCCAGCTCCATATAATAAGCAGGACCGCCACGGAAGTTTCCCTCATCATCGCGTGTCTTATAAAGCTGAGCTAAGCAACTTTCTGCAAAACTGGTGGCCATGCCTATTAAAGCAATAAGCCACATCCACATAATGGCGCCAGGGCCGCCTAAGTATAAAGCAACACCGACACCAGCCATATTACCAGTACCTACTCGCGCAGCGAGGGAAGTACAAAATGCTTGGAAAGAAGAAATGCCACCTTCTGCGCCTTCACGGCTGTGCCACATTACTTTAACCATGTAAGGAAACTGGGTGAACTGTATAAAGCCAAGTCGAATAGTAAAGAATACGCCTGCAGCAATAAGAAGGTAGATAAGTAAGTGGCCCCATAGTAGTCCACTGATAAAATTTAAGATCTCAGCCATGTATTTAGCCTTTTCCTACGAACGAGTAAATAATGGGGCGGTAATCTACCACAAAGGAGCAACAAAGCGGAAATGACCTGCGGTTATCCACAGAAAATGTGGATAAGTTGTGAGGATGCGGTGGGCTAAAAAGCATTTCAAATTTAATTAAATAAATCGTGAAAAAACGCTTGCACTGAAATCGATTCTCCCTATAATGCGCATCCACCGACACGGAGCACAGCGCTGAAAAGCAACGTAGCAACGTAGCAACGTAACGGTAGAGTCAAATAAGACTGAATTTGTTGCTCTAAAAAGAAAGGCAAATAAAGCATTGACAACAAATCAGGAAAGCGTAGAATGCGGAGCCCTGACGCGATGAAAGCATCGCAACGTTCTTTAACAATATGAAGCAATCATCTGTGTGGGCGCTCGTACAGATTGAGTTCTAACAGCCGATTCTAGTTCGCTAGATGACGCAAACAAATTTAGAGTCTCAATGTGTTTTCTCAAAAGAGAAGCTGAGTGACCAACAGCAATAAATTTATTTATTGCAGCACAGTCAATTCGATACCGAAAGGTATCAAAATCAGTATTCATTGAGCTGAAGCTTAGGCTTCAAAAAAACTTTTAATTGAAGAGTTTGATCATGGCTCAGATTGAACGCTGGCGGCAGGCCTAACACATGCAAGTCGAGCGGTAACATTTCTAGCTTGCTAGAAGATGACGAGCGGCGGACGGGTGAGTAATGCTTGGGAACATGCCTTGAGGTGGGGGACAACCGTTGGAAACGACGGCTAATACCGCATAATCTCTACGGAGCAAAGGGGGCTTTTAGCTCTCGCCTTTAGATTGGCCCAAGTGGGATTAGCTAGTTGGTAAGGTAATGGCTTACCAAGGCGACGATCCCTAGCTGGTTTGAGAGGATGATCAGCCACACTGGAACTGAGACACGGTCCAGACTCCTACGGGAGGCAGCAGTGGGGAATATTGCACAATGGGCGCAAGCCTGATGCAGCCATGCCGCGTGTGTGAAGAAGGCCTTCGGGTTGTAAAGCACTTTCAGTCAGGAGGAAAGGTTAGTAGTTAATACCTGCTAGCTGTGACGTTACTGACAGAAGAAGCACCGGCTAACTCCGTGCCAGCAGCCGCGGTAATACGGAGGGTGCGAGCGTTAATCGGAATTACTGGGCGTAAAGCGTACGCAGGCGGTTTGTTAAGCGAGATGTGAAAGCCCCGGGCTCAACCTGGGAACAGCATTTCGAACTGGCAAGCTAGAGTGTGATAGAGGGTGGTAGAATTTCAGGTGTAGCGGTGAAATGCGTAGAGATCTGAAGGAATACCGATGGCGAAGGCAGCCACCTGGGTCAACACTGACGCTCATGTACGAAAGCGTGGGGAGCAAACAGGATTAGATACCCTGGTAGTCCACGCCGTAAACGATGTCTACTAGGAGCTCGGTCTTTCGGGACTGTTTTCCAAAGCTAACGCATTAAGTAGACCGCCTGGGGAGTACGGCCGCAAGGTTAAAACTCAAATGAATTGACGGGGGCCCGCACAAGCGGTGGAGCATGTGGTTTAATTCGATGCAACGCGAAGAACCTTACCTACACTTGACATCCAGAGAACTTACTAGAGATAGTTTGGTGCCTTCGGGAACTCTGAGACAGGTGCTGCATGGCTGTCGTCAGCTCGTGTTGTGAGATGTTGGGTTAAGTCCCGCAACGAGCGCAACCCCTATCCTTAGTTGCCAGCGATTCGGTCGGGAACTCTAAGGAGACTGCCGGTGATAAACCGGAGGAAGGTGGGGACGACGTCAAGTCATCATGGCCCTTACGTGTAGGGCTACACACGTGCTACAATGGCAGGTACAGAGAGCAGCGAGCTAGCGATAGTGAGCGAATCCCTTAAAGCCTGTCGTAGTCCGGATTGGAGTCTGCAACTCGACTCCATGAAGTCGGAATCGCTAGTAATCGCAGATCAGAATGCTGCGGTGAATACGTTCCCGGGCCTTGTACACACCGCCCGTCACACCATGGGAGTGGGTTGCTCCAGAAGTGGATAGTCTAACCTTAGGGGGGACGTTCACCACGGAGTGATTCATGACTGGGGTGAAGTCGTAACAAGGTAGCCCTAGGGGAACCTGGGGCTGGATCACCTCCTTATACGATTTAGAACTGATTTGTTCGAAGTGTCCACACAGATGATTGTTGCTTGGCCTGATGGCTGAGTGATATTGCTCTTTAAAAATTTGGAAAAGCTGATAATTAAATTCTGATGAATAACGTAACGTTATTTATCGAGTTTTCGAAAGAAAATGCCAATTAATCATTTCGATGATTAATTAGCGTCTACTTTAGTATTCAATATTAACTTCTGGCGAAGTTAAATCAGTCTTTGACGTACAACTAGTGATGTAATGCACTATTTTGCGACGTGGATTTGTTATTTAGACAACGCCGTCAAGCAATTTATCGCTGGGAGCATAACGTGTTATGTGACCAAGTAAATTGTGCTGACAAGGCCGTTTAAATGACAAAGACCAAGCAAAACCACTTTGGGTTGTATGGTTAAGTGACTAAGCGTACACGGTGGATGCCTTGGCAGTTGGAGGCGATGAAGGACGTACTAACTTGCGATAAGCCTAGTTGAGCCAGTAAGAGGCGCTTGAGACTAGGATTTCCGAATGGGGAAACCCGGCCCTTTGGGTCATCAACAACTGAATACATAGGTTGTTGAGGCGAACGCGGAGAACTGAAACATCTAAGTACCCGTAGGAAAAGAAATCAACCGAGATTCCGAAAGTAGCGGCGAGCGAAATCGGATTAGCCCTTAAGCTGTAATGTAGTTAGTGGAACATTCTGGAAAGTATGACGAAACAGGGTGACAGTCCCGTACACGACAACTTATTTACAGTGAAATCGAGTAGGTCGGAGCACGTGAAACTTTGACTGAATATGGGGGGACCATCCTCCAAGGCTAAATACTCCCAACTGACCGATAGTGAACCAGTACCGTGAGGGAAAGGCGAAAAGAACCCCTGTGAGGGGAGTGAAATAGAACCTGAAACCGTGTACGTACAAGCAGTAGGAGCCCATCACTAAGTTACTTTGGTGAACTCCTAAGTAAGCACAATGTTTGAAATTGCGTTAACGTCGACCTAACTTGTTAGCCGACGATCAACCGCCAAAATCAAGCAGAGGTAGCTTAGTGATGGGTGACTGCGTACCTTTTGTATAATGGGTCAGCGACTTATATTCTGTAGCGAGGTTAACCATTTAGGGGAGCCGTAGCGAAAGCGAGTCTTAACTGGGCGCTTAAGTTGCAGGGTATAGACCCGAAACCCGGTGATCTAGCCATGGGCAGGTTGAAGGTTGAGTAACATCAACTGGAGGACCGAACCCACTAACGTTGAAAAGTTAGGGGATGACCTGTGGCTAGGAGTGAAAGGCTAATCAAACCGGGAGATAGCTGGTTCTCCCCGAAATCTATTTAGGTAGAGCCTCGGACGAATACTTACGGGGGTAGAGCACTGTTAAGGCTAGGGGGTCATCCCGACTTACCAACCCTTTGCAAACTCCGAATACCGTAAAGTACTATCCGGGAGACACACGGTGGGTGCTAACGTCCATCGTGGAGAGGGAAACAACCCAGACCGTCAGCTAAGGTCCCAAAGTGTATGTTAAGTGGGAAACGATGTGGGAAGGCTAAAACAGCTAGGAGGTTGGCTTAGAAGCAGCCATCCTTTAAAGAAAGCGTAATAGCTCACTAGTCGAGTCGGCCTGCGCGGAAGATGTAACGGGGCTAAACATACCACCGAAGCTACGGCTGCGAATTTATTCGCGGGGTAGGGGAGCGTTCTGTAAGTGGCTGAAGGTGTGCCGGGAGGCATGCTGGACATATCAGAAGTGCGAATGCTGACATGAGTAACGATAATGGGAGTGAAAAACTCCCACGCCGGAAGACCAAGGGTTCCTATCCCATGTTAATCAGGGTAGGGTGAGTCGACCCCTAAGGCGAGGCTGAAGAGCGTAGTCGATGGGAAACGGGTTAATATTCCCGTACTCAGTATGAATGCGATGGGGGGACGGAGCAGGCTAGGCAAGCATGGCGTTGGTTGTCCATGTGAAAGGCAGTAGGCTGGTGACTTAGGAAAATCCGGGTCGCTAAGGCTGAGAGCCGAGACGAGCCACCACGGTGGTGAAGTTGTTGATGCCCTACTTCCAGGAAAAGCCTCTAAGCTTCAGTTCATACTGAATCGTACCCTAAACCGACACAGGTGGTCAGGTAGAGAATACTAAGGCGCTTGAGAGAACTCGGGTGAAGGAACTAGGCAAAATCGTACCGTAACTTCGGGAGAAGGTACGCTGACATTAGGTGAAGGGCCCGCGCCCGGAGCTGAAGTCAGCCGCAGTGACCAGGTGGCTGGGACTGTTTATTAAAAACACAGTACTCTGCAAAATCGTAAGATGACGTATAGGGTATGACACCTGCCCGGTGCCGGAAGGTTAATTGATGGGGTTAGCGTATGCGAAGCTCTTGATCGAAGCCCCGGTAAACGGCGGCCGTAACTATAACGGTCCTAAGGTAGCGAAATTCCTTGTCGGGTAAGTTCCGACCTGCACGAATGGTGTAACCATGGCCACGCTGTCTCCACCCGAGACTCAGTGAAATTGAAATCGCAGTGAAGATGCTGTGTACCCGCGGCTAGACGGAAAGACCCCGTGAACCTTTACTACAGCTTGGCACTGAACATTGACCCTACATGTGTAGGATAGGTGGGAGGCTTTGAAGCATCGTCGCTAGATGGTGTGGAGCCGACCTTGAAATACCACCCTTGTAGTGTTGATGTTCTAACTTAGGTCCCTGGATCGGGATTGAGGACAGTGCCTGGTGGGTAGTTTGACTGGGGCGGTCTCCTCCCAAAGAGTAACGGAGGAGCACGAAGGTTGGCTAAGTACGGTCGGACATCGTACGGTTAGTGTAATGGTAGAAGCCAGCTTAACTGCGAGACAGACACGTCGAGCAGGTACGAAAGTAGGTCATAGTGATCCGGTGGTTCTGAATGGAAGGGCCATCGCTCAACGGATAAAAGGTACTCCGGGGATAACAGGCTGATACCGCCCAAGAGTTCATATCGACGGCGGTGTTTGGCACCTCGATGTCGGCTCATCACATCCTGGGGCTGAAGTCGGTCCCAAGGGTATGGCTGTTCGCCATTTAAAGTGGTACGCGAGCTGGGTTTAGAACGTCGTGAGACAGTTCGGTCCCTATCTGCCGTGGGCGTTTGAGAATTGAGAGGGGCTGCTCCTAGTACGAGAGGACCGGAGTGGACGAACCGCTGGTGTTCGGGTTGTTATGCCAATAGCATTGCCCGGTAGCTACGTTCGGAACTGATAAGCGCTGAAAGCATCTAAGCGCGAAGCAGGCCTCGAGATGAGTTCTCACTTGGAGTTTAACTCCACTAAAGGGCCGTTGAAGACGACAACGTTGATAGGCAGGATGTGGAAGTGGTGCGAGCCATTAAGCTAACCTGTACTAATTACCCGTGAGGCTTAACCATACAACGCCAAAGTGGTTTAGCGACAGAAGTTGATAAGATACTAAAGTAGCAGCGGTTTTAGACCGCGACGAAGACAAAGAATTTAAGCAGTTTTTTCCAGATTTTAATGATTAAACAAGGTGACTAACCTCAGCGGTATCGCGAAATCAGTTCACCTTGCGCAAATGGAATGGTCGTGCGTGGCACGATGTCATTAGACATTTGCACCCAGTTTTCCTGGTGACTATAGCGTTTTGGAACCACCTGACTCCATGCCGAACTCAGAAGTGAAACAAAACAGCGTCGATGATAGTGTGGGCTTCCCATGTGAAAGTAGAACATCGCCAGGGCCTTATTTTATATATAAAAACAAGAACTAAAAAAACAGAATTTTCCTGATGATAATAGCGTTTTGGAACCACCTGACCCCATGCCGAACTCAGAAGTGAAACAAAACAGCGTCGATGATAGTGTGGGCTTCCCATGTGAAAGTAGAACATCGCCAGGGCCTTATTTTATATATAAAAACAAGAACTAAAAAAACAGAATTTTCCTGATGATAATAGCGTTTTGGAACCACCTGACCCCATGCCGAACTCAGAAGTGAAACAAAACAGCGTCGATGATAGTGTGGGCTTCCCATGTGAAAGTAGAACATCGTCAGGGCCTTATAAGAGAAACCCGCTGCAGTAATGTAGCGGGTTTTTTGCGTTTACAGCACCATAAAAACATCGCGGGGTAAACCCGCGCCTACAAAATCTAAACAGCCTGGAAGCAATAGGATAGAGACAAACCACAAGCCTTGCTCTGACAATCTTTGGACACACATCCCTGTGGAGGGCTTCCGGCTCGGTATCCATACCTCGCGTTCATTGCGCTGCGAAGCGGTGCTTCGGTCGCAGTTCACCCATGTGTCTCTCTATGAAAAGAATGAGAACATCCTACTTCGTAGCGAGCCAGGGCCTTATAAAGAAAACCCCGATTCGGAAGAGTCGGGGTTTTTTGCGTTCAGTGCACAATAAAAAGCGCGGGGTAAACCCGCGCCTACCGGGTAGACAACCTTTGGGCACACATCCCTGTGAAGGGCTTCCGACTCGATGTCCATACCTCGCGTTCATTGCGCTGCGAAGCATTGCTTCGGTTTCTCGTCACCCTCGCGTTCATTGTATTGCGAAGTGGTGCTTCGGTCGCAGTGAGCCCCTTATACCAACCCGCATTAATACTTGCTCAATTTGAGAGAGCAAATTCGACGCTAACTGCGTTAAAATTTCTCATTTAGAACAACTAAATAGCAAAATTTTCGCCTTGCATATATGGATGTAGGTACCTTGGCGGTAGCAGGACGCAAGAGCGGTGTTATCGACAGAATTTTCTTGCCTCAAATGGACCACTTAATTAAACGAATTGGTATTAATTATTCGATAACTTTGGGAGAAAAAAAGCTCCAAGCAAGAAAGCGACTCTTTTTATTACCTTGCCCCATATCGATTACTTTTACTTGCTGTGCCGCTAGCGCTTTAAGGCGCTTTTGTAATGGTTTAAGGTTATCCTTATTTGATACTAACGAGGTGAACCAGTAGATCTGCTGTTCAAATTCTTTGCTCTCGTTAATCATGTTTAAGATAAATTGCTTCTCACCACCTAGGCACCATAACTCTTGTGCCTGACCGCCAAAATTAAGTTGGCTTTTCGGAGTTTTGTTTAAGTTCTTCCACTTACGTTGTGTACCTGCCTGTGCCGCTTCATCGCTATGATGGAAGGGCGGGTTGCACATGGAAAAATGATAAAACTGATTTGGTTTTACTATGGTGCGAAAATAGTGTTCTGGGTTCTTTTGCTGCAAAACCTTTACTGGTAATTGATTTAATTGTGCAATGGTCTTGGCGCATTTCACCGCCGCAGGGTTAATATCGGATGCAACAAATCGCCAGCCATACTCCTTACTACCAAGGATTGGGTAAATAAGGTTAGCGCCGGTGCCGATATCAACACCAATTACCTTCTCAGGTAGGCCTGATTTATCTAATAAGTCTTTTAAAGCATGAATATAGTCCGCTCTACCTGGTACTGGTGGGCAAAGGAATTGTGGCGGGATATCCCAAGCTTGAATCTGGTAATCGGCTTTTAATAATGCTTTATTTAAGCACTTGACGGCACTTGGGTCGCTAAAGTCGATGGTTTGGGCACCTGTTTCTCGTGATATTACATGTTGTGATAATGTCGGCTCTGCGCTGATGAGTGATTCAAAGTCATAGCCATTACGGTGTTTATTACGTGGGTGCACTTTTAACGATTCTTTAAGCAAATAAGGGTTATTATACCATTTAAATGGTGTCACTTAACTAGGGTTTGCTTCCCACCTCAGCTTGATTGAATGCACACAGATAATCTGTTTAACTGGTACGATGAGAAAAATGAACTAAGAAGAATTACAAAATGGTACAGCAGGAATCATTATTTGTTGATATTGGTGAGGGTCACAAACTGCATTTAAGGCATATTTATAATGCCGAAAAAGCCGGCGCCATGGTGTTTTTGCTGCATGGCGCGGTAGAAAATGGCAAGATTTTTTATACTGAATCAAATAAGGGATTAGCGCCATTTTTAGCAGAGCATGGCTATCGCTGCTTTGTTGCCGATCTTCGCGGTCGCGGTGGCAGTATTCCGCAAATTGACCCCACTGCACAGTATGGCCAAACAGAATCTATACTGCATGAAATTCCAGCGATGTTGGATTATATCGAAGCTGAGTTCTCTGCTCGCCCATGTTACTGGGTTGCGCATTCTTGGGGCGGCGTTCTGATGAATAGTGTGTTTGCCCGTTTCCCGCAAGAGATTGGTAAGGTAAAGGCGTGTGTCTATTTTGGGTCAAAACGAAGTTTACATAATAACCACCCTAGCAAGCTATTAAAAGCAAATCTAATTTGGTTTAAGCTGGCCCATTACTACGCCAAAAAGCATGGCTATTTACCTGCTAAACAGCTGGGGTGGGGCAGTGATGATGAATCGCTTAAGTCGCATGCGCAAAGTGCCAGATGGGCACAAAAGAGACCTTGGGTAGACAGCGACGATGGCTTTAATTATGCTCAAGCGTTACAACAATTAAGCTTGCCACCGACCCTTCATATTGCTGGCGTAAACGATAAGGCTTTAGCTCAACCAATTGATATAAAAGCTTTTATTAAAGAGTCAGGTAACGGAGTTCAAAAGATGATAGTGTATGGCAAAAAGTTTGGACATGGGCATAATTACGGCCACATCGATATGTTGACCAGTAAACATGCCCATAACGATCAGTTTAAGGACTTACTTAAGTGGTTTGCTCGGTATGCTCCGGAGGGCTCGGTTCTGGGTCAGGAAGCTGCTCAGTAATGAAGTCGGCATGACGCTGCCACTTCTCCAAGCCAGTTGTATTGATCGGCTGTCTTACTTGCGCCTTACTTAACGTATGAACGGGCTTTTTAGATTTGTAGAAGGATAGACACTCAGGATCGTACTCTAGGTATAAGAAGTTCAAACAACGTTTAATGTATCGCTCAGGTTCTGCAATTAGCTGTTCGTAGCTTAAAGAGAAAATATCGTGTTTTAAAAACTGTTTGAAATGCGTCATTAAGTCATGCTCTGCTTGGGCATACAGTGCAAACTCAGACATTGAACAAAAATAAGGCTCGTTGGCGGCGAAATGATTGCTGTATACCGACCAGGCCGTCGCTTTTAAATTTCTGCTCAGGTGGATAATTCGCCCTTCAGGAAATAACTTATGTATAAGACCAAGGTTTTGGAAATTTGCTGGTAGTTTATTTATGACCACGGATTCAGCCACCCTTTGCCGCTTAATTTCATCAACGTATAACCCCCTACAATGATCAAGCATACTATTGCTTAATGTATGTAAGCAGTTTGGGAAGTGTGCTTCATTGCGTTGACAAAGGTAAGGCACAATTTTGTCGCTGATCACTGTATTTTCGCCGAGGGTACCAACCTCAGGATGTTGAATTAACATTTGTTCTAAAAGAGTAGAGCCGGTTCTAGGTAACCCCACAATAAAAACAGGAGTGAATGTGGTTTTGACTTTATCGGCAGGCTTATCAAAAAAAGCCTTGTTGCACCATTTTTTAATGCTGTCGAATAAAGGCAGCATTTGCTCCGTTTTGAATTCGGCTAAGGTTAATTGTGTTTCATTGGCTTGCTGATAAAACTCCTCAGCTTGCTTTAAGTTACCCAATCGCTCATGGCATTTCGCTTGGGCATAAAAAAGCACCACTTTTAGTCTTGGAGTTTCACTTTCTGCTACCAGTTTATCTAATAGTTCAAGGTATCCTTCGAGCTCAATGACTGCTGACATTTGTGCCAGTTCATACAGCATGAAGCCTGTCACCGTGCCATGTGGGCAGTTTAACCCTTCACGAAATACTTTTTCTGCTTGTTCAACAAAGCCATAATCTAAGTAAAACTGTCCAAGCTGATAATGTGCTTGAGCATTGTGTTTGGCAACACTTAATGTGTACTCCAATACGGTCTTGGCATCCACTGGAGAACCTACCGCGATAAAAGCATCAGCCAAAGCAAACAAGGGATCCAGCATTTTGGGCAAATGTTCACATGCGCGCTTTAAATAGTAGATGGCATTGTCGTACTGCTCTAGGCGCATACAAATTCGGCCCAAGCCAAATAGTGCTGGGCCATTCTTTGGAGATTGTTTCAAGACAGATTTGTACATAAACTCCGCTTCGCGAAGCTTATTTTCGGCTAATAATTCATTAGCTCTTTTCAATAACAACATAGCGTCACTGCTTTATACCATTTGCTATAGAATAAAAATAAAAAGGCGAAATAGCTATCGCTAGTTCGCCTTTGTTTCTGGGTTACAGTAAAAGTTAGAACGTATACGTAGCTTTCACGTAGTAGTATCCACCATTGATACCGAACGGAGAAGTCTCGTAGAACTTGCCACCCCAGTTGTTGTTAGGGATACCAGTTCTATCAAAGAAGTCTAACTCTTCAGCATCTTGGTCAAAGATGTTGTTCGCACCAACAGAGAAGCTCAGTGAATCAGAAGCAAAGTACGTCAGTTCTGCGTCAAACGTAGATGCCGCGTCTGCTGTTTTAGCGGTTGCATCGTAATCTACGTGAACACCTTGGTATTCGCCAAAGTAGTTGTAACGAATGAAGCCTGAGAACTCATCCCACTGCTGTGCCCACGTTAGTGTGCCTCTGTGGTTTGGTAAGTCGTTTTCTAGACGTGAAACCTTGAAATCACCGGTAATAGCTGAGAAGCGATCCACTTCAGTCTCGTTCCAGTTATATGCCGCACTGAAGGTTGCAAAGCCACCTAGCATATCCATTGAGTAGTTAGCGACTAAGTCAATACCTTGCGTGGTTGTATCAAAGTCATTGGTGAAGAAGCTAACCTGCGCTAGGTTGTCTACGTTTGGTACGCCTGCCGCTTTAAGGGCTGCTTTATCATCCGCGTCTAGCTCAATTTTTTCAGACTGACTTAAACGATCCGTTACTTCAATGTTGTAGTAATCGATAGTTAAGAACAAATCACCTTTGCGATATACCGCACCAAGAGTGTAACTTTCTGATTCTTCAGGTGTCAGCTCAGTACCGCCTAACTGTGTCGAAACAGGGTTAGTCGGTGGTAATAGTGCCGAGTCAACCAATACACCACTGCTTAGGTTGGTTTGAACATTACTTACGTTAGCTTGACCAACGGTTGGTGCACGGAAACCTGTGCTGATCGAGCCACGAAGTGCTAAGTCTTCTGTCAGATAATATTGACCTGTGATCTTGAAGTTGGTGGTTGAACCAAAGCTATCGTAATCTTCATAGCGAAGTGCCCAGCCCATTAAGAAGTCTTCAGTGAATGGCGTTTCAATATCGATGTACGCTGCGATATTGCGACGAGTAAACTCACCTGCTGCTGAAGGTTTGAAGCCTGGGAAGCCGTTAGAGCCAATACCAAAGCCCAATTGAGTCAGCGGCCCTGCGATGAATGAAGGCTCATCACCAGCGAGCACTTCAAACGTTTCCTCTCGCCATTCTGCACCTGCTGCTACGTTTACATCGTAAGCAAGGTCAAAGTCGTAGCCTTTGGAGATATTAGCACTAAAGCCTTTTTCTAGTTGGATATACTTACCTGGACTAAACTCCATTGGTGTATCCGGGCCGAGTGAGGCGTTAATAGTGTTGGTCATGAAATAGCGCGATTCGTTACGACCTACTGAGCCACTTAAATCCCAGTATGCACCTTCTAAGAAACCATCAGCTAATTCACCTTTGACTCCCATAACTAAAGATGTATCGGTTATATTACCACCGAACGTTGGCGTAAAGCCTGCAGGAAGCATTTTGTTAAATGCAAAGCAGTTAGGGTTGTTCATAACTTGGTCATAGCCAGGCTGGTTTACTAAGTGTTCGTCAACAGGGAAAATCACCTCAGGACAATTACCGGTGCCATTCTCAGTCATGTCTGCAACAAGCCACTGACGGTGACTGTCATCATCGTCTGAGTTAATAACACCATCTCCATTGGTGTCTACCAGTTTCAATGGGTTTGCATAGACACCAGGGCGAGTTTCAGGGTTACGGTAATAGAAACCACCTTCCACATCTCTTTCGGAGTAATTACCAAACATGTAGAACTGTGAGTTATCAGTAACGTCTAGGCCAACGTTACCAAAAATACTTATATCATCTTTTATTTCTGGCGTGCCCCAAATTTGAGCAGGATTTTTAACGCCCTCAATACCTAAAGAGGTAAATTTAGCTGCATCTGGACGTTGTACACTGCGGCTAGTTGCGTCAGCTTCTTTGTATTGGAAACTTAAATTAGCAAAGCCATTGTCAGTAAATGGTAAACCTACGTTACCTTCAATAACCGTAGTGTCACCATCGCCTTCATAGTATTCACCTTGGCGAACGGCAAAGGTACCACCTTCACTGGAATCTTTAAGTACAAAGTTCATCACACCGGCAATAGCATCAGAACCGTATTGTGCTGCAGCACCGTCACGAAGCACTTCCACTTGTTTCAGGGCGATACTTGGTATTACTGAAATATCTGGACCTTGAGCACCATCGTTGATACCACCACCTAGGAAAGCAATAACCGATGAACGGTGGCGGCGCTTACCGTTAAGTAGGATCAGCGTACTATCAGCTGGTAAGCCACGTAAGTTTGCTGGTCTTACCAAGGTTGCAGCGTCACTGATTGGGTTAGCATGTACGTTAAGTGATGGTACAGAGCCTTTCAACAACTCCAGCATATCAGAGCCAGCAGCTTTGGACATGTCTTCTGCACCGATGATATCGATGGGTACTGGTGAGTCGCCGACCGAGCGGGGCGCTGCCCGTGAGCCTACGACTGCAATTTTTTCAATTTTCTCTTCTGCTTTTGTTTCATCCGCCTCTTCTGCCATTGCTGTAGTGGTTAGCAACGAAGAAGTCGCTGCTGTTGCTAAAGCAAAGCGAACTGCACGGCGCAGCGTGTTACTTTTTAGTTTCATCCTGTTTCCCCAGTTGATTGTTGTTGTCATACCAATAAAAAAAGGTTGTTTATAATATATTTACCTTTAATACACATATAAGTTAATTTGCTATGCATTGGCAAGCGCTTTTTTAAAATTAGCAGTGTTTTTTTAAACTGCAACATTTGCAGTAAGTTTTTGTTAAATCAATAAACTAATTACAAAGGTTAGTAGTAAGTAACTGTAACAGGGTGGGTTTTATGGGCTATTACAATGTATTTTGGTTTATCTTGGCGTTTAGTCAGTAGAAATCCCCCCAATTCAGGGCGATTTTTTGTACAAAAAATAAATTTACTTTAATGATAAGCTAACCTTTCGGGGAGCTCGGAACAAAGTTTGTACACTTTAGCGCGCTTAGTACTCAGTTTTTTTGTTTCAATTATTTTTGCACTTATTTTGAATTGCACTGAGTCACCTTAGTTACACTTTTGTACCATTGGCTAATAGCTCTTAATGGCAAAAATTTGATAAACTCAAACTATACGTCGTGTTGAGTTACCCTATGAAGCTAATAAAAGTCGTTCATAAAGCCCCTGTAAGAGTGGCTAGGATCAGTAAAAGAAGACAACAGATCCGGCTGCGCAGAGCGATGTTGGCACTCAAGCTGGCGCTAGCTCAAGAGCGCGTTGAAACCAAACAAATGCTAGAAATTTACAAGCGCTACAGCCAAGGCAAAGCCCCCAAAACCGATCTTAAAATTGCCAATGCACAATTGGTCGATTTATTAAAAGGACTTGGTCTTGGAGTGTTTGCCGTACTGCCATTTGCCCCTGTCACTATCCCGCTTATCGTAAAAGTGGGTGAATGGGTTGGAGTCGATGTGTTACCAAGTTCATTTAGTTTGAAAAAAAAGCCCCCTTCAGATCACAAGAAATCGTGAATTTTATCTTCAAGCTTGGTAGTCTTAGTCTTAATAAAATAACAACGAGGCCTACATGAGCAATTTATTAGTTCACTCTTCTTCGGGTATTCCCATTTCTATTTTAACAACTGCAGCATTAGAGCAGTGGCAATCTCAGCAGTCTGACATTGTTCAAGCGGTGGTGAACGCTGCAAAATTGCAATCGCAGCAGCATATTGTTATTGCCAAAGAAAACAGCGACGAGTTGGACCGAGTAATTGTTGTAGCGGACGAACAAGATGACTTTTGGCTGTTGGGCGACCTGGCTAAACAATTGCCAGCAGGTACTTATTGTTTTGATGAGCAAGTAAGCAACCCACAAAGCCATGCTATTGCCTTTTTGCTTGGTGCTTATCAATTTGATTCGTACAAAGAAATGGCCGCTGTTAAGGCAAAGTTAGCACTATCTGATGAGTCGTTATACCACCATGTTAAAGCGGCTGTAGAGGGGATTTATCTCGCCAGAGATTTAGTCAACACACCTGCTGCAGATATGATGCCGCAACACTTAGCCGAAGTCATGGCGGAGCTTGCAGAAACCTATGGCGGTGAATTAACTCAGGTGGTGGGTGATGAGCTGCTCGAGCAAAACTATCCGACCATTCACATGGTAGGTCGAGCCAGTGACAACACTCCGCGATTGCTGGACCTCAATTGGGGCGACGACAGTCATCCCAAACTAACGTTAGTCGGTAAGGGAGTATGTTTTGATTCTGGCGGTTTGGATTTAAAACCGGCCTCTGGCATGCGTAACATGAAAAAAGACATGGGTGGTGCTGCTCACGTTATTGCCTTAGCCAAAATGATTATGGCAACTAAGCTCCCAGTACGTTTAAGAGTACTGGTTCCTGCTGTGGAAAATGCCGTATCTCGTAACGCGTTTAGACCAGGAGATGTGATAAAAACCCGCAAAGGGATCACCGTTGAAATCGATAACACCGATGCCGAAGGGCGCCTAGTATTATGTGATGCGCTTGCTGAAGCACAAACAGAGCAACCTGAATTGTTGATTGATTTTGCCACACTTACCGGTGCTTGTCGTATTGCCCTCGGTACCGAACTACCTGGGTTTTACTCAACCGATCAACAAATTGCGTCTGATTTAATGGAGTTAGGTGCTAATAATGCCGATCCTGTGTGGCAGTTACCTTTGTTTGATCAATACAAAGCGTTGTTTAAAAGCGATGTTGCGGATATCGCTAACTGTGGTTCAACGCCATTTGGAGGCTCTATCACGGCGGCATTGTATCTAAAAGAGTTTGTTGATCCTAACACCACGCCTTGGTTGCATTTTGATGTGATGGCATGGAATCTCAGAGCCTTGCCTGGTCGCCCAGTCGGTGGTGAGGCATTAGGGCTTCGCACTATGTTTGAATACTTAGAGCGTCGCTTTGCAAAGTAATTAGGTAATCACTTTACTTTTAAAAGCCCAGCATCCGATGCTGGGCTTTTTGTTGCGGTTTATTTTTTCGGAATATTGGCCAATATTCCTTTCATTTGTTGCCAGTATAGTCCCACACTGTCGATTTCTACTTTTTCATCGGGTGAATGGGGGAACTTGATGGTGGGGCCAAAAGAGATCATATCCATCTCTGGGTAAGGCTTTTTAAATAACCCACATTCAAGCCCAGCATGGATCACCATAATATCTGGCTTATTACCATAAATGGTTTCGTACATGTCTCTAAAAATAGCCAAGACTTGCGAGTTCGGATCGGGCTTCCAGCCTGGGTAGGCACCACTTAAATTAATCTCAGCTCCGCATAACTCTGCCAAAGAGCGTAAACTGCCGGTCACTTGTTCGCGACCAGAATCGATGAGAGAGCGAACCAAGCACAATACCTCAAATTGTGAGTCGGTGGTGCTGATCACGCCCATATTAAGTGACGTTTCAACCACACCTTGAATGTCATCACTCATTCTAATTACGCCATTAGGGCAAGCATTGAGTAAATTCAACACTTGTCTTTGACTGGCCTCGGTCATCGGCTGTTGCGAATTGGTCACCTCATCTAAAACCAAGGTGATCCCGGTTTCAATGCTACTTAACTCTTGTTTTATAGTGGTTTCAAACGCTCGCAATGTCTGGTTAAATGCCGCTAACTGCTCTGCAGGCATAGTGAACAGGGCACTGGCCTCACGAGGGATGGCGTTTCTCAGTGTGCCGCCTTGGAGAGAGATAAGCTGTACACTGAGTTCTTGGCAATGATCTTTTAGAAAACGTGCTAATAGCTTATTGGCATTGGCGCGACCGGTGTGGATATCCACTCCTGAATGACCACCGCGTAAGCCTTTCAGCGTCAGTTGATAGCTTTGCTGCTGCGCAGTTACGCTGTGGCGTTCAATATTGACACTAATAGAGGCATCAATACCGCCAGCACAGCCCATGTAGATTTCTCCCTCTTGCTCTGAGTCGGTGTTAAGTAAGATGTCGCCTTCTAACCAACCTGGCTGCAGTCCAAATGCACCGCTCATGCCGGCTTCTTCATCGACGGTAAGCAACACTTCAAGTGGACCATGAGCAATGTCATCGGCATCTAATACGGCTAAGCACGATGCCATACCAATACCATTATCAGCACCTAGAGTAGTGCCTTTGGCGGTAACCCAGCCGTTATCGACATAAGGCTGAATAGCATCCGTGATAAAGTCGTGTTCGGTGTCGTTATTCTTTTGTGGCACCATATCAATATGGGCTTGCAGCACCACACCTTTTCTGTCTTCCATGCCAGGGGTGGCTGGCTTTTTGATAAAGACATTGCCGGTTTCATCCCGCTTTACAGAAAGGCCTTTACTTTGTGCCCAGTCAACAATAAACGTGGCTAGGGCTTCTTCGTGTTTTGAAGGGTGGGGGATAGAGCAAATTTGATCAAAGAATTTCCAAACGGCTTGGGGAGCCAATTGACTAATTTCGCTATGCGCTTTAAGCACGGTATTCTCCTTGGATGAGAGACTAAAATATGGCGTTATTATCGCCCATCCAAGGAGAGATATCGAGTGGTTACGATGACTTACAAGCTGCTACTGCCGGAGCAATTAGCTCAAGCCCGGTTTTGTCACACGGGGGCAAGCTGGCATCTGAAGTGGCCAGTGGTGTGACTCTATCACCCCACTTTAAGTAACTTGCAGCCCAGGTTAAACCCGCGCCAAATGCAGCACTCATAATGTTCGCATGAGGTTTGATTAAGCCATTCTCCACCGCCTCACATAACGCAATGGCAATGGTAGCAGCGGAAGTGTTACCGTATTTATCAATATTTACCATGACTTTATCATCGGCAATTTCAAGGCGGTTTTGAATCGCTTGAATAATGCGAAGATTGGCTTGGTGTGGAATTAATACATCGATTTCATCTAATGAAAGCTGCGCTTGTTTTAGTACGTCATCACAGGCCTCGCTCATGCCTTTAACTGCGCGCTTAAAAATTTCACGGCCTTCAAAAGATAAATCAGAAGGGCCAGTGCCGGCGATGCGATCCATATCGGTGCCATAGTTGGGAATATGCAAAATGCTGCGATCACTGCTATCACAGCCGGTTTTGGTGCCCATTAAGCCACTGGGTTCTTCGCTGGCTTCCAGTACCACGGCACCGGCGCCATCACCAAATAACACAGCACTGTCGCGCTTTTCCCAATTGACATACCAAGTCATGCGCTCGGCCGCGACTACCACGGCTTTTTTGATCATGCCGGCTTGAATTTGCGCTGTGGCATTTTGCAGTGCATATAAAAAACCAGAACACGCGGCATTGGTGTCACAAGCTGCAGCACCTTCTGCCCCTATATTTTTCTGAACTAAAGAAGCGGTATTCGCAACCATGGTGGATGGCGTGCAAGTCGCAAGTAGGACTAAGTCGATGTCTTTACCAGCAAGACCTGCGCATGCCAATGCCTGCTGACTTGCCACCGTGGCAAGATCTGCGGTGCTAACATGGCTAACTCGGCGTGACTTAATGCCAGTACGTGAGCTTATCCACTCGTCGTTGGTGTCTACCACAGTGCTTATTTCATCGTTAGAAATACTGGCTGGTGGAATGCATTTACCCCAACCGGTTATCTTTGCATAAATCATAGTGTCTCTTATTCTTATCCGACCAGTTGGCCTATGTTTTCTTTATACCAAATTCGCTAAACTTTTGCTATTAATCTGGTGCTGTGCGCCTCAAAGTGCGTGTATTTTGTTGCCGATGGCTAATAGGTAGTCAGTAATAGCAATCCGCCTTGTGTTAACGCTGTTGTCTGGGATCAAGCTATTGCTGCTGTTACTATGGTAAGCTAACCCTAACACGTACTAGTTTGCTGTAACCTTAAAAATTCGTTGCAGACACACCCATTAACTATAGTGGCTTTTTGAAATATGAAAATCGCTTTTTCCCCTGCCTCCGCCTTAGGGCAACTACTTATGCTGCGCTCAGTGGCCATTGTGATCCAAATAGTGATGGTGGCCATTGCGATGTTAGTGTTCGATAAACAGTTTGACTTTTTCGCGGTGGCTGCGGTGGTCGCTGCCGAATCCGTATTTCAATTACTCAGTATTTATGCTTATCGCAATATAAAAGAAGCCGCGCCTTTAGGCATGACCATGCAGCTGTTGGCCGACATTGTATTTCTTACCGTGCTGTTGGCATTAACCGGAGGTGCCACCAACGCTTTCGTTTCATTATTGGTATTGCCAACCATTATTGCTGCGGTGACTTTACCCAGTTTGTACATGTTATTTGTGTGCATTAGCGCCATTGCTGCCTACGGTTATCTTTACTTAAGAATGTCAAACGAGCACATGCACCATATGGACATGTCGACTCACTTATTAGGTATGTTGGTGAATTTTACCTTTACCATCATTGTAGTAGCGACGGTAGTGACCATTTTAGTGCAGCAAAATAGAAGAAAAGCACGGGATATCGCCGCACTTAGAGAGCAACAATTGCAACAAGAGCAAGTGATTGCACTGGGCAGTGCCGCGGCTCAAGCAACTCATCAGCTGGCAACGCCAATTGCACATTTGGCTTTATTACATGAAGAACTCTCAGACAATTATCCCAAGGATGAGGCTGTACAAGAAATGGCACAACCCATTGCCAGTTGTCAGCAGCAACTGGATGAGTTTCGGCGGGTCACTGAATACGTTAAAGCCAATAAAACTCATTCTGTGGCGATAACAAAAGTACTATCGTCATTACAGCAGTTGGCCACTTTACAATACCCGCAACAGCATTTTACTTTTACTGCAGAACATTGCTCTGGTGGTGTGGTTGACGACCCTATGCTTATCCCCGCTTTATTGAATTTAATCGCTAATGCGGTGAGAGCGAATGAAGCCAATAACCAGCAGAGCATTGTGGTGACCTGCGAGCAAAGCGATGGCAATATTGCCATTAACATCACAGACCATGGCGTTGGCGTTGAGCCGCTGCAGTTAGCTAAATTGGGTCAGCAAATCGTCGACAGCGAAAATGGGCTTGGTATGGCGGTGTTACTTAGTCATGCCACCAT
Source organism: Pseudoalteromonas sp. UG3-2 (assembly GCF_037120705.1). NCBI lineage: Bacteria > Pseudomonadati > Pseudomonadota > Gammaproteobacteria > Alteromonadales > Pseudoalteromonadaceae > Pseudoalteromonas > Pseudoalteromonas sp. UG3-2. The sequence goes on along the minus strand of NZ_JAWLJU010000001.1, from coordinate 122,717 downwards.
TGAGCGGCTTGGCGGCCGCTTAATTATTAAAAACCAATCACCCCAGGGCACTTCCTGTGTGGTGACTTTACCTCGGATACAACATGAAACTACTGCTCATTGAGGATGATCTTGCGTTTGCGCAAACCTTGGCTCGGCGGATGCAAAAACATGGGTTTGAGACCTTGCATTTGAGTGCTTTGCATGACGTCATAGCAAAAAGCCAAGGGTTTGCACCGCAATACATTCTGTTAGATATGAAGTTAGCTGATGAAAGCAGCATTAACTATATCACGCCGCTGCGTCAGCACTTTCCCACGGCCAGGATCATTATGCTCACCGGTTACGCCAGCATTGCAACAGCGGTGGCTGCCATCAAACTGGGAGCCGATGACTACCTTACCAAGCCTGCCAGCAGTCAATTAATAATCCAAACTTTGCTTGGCGAAGATAACATGGTCGTCGACAATGAGACTGTTATGTCTCCAGATAGACTGGAGTGGGAACATATTCAGCAGGTGCTAAAAGCCAATCATGGCAATATCTCACAAACGGCCAGAGCATTGAATATGCATCGGCGGACATTGCAGCGCAAGTTACAAAAGAAACCTGTGTATCAGTAAAATTTCTCTTATACTCATTATTAACTAAAACTCAATGCACTCGAGGCTGTGATGACGTTTTCGTTTGAGGCATTAAATCTGTGGGCGACTTTGTTAGCGGCATTGTCTTCTTTCATGCTCGGTGGTATTTGGTATTCGCCAATATTGTTCCAGCAAACGTGGATGGAAGGCTGTGGCTTAACCGAGCTTGACTTGCAAACAAGCGACCCGAAGTTAACCTTTGGTGTGGCATTTATATTGTCATTGCTGTCAGCGGTGTTTATGTCAGTGGTGTTACCTATGGGGCAGTCGCTGCTTGCCACCATTGGCCTAGGTGCCGCCATTGGCTTATTTATTGTTGCCACCAGCTTGGGCACTAGTTACATTTTCGAGCAACGACCATTTAAGCTGTTTCTGGTCAATGGGGGGTATCATGTTTTACAATTTAGCCTAATAGCAATGGTATTGAGGTTAATGTATTAAACATGGCTAAGCCAAACAAAAAAGGACCAACTCGCACTGTCGATATATTTTGTGCCGGCTGCAAACAGCCGCTATTTAAATACCGCAAGGGCGGTAAAGGGAGTTTGGTCAAATGCTTCAAAGAGCGTATTGTTAAAGATCACACCCAAGATCAAATTCACTGTCCTAATTGCGAGCAAACCTTCGCCCGTGACACCTTAGTCCGTGGCACGCCAGCGTTAAAAATGATTGGCGGCAAAGTCACGGCAAAATAACCCCCGCCATTTGTTATGTCATCAGACATATGTCCTTACCTGGGGCTGTGTATTTGTTACTATCTCGCCGTTTGACTTGCTGTTTCAATGATTGAAAACGACCCTTCCCATGGAACTGGGCCAGCCAATTGGGTCTAAAGCAAATACAACTGCAATATAACTGGTTCGGTGAATTGGAGTTGGTGATTATAATGGATAACGTATGATCGATTTAGTTTTCGATATTATTGGTATGACAGGCACCTTTTTAGTGGTTGGTGCATTTTTTATGTTACAGCTACAAAAAGCATCACCAGAAGGGCTAACCTATAACTTGATGAATCTCAGTGGCGCCATCTTGTTACTGATCAGTCTTTGCTATAATTTTAATTTGGCAAGCTTTGTTATCGAGTTATTCTGGATTGCAGCGTCATTAATTGGCTTATACAAATATTTTAAAGCGCGCAAACTGGCAGCTGCCTAATAACTTCAGTGTGCTTCTAATTTAAAAGGCGAATCAAAAACTTGCGTAGTGGCAAATAGCAAGTATTATTAAATTAATCATATGCTGCTACGTAGGTTAGTTAAACACTAATGCTGCGAGCGAAGTGTGGGAACATAGAGCTCGTTATTATGAATAAAGCCGTTTTACTCTTTGCCGCTGTGCTCGGTATGCCAATAGCACAGGGATCCGAAGAAGACTTATACCAGTTGTCTTTTGAAGAACTATTGGATGTTAACATATCTATCGCGAGTAAAACCTCTGAGACCCGCGCTTCTGTGCCATCGAGCACCACCGTTTTTAATGCCCAACAAATCGCCAGCCTTGGCGTTGATAATGTTTATGAATTAATGAACTATGTGCCCGGATTCCAATCCACCCGTGGTGATTGGGTTGGAGCGGTGCCAAAAGAGCATACTCGAGGTGTGTATTTGGATACCGGCCATGTGTTGGTGATGATTGATGGCCAGCGATTAAATGAATCGTCATTTGGCAAAGCGTCTGTATACACCCCTTTTATTCCTGTTGATATCGTTGCCAAAGTAGAGTTTATTCGTGGTCCAGGATCGGCGCTGTACGGCAGTAATGCCTTTCTTGGGGTTATGAACGTCATCACTAAAACCGCCAGTAACGAATTCAGTGTTGGATACGGTGAACAGGGTACGCTGCAAATGGCGCTCAGTGGTTCAAAAAAAATCAGCGATGATACTGAGTTATACGGTAATATTGCCGCCAATCAGCGCTCCGGTGAGGGCTATTTTCAAAACGCAGTACAAGATCCATTAAAATCCCTGTTTATTACATTTGGTGGAAGCCATCACGCCTTAAGCTGGCAGTTAAGGTACAACCGCACGGAACTGGATGAGTTTTTAAATCTATCGCGTTATTCACCGGATAATGAGCATCAAAGTGAAAATATAGCCACGATAGTAAGTTACGATTGGCAGATTAATCCGCAGCTGATGTTAAGTCACTCGCTGAGTTTCATTGAGCACAACATTGAAAGTGCCGGGCTTATTGTCGCCGCTGATGAGATAGGGTTGGCCGCTGGCGCTGATTTTCTTGTCGGGCCGGCTTGGCAATCAAGAGATTTAACCTACAACCTCGATGGCCGTTTTAGCCAAAACGACAAGCTGGATTGGAATTTTGGTCTGGAGTGGTCAGATGAAGAGCAAAGCCAAGCCAATATTAGAACAAGTTACTACGACCCCGACTTTGGCGATGTATTTTTAGCCGATAGCGCATACTTAGGCGGTGTTACCACAGTAAAAAACTACGCGCCATTTTACCCACTGCTGCAAGAGTTTGACTCTCATGCCGGGTATCTCCAAGCCAAGTACAAACTCAGCGATGACCTGAATATGTTTGCTGGCATTCGCTATGATGAAGTCAAGGATATAGATGATAAGCTATCACCGCGATTGGCCTTTATTTACGATGTTAATCAGCGCCATACCTTAAAATTTCAATATGGTGAGTCGTTCCGCACGCCAGTGAGCAACGAATTAAATTCTAATGATGATGTCACCATTGGTAATTCCGATTTGACCTCAGAGCGAGTTAAAACCACCGAGTTTGTATGGCATTACCAAGACCAACAAAAACAACTGGATGTGGTACTTTTCGAAAACCAGTTGAGTGACTTTATCAACCTGATCCCAATCAAGGACCCCCAAGCTGAATTTACCTTTGGTAATGTTTTTGAAACCAATATGCAGGGCATTGAAGTCAATGCTAACCTTAATCTTAGCGAGCGCACTTGGCTGCAAGGGGCTTTCACGCAGATGTTCGATAAACCCCTAAATGGCAGCTTTAAAAAGTTTTTTGCCGCTGCCATAACCCATCAATATGACGGCATTGAAGCGACCTTAAACGCATTATGGCGAGATAGCACCTTTGTGCCAGGTCCGCCAAACCCAGAGATTGCCAGTTTTGACCAACCCAGTTATTGGCTGTTGGGGCTGTCGCTGTCATGGCAGCTTGCTGATGATGCTAAGCTTTACCTTAAAGGTGAGAATTTAACCGATAAAAAAGTGGATGTATTTGACCCTAGGTTAAGAGATGGTCGCGTGCCGCAGCAGGGCAGAACGCTACTGCTACAATACCATTATGTTTTTTAGCGTGATCTAAGGCGTCAGCGAACGTGTCTAGCAGTCCATTAGTAGATAACCTCGCCACCCAGGTTGCCAGTTTATGGCGGCGTAAACAGGCCCCGCTATTGCTGGCCATTTCCGGCATGCAGGGCAGTGGTAAGTCAACCTTGAGCCAACACCTAATCAAGCAGCTGTACGGGGATAATATTACTGGGGTTGCGGTATCGCTTGATGATTTTTATTTTGATGCCAATGAACGAGCACAGTTAGCACAGCGAGTCCATCCACTGTATCAACAGCGTGGTCTCCCAGGCAGTCACGATCTGGCTTTATTGCAACAGGTACTATGGGACTTTAAACAGCAGCGGGCGTTGCTATTACCGGTGTTTGATAAAGCATCAGATAACAAGCTCAGCAAGAGCCAATGGCGGCCAGTGCCAGAGGGGGCGCAAGTATTAATCGTAGAAGGTTGGTGTATGGGGGTAACCGCTCAGCCAGCTGCGCAGTTGGGTTATGACGTCAATGATTTTGAGCGAAAACACGACCGCGATGGCTGTTTTCGCCACTGCGTTAACCGCCTGCTAGCGACTAACTACCAGGAAGTATTTGAGCAATTTGATGGGCTTGTTTTTCTTAATGGTCAGAGTTTTTCTCGGGTTTATCGCTGGCGCTTACAACAAGAGCACGCGTTACGGGCGCAAACCGGCAAAGGCATGACGGATGAGGAAGTATTGGCATTTATTCAGCCTTTTCAAAGGCTGTCGGAGTGGGCCGTAACCAGCTTAAGTGAAAGCGCCAACGTGGTGGTTGATCTGGGTGAGGATCGCGAGGTATTAACTGTTCGTGGTCAGTTATAGCGTGCCAGCCTGCGCTCAAGCAATACTTGTGAACACAGGCTGGTAATATAGTCCGTGCTTAAGAAGCTAAATCTTCAACACCGACGATAAGCCAAGGGGCATTACCTGAGGTTTGACGCTCAAGGTGCCAAATTTCATGAATGGGTTCTTCTTGCATATCGCCTAAATCTCGGTATTTACCAGTAAACTTCACGCTGATTTCCCAAACATGGGGGTGAGTATCAGCACGAACCATTTCGGCATCGACAAACATCACTTCCGTCTTTACATCGCCTTGGGCTTCGCGGTCTTGTTTAAACTCAGCCACAAGTTCTGGGCTTAAGTACTCAGAAATAGTAGCAAAATCATTGTCATTCCACGCTTTTTGTATGGTTTGATAATGTTGTCTTGCCCCCTGTAAGAAGCCATTAATATCGAAATCGCGGGGTAAGTTCAGTGGCACAGACGTCGCGCCAAACCCACCACCAGAGCTTTGTGGACTAGGTTGGCTAGATTGGAATTGTTGCGAGTTGTAGTTAGATGATTGCGGTGCTGCGCCAGCATACCCTGGGTGTTGGCGTTTAAGTAATGCCGATTTTACTAATTTAAAAATAAAAAAGGCCGCACCAGCAAGCAGAAGCATCTCTAGCAGTTGAAAACCTTCAAAGTCGTCACCTAGCATGGCTGCAATTAGGCCACCGGCCAATAAGCCGCCTAAAATACCGCCCATGATCCCTTTTTTGCTCGACTTGGTTTTGGTGGTTTTGCTATTAAGAGTTTGGGTATCCACTTTCTTTTGCTGGGTAGTGGTGGTTTGGTGGGTTTTACCGCTACTGCGCTTACCAAACTTCTTTCTGGCTTCAGCATCAAAGCTAGTACCAATCACTAAGGCTAACAAAGTGAATAAAACAATGAAATTTTTCATGATTTTCCTATCTAAAAATAAACTGATGCTATTGTAATGAAGTTGCTGGCGCTTTGAAATAGCCATGGTATGACGGTTTGGGGAAATGGGTGAATAGCGCCCATTTCCCATGTTATAGCCAGCGCAAAGAGGTTTGCACTGCGGATTGGAAGTGTTGCAATGGCGCACTTTTATCGCCAACTAAAATAGTATTGGCTCTATCGTTGTGAGCAATCAAGCCAGCAAAGCGGTTATCTGAAAAGCGGTCACTGCCATCAAGGGTGGCTTGTTGCCCGGTGGGCACCACAAACACAGTTAAAGGACCAAACTCAGATTGCATCACTAAGTGCAGACTCTTTTGTCCTTTAAAATTACAAAAAGTGGCAAACACCACTTTGCCCGGCAAGTCATCAAACTTACCACCAAACATGGCGAGCTTCTCGTTCACTTGCTGAAGTGGAATGGCGTCTTCACGCTCAAGAGCGCTAGATTCATGATAGACATGTGCTAGCGCATGTTGCCCGGTGTTCAGCGGTTCGCCAAAGCCGCCAAAATAAAAAATGAGCGCTGCAAAAAGCGTACTGGCGGCCACAGCAAAGGGCATGGTTGCTCGTCTAAACCAGCTCACTTTGCCGTGCTCTTGGTTGTTGGCAACTTCGGCTTGTTGTTTGGCGATAATTTTATCGGCCAAATCATCCGGTACTGCGATTGCCATCGATTGATTAAGAAAGTCATCGAACTGCTGCATTTCAGTGACAATGCGCTGTAATTCTGGCTGGGCTTTGGCCGCCGCGATAACTTCTTCATCGTGTGGATCGGCGAATAATCGACGCCTAAATTCGAGTTCATCCATCAATTTGATGCCCCCTTAATTGGTTCATAGCCTGCTTTTAATGCCTCTTTTAGTTGATTTCTGGCCCGGTAGAGGCGAGTCATTACGGTGTTTTTGTTTAACTCCAAAATAGTAGCGATCTCATCGCCAGAGCAACCCATCACCACTTGTAATAACAAAGGTTCCTTATATTCGGTGGCAAGTGCTGCAATTTGTCGTTGCACTACGGCTTGCTCTGCGCTGTCGTCTAAACTGCTGCTGCGCTCATCGACCAAGGTATCTTGCTCAACATCACTGTAATCAAACTGTTTGCGCTCAAAGCGTCGGGCGTTTTCTCGTCGTAAAATAGTTAATAACCACGGCTTGGCGGCGTCTTTCTCTTGTAAAGAGTCAAGCGCGCGCCAAGCCCGCAAAAAAGTTTCTTGGACTAAGTCTTCTGCTATTGTCGGATCACCTGACAACCAATAAGCGAACTTATAGAGTTCTTTGTGATATGCCCGAACCAGCGACTCATAATGGGTTTGTTTACTGGTCATATTTACAAGACCTACCTTATTGCAGGTTTATTTCATCAATTATGCATTTTTTTGTTTACTGAGCTAATTAAGCATAACAGAGCCATAAAAGAAAAGCGCCAAATGGCGCTTTGCTTTAGTATAAACTGTCTAGCGGTGCTGTACTTTGTTGTTGTAAGTGTACTTTCTCTGCTTTTTGCACTGCTTGGTATAAGCTTTTTAAGTTTATCTCGCCAGTACCTTTGCCATATAGACTGGCTTGCAAGGCATGCACTTGGCTTTGCACTTCACTAGGTTGAGTTTTTAGCCAGTCAGACAAGCTTTGCTGTTGCTGGTTTAGGTATACCAGCAGGGCTTGATAAAAAGCCTGAGGATCGTCTTTTTTAACCGCATCTGAAAAACCCATATTACGTGGTTGATTGACTTCAGCTTGGGCCGGTAGTTTGGCGGTTGGGCGCGCCTTATGGAATAACCACCAAGCCACAACCGTGGCCAGCCATAACAGATAGCCCAGTGCCGTGATCAGCCAAAGCCACTGTGGTATGTGCTTTTGAACTTGAGGGGCTGGCTGGGCTTTGAGGTCTTTTGCCGCAGCAACGTCACTTTCACTGCTGCTTATTGGCGCCGCCGGCTGAGTTTGATTTGGATCTGCTTTGATGGTGATGTTCTTGGCAGGCAAAGTAGCAAACTCTTGGCGCTTAGTGACGGTGTTAAACCAAGGCAAGGAGACTTCTGGCAAAACAAACTCACCGGAGCGCTGGGGCAAATAAGCAAAAGACACCAGCAGTTGTGAAATCACTTTGCCATCGCGAGTAATTTGTTTACGCTCAGAGGTATCAGGATAGATCCTAAAGCCTTCCACCTCTTCCATATTAAGCTCAGGTAGCTGCTCTTTAGTCACGCCTACTGCGGTTAAAGTGAAAGTACGTGTCAGTGGCGTGCCCACGGTTACATTAGTGTCTTGTGGTTGCCATTCAGCGGAAAAGTTGACGTACTCACTGGGCAGCCAATTATCAGCGTGTTCACTGGGGATGGGGTTGACCGTCAACTCGATGGCTTCAGCCACTGCAGAGACAGCCATGCGGCGATACCCTTCGCGGACTTGGCCGTTAAATACCGGTGGTTGTATAGTGATGTCACCACTTCTTTGTGGCTGCAGCATGTATTCTCTGGTGATCACCATATAACGACGGCCATCAACGATTTCATATTCTTCTTGCTGTTTGCCCAGCTGAGTCACAGTGGCACCCTCGGCTTCTGGGGCACTTAATTGACCGTCTAGTAAGTCTTGGCCGATATAAAGCTTAACGGTATACAGTCCAGCTTGTTGTACATAAAGGCTGGTGCTATCGAGCGTTGCTTTAACGAAAATATCTTTGCTTTGCTCATCGCCTTGTTGCGCCACCACATTGAGGGTGATGGGCTGGGTTTTGGCACCATCGACCTCAAAGGCCGGAATAGTGTACTCACCTGGGGTGCGGGCAACCAGTTGCACTTGCCAACTGGTTGAGCTGGTCATACTGCCATTGATAATACTGGTGCGCGAACTGGTGCTTACTGGACTGGTGACAAAGTTCTGGCTCAAGGCTGAAACGTCTGGAATGGTGCCTTTCACTTTACCTTCGGCGGTGATGGTGAGGGTAAAGTATTCGCCAGCAAGCACTGGGTTTTTATCGACACTAGCAGTTAAATTATCCAAAGCCAGTGCCGCTTGACTCGATATCAACAAAGACAATAGCAATAGAATACGTGTTACCATGATTTTTCAACTCCTCGAGGTAGACGTCTTTGTTTACGCTGTTGTGATTCTAGTAGCATTTTATTTCTCAATAAGATTGCAGGATCGTCTGGCACTTTGCGCAGCAGCTGATTAAGTTGCTGCGCCTTTTCTATTTCTTCTGGGGTCAGTTCGCGGCCTTGTTGCGCCATCATCTTGTCTGCTTGTTGTTGCTGTTGTTGTGATTGTGGTTGCGCTTTAGCGTCAGCCGTGACTTCACTGGGATCCTCTGGTTGCTGTTGTGGTTGACCAGGCTCTGGATCTGTATTGGCAGCCAGTTCTGGCTGATTATTATTTTCCTGACTATTGCCGTCGGATTGCTGTTGCTGACCTTGTTGGTCTTGCTGACCTTGTTGGTCCTGCTGGCCTTGTTGGTCCTGCTGGCCTTGTTGGTCCTGCTGGCCTTGTTGGTCCTGCTGGCCTTGTTGGTCCTGCTGGCCTTGTTGGTCCTGCTGGCCTTGTTGGTCCTGCTGACCTTGTTGGTCTTGCTGACCTTGTTGGTCCTGCTGACCTTGTTGGTCCTGCTGACCTTGTTGGTCTTGCTGACCTTGTTGGTCTTGCTGACCTTGTTGATTTTGTTGCTCTTGTTGATCCTTTAACTGTTGCACGAGTGCCTTATTTTGTTGCGCTTGCTCGAAATCTGGCTGCTTAGCCAATGCCCGGTCGTAGGCTGCAATGGCGTCATCAAGCTGACCGAGTTTCGCCAGCGCATTACCAAGGTTATATTGAGCCTCAGCAGAGGGTTGCTGGCGTAATACATCGGCCGCCTGCTGAAAGTCGCCTTTTTTATATAATGCCGCGCCCTTTAATACCGAGTTGCTGGCATGACTGGCTTGGTCATAATCATCATTTTGATAGGCGGCAAGGGCATTCTGATCTGTGTTTTTAAACCATTGAGACCACTGTGCAGCATAGGCGTGTTGTTGTGGGAACAAACACACCAACAGTACTGTGCTAAGTGCGATGGCGTGATTGCGCAGTAGCAGCAGTGCCATAGGAATTAATAAAACCAGTAAATAAACGCCAGCGTCAATGCGCCACTTGGTGTTGGTTTGTTGCTCATCACTGGGTTTGGCGTTACTGGCACTGGGCTTAAAGGCCTGGATATCGCGACCATCAGCAGTATAACTGGCATACACACCGTCTTGGCTGGCTGCGAGCTTTTGTAATCTACTTTTAACCAATTTTGGTACCACTATCTGACCATATTGGTCTTTTAAAAAGCCCCCTTCAGGTAAGTTGATGGGCGCTCCTGCGGCGCTGCCAATGCCGTATACACTGAGGGTAAAGTTACTGCCACTAAGCAAAGCACGAATGTCTTCGCTGTCATTTTGTTCAATACCATCGGTAAGCAACACAATGCTGCCACGATCAAACCCTGCACCTTTAAGTAGACTCACGGCTTGGTCAATTCCGGCAAGCACGTTCGAGCCTTTGCTGGGCATGATTTCAGGGCTGAGGCTTGGAATTAGGTTTTCTAAGGTCGTAACATCGGTGGTTAATGGCGATACGGTAAAGGCATCTCCTGCGTAAGCAATTAACCCGGTTTCGCCTTCTTTAAATAGTTGTAATAAATCTAAGGCTTTAAAACGGGCTTGGGTTAAGCGGTTTGGAGCAATATCGGTGGCATACATGGAGTAGGACATGTCCATTACCATGACTCGAGGTGCTTGAGTTTTAAACACTGGCACTTCACGCTTTTCAATACTCGGGCCGGCAATGGCGATAATAGCAAGCAAGAAAAAGGCAATACTAAGCCAAGCTGAATTATGCTTTTGGCCATTATTTTTATGCTCACCCATCACCACACCAGCTAGGTGTGGAGCAATCAGTTGTTGTGCCTGCTTAGCGCCTTTGTTGCGCCAGTGAAGCAGGCCGTATAGCATCCAAGGTAGTAATAGCCACAGTAGCTGTGGACGGATAAATTCAAATTCCATCAGGTTACCTCCGCAGCCAGGCTGTTAAAACAACACTGCAGCGCGCTAAAAACAGCAAGGTTAGCACTGCCAATAGCGGCCAATAAAATAATGCCAATTTGGGTCTAAACGTTTGGGTTTCGTCGCTTATTGGCTCAAGTTGGTCGAGCATGGCATAAATTTGTTGTAACCCTGCTACGTCTTTAGCGCGAAAATACTGACCACCGGTTTCTTTAGCGATGTGTTGTAAGGTTTTTTCATCAATACTGCTGCCCGCCATGGAATTGAAGCCAAATAGCCCAAAACCACGCTTGCCATCAGAGCCAACGCCAATGGTATACACTTTTATGCCTTCTTCGCGGGCCAACACTAGGGCTTCATCGGGCTCCAAATTACCGGCGGTGTTTTGACCATCGGTGAGTAAAATTAAAATTTTATTGCTTTGCTCGCGCTCACCAAAGCGCTTTACGGCTAAGCCAATGGCATCGCCAATGGCGGTGGCACGGCCAACTAAACCAATTTGTGCTTCACTGAGCATTTGACTCACGGTGTTGAGATCTCGGGTTAATGGCGTTTGCAAAAACGCCGTGTCGCCAAACAGGATAAGGCCTAAGCGGTCGCCCTGGCGTTCGCTAATAAAGTCACTGACCACGGCTTTCACCACCGAAAGGCGGTCGACACTGCGGCCTTGATAGTCCATATCCTGCTCTGTCATCGAGGCCGATAGGTCAACGGCGAGCATAATGTCTCTGCCTTCGTTTGGCACCACGATAGGGTCGTCCAACCACGTTGGGTTAGCAGCAGCAATTACCAGCAGCAGCCAAACTAATGCCTCTAACCAGTTTATCGACTTTCTTGGTTGCAGTTGTGAGTGGCCTGCAATGGCCATTTTAGCCAAGCTTGGAATGCGTAGCTTAATGCCAGCCTGAGCTTTACTGGGCTTAAATTTGGCAATGAGCCAAGGCAAAGGCAACAATAAAAACGCCCAAGGCCAAGCAAACTCAAACATAGCGCTTCTCCTTAACGTTAAAGGTTTTAATCGCGGTGATAAGCTTTGCTTGTAAGGTCGCACTTGGATTAGGGGAATAGAGTGAGTCTAGCTCTTGGCGAGTTAATTCGGCTTTGGTGACTTTGGCTTGAAACTCAAGCCAAGGCTCAGCACTGAGACTGGCATACGGTTCACCGTAATAGTGTTTCACTAAGCGTTTTAGAATTAAATGTAACTCTTGTGCTGATTGCGCAGACGTACTTAGTTTAACTGCATGCTTTTTGGCACGCAGGTGCTGTTGCCGAAGGTAAAAATAGCGACAAATGAATACTAGCAGTAATACAATGGTGCCGATCAGCGCCCACATGGGATAGGACAGTGGCCACCAGCTTACGCTTTGTGGCACAACGACGTCGTTAAGTTGTGCTAACGGATCCGCTTGCATTTAACCCCTCACTAACTGTAATTCGATTGGTAGAGACGCATCATAGTGTTGTAACGTCATGCCAGAGCGTCGCAACAGCGCTATCCGCTGCTCAAAAAAGCGCTCGGCGTGGTGCGAAAACTGCTCTCGAAACTGTTGATCCATTAATGGCAAGGTCCATTTATTGCCCCCGTCAGTGGCTTCAATAGCTTGGCTATAATGCGGTAGTTGCCGTTCAAATGGGTCGGTTATCATACAGGCAATGACTTCATTATGGCGTGTGGCACGCTCTAGCAATTTGAAACTGTCCTCATCCAGCGCGGTGAAGTCTGAGACTAAGTAAATTAAGCTACCGGGCTTAGCTAAATGCACCAGCCGTTTTAAGTTTTCATTAAAACGATGGCTATTCGTCGCTGCATCGCGGCTCTCTAAAGCTTGCTGATGCAAACTACACAGTTGATGCGCTAATGCCAACACACCACGGTCGCGGGCCATGGGTTTTAACTCGTGGTGATGCTGGTCATTAAATACCACGCCGCCAACACGGTCACCACGGGCACAAGCAGACCAAGCCACTAGTGAGCTTAAATGCGCTGCCAGAACGGACTTTAAAAGCAATTGTGAGCCAAACAGCATGCTGGCAGACAAGTCGCAAAAGACAAACACTGGACGCTCTTTCTCTTCTTGGAATAACTTGGTATGGGTTTCACCGGTACGGGCGGTGACGCGCCAATCAATGGCACGAATATCATCACCATATTGATACTGTCTTACTTCCGCAAATTCCATGCCACGGCCTTTGTGTGGGGCAAGGTATTGGCCTGCTTGGGCACTCTTGACCTTGCCACGGGGACGCAGCGACAATAAATGCGCTTTCGATTTATAGTACAACAGCTCTTTTAAGTTCAGTGAAGCGCCATCACTGTGACTTTCATTAAACCATTGTACTGCATCAAACGGCTTTTCTTTTTTCATAACGGCTTAAGGTACAGCAACCAATTCTAAGATTTTGCTGATCACTTGGTCTTTGCTGACGCCATCGGCTTGGGCTTCATAGCTAAGAATAATGCGATGGCGTAACACATTGTGCACCACAGCCTGAATGTCTTCTGGGGTGACAAAGTCCCGTTGTTGCAACCAAGCATGAGCCCGAGCACATTTATCTAGGGCGATAGTGGCACGAGGACTGGCGCCATAGTCAAGCCAGCTGGCGAGCTGGGTATCGAATTTTTCCGGTTCTCTGGTGGCAACAATTAATTGCACTAAATACTGTTCCAGCGATTCAGCAAGGTGCAATGCTAATACCTTTTTACGCGCTGCGAAAAGCGTATCTTGGCTAATGGCGGTAAAAGGTGCGCTATGTTGTTCTAACGCTTCGCCGCGGGTGAGACGCAAAATATCCAATTCGGTCTCGGCATCCGGGTAATCGATATTTAAATGTAATAAAAAGCGGTCGAGTTGGGCCTCAGGCAGTGGGTAAGTGCCTTCTTGCTCAAGCGGGTTCTGGGTTGCCATCACCATAAATAACTCGGGCAGGGTGTAGGTGTTTTTCCCTACGGTGATCTGTCTTTCTGCCATGGCCTCGAGTAACGCCGACTGAACTTTGGCCGGTGCACGGTTGATTTCGTCGGCCAAGATCAGACTGTGGAACAAAGGCCCTTTTTCAAACACAAACTCATTGGTTTGCTGTCGGTAAATATCGGTGCCGGTTATGTCTGAGGGTAATAAGTCGGGGGTAAACTGTACCCGCTGAAAGCTGCCCTCTATGCCTTTGGCCAGAGCATTTACTGCTCGGGTTTTCGCCAAGCCCGGCGGTCCTTCAACCAACAAATGGCCGTCGGCCAGTAACGTGATAAGCAAGGCTTCGGTAAGCGCGCTTTGTCCTAGGATTTGCGTATCTAAATAGTGTTTTAGTTGCGTAAATTCGTTTACTGCCATGTGACTGCCTTTTCTCGCGACAAAATTAACTTAGTTATATGGACTGGGTGCCAATAATCAAGTGGATTAGACCGGCAATTTTGCAAAAGTTCATAAATTTTCAATAACAATTTCAATTACTTTGTGATTGTTTAAAAAAGCAACTAAAGTAGTGCTTTACGGTTTGAAAAACACCCAATTCGTGTTTTGCTATTGGCAACTCGGGTTTGGTTGTTTAGAATCGGAGGAAATTAACAGGTCAGACCTGTCAGCGGGAGAGCAAATTCATGTCTGAACAAAACATACTAAAAACAGCTAAAGGCGACCGTATCGCCATTGTAAGTGGCCTGCGTACGCCATTTGCGAAACAAGCAACTGCCTTTCACCATGTGCCAGCACTTGATCTAGGTAAAATCGTGGTCAATGAGATGCTTGAGCGTCTGAACTTCGACCGCAAAGAAATCGACCAACTTGTCTTCGGTCAAGTGGTGCAGATGCCAGAAGCGCCAAACATTGCACGTGAAATCGTCCTAGGCACTGGCATGCCGGTATCAGTAGACGCTTACTCGGTATCGCGAGCCTGCGCTACCAGTTTCCAAGCCATTGCCAATGTCGCAGAAAGCATTATCTCTGGTCAGGTTGACGTGGGCGTTGCTGGTGGTGCAGACTCGTCGTCGGTACTACCAATTGGCGTAAGTAAAAAATTAGCTGGCAGCTTAGTCGACCTAAACAAGGCGCGTACATTAAAGCAACGACTACAGATTTTCTCAAAATTAAGATTGAAAGACTTAATGCCTGTTCCTCCTGCCGTGGCGGAATACTCAACCGGGCTGTCGATGGGACAAACCGCTGAGCAAATGGCGAAAACCCATGGTATTAGCCGTGCCGATCAAGACGCTATGGCACACCGCTCACACAGCCTGGCAGCGAAAGCCTGGTCTGATGGTCTACTAGATCAAGAAGTCATGGCCGCGCACGTAGAGCCTTATAAAAGCTTTATTGAAAAAGACAATAACATTCGTGAAAACTCGTCACTGGAAGGCTATGCCAAGTTGAAGCCGGTGTTTGATAGAAAACACGGCTCTGTGACGGCGGCGAATGCCACACCTCTTACTGATGGTGCTGCAGCCGTGCTAATGATGAGTGAAAGCAAAGCCAAAGCTCTGGGTTACGATATCTTAGGCTATGTCCGTAGCTTTGCGTTCTCGGCCATTGGTGTGCAAGAAGACATGCTGATGGGACCGGCCCATTCAACGCCGGTAGCACTTGAACGTGCGGGGATCACATTAGCCGATTTAGATCTGATTGAAATGCACGAGGCGTTTGCCGCGCAAGCCTTAGCCAACATGAAAATGTTCGCCTCCGACAAGTTTGCCCAAGAGCAATTAGGTCGCAGCAAAGCCATAGGTGAAATTGATATGGATAAATTCAATGTCAACGGTGGCTCATTGGCTTATGGCCACCCGTTTGCAGCCACAGGAGCACGTTTGATCACCCAAAGCTTACATGAGCTTAAGCGTCGTGGTGGCGGACTTGCGTTGACCACAGCGTGTGCCGCTGGTGGTCTTGGAGCAGCATTTGTATTGGAGAGCGCATAATGTCAGTATTTTCTTATGAACTAAACGAACATCGCGTAGCCATTGTTACTATAGATGTGCCAGACGAAAAGATGAACACCTTGCGTGACTCTTTCGCCGATGAGTTGTTGCAGCTTATTGCTAAAGGCAAAGAAGACGACGTCACCGGTATGGTGTTTATCAGTGGTAAAGACGATAACTTTATTGCCGGCGCGGATATCAAAATGCTGGATAACGCCAACACTCGCGACGATGCCTTGGCACTGTCTGAAATGTGTCAAAAAGCCTTTTTCAAAATGGCGGAATTGCCATTTCCAACCGTGGCTGCCATTCACGGCCCCGCGCTTGGTGGTGGCTTAGAGTTCGCTATGGCGTGTGATTATCGGGTTTGCACCGATGATGGTAAAACTAAACTGGGCCTACCTGAAGTGCAATTGGGCTTATTGCCTGGTGGCGGTGGTACGCAGCGTTTACCGAAATTGGTGGGGATCCAAAAAGCGCTAGAGTGGATGCTAACCGGTAAGCAGGTGCGTGCAAAGCAAGCGAAAAAAGCCGGCTTAGTGGACGATGCTGTACCACAAAGCATTCTTCTGGAGGTGGCGATTAAATTGGCACGCCAAGGCAAGCCAAAGCCACGCAAGCCAAAATTTGACCGTGTCAGCCAACTGCTCGAGTCTAACCCGTTTGGCCGCAATATCATTTTCAAAAAAGCGCAAGAAAACGTCGATAAAAAAACCGGCGGTCATTACCCTGCACCTGCGGCGATTATTAAAGCGGTAAGAGCGTCTGTGGAGCTGGATAAGCTAAAGGCATACAAAACAGAAGCGGAAGGCTTTGCCGATTTGGTGATGTCGGAAGTATCAAAAGCACTGCGCGGCATTTTCTTCGCCACCACGGAAATGAAAAAAGAATTCCAAAGTGACGAATTAGCACCTATCAAGCGTACCGCGGTGCTAGGCGGTGGCTTAATGGGCGCTGGTATTACCCATGTCAGCGCGGTGAAAGCAGGCACTCCGGTGCGCATTAAAGACGTTAGCCATCAAGGGATCAGTAATGCGTTAAATTACACCTATAAGATCCTCACAAAGCGTCAAAAGCGTCGTATTATTTCAAAAGCTGAGATGCAATCTACGCTGAATATGATCACAGGCACCACTGACTATTCTGGCTTTAAGCACACCGACATGGCAATAGAAGCGGTATTTGAAGACCTAGAGCTGAAGCAATCTATGGTTGCGGACATTGAGCGTGAATGCAGTGAAAATACCATTTTTGCTAGTAACACCTCGTCTTTACCGATTGCGCAAATTGCAGAAAAAGCCGCACGTCCAGAAAACGTCATTGGTCTGCATTACTTCTCACCGGTTGAGAAAATGCCACTGGTGGAGATCATTCCTCATGCAGGCACCAGTGAAGACGTCATTGCTCGTACGGTGTCTTTTGCCCGTAAGCAAGGCAAAACGCCAATTGTGGTAAAAGATAAAGCGGGCTTTTACGTTAACCGTATTTTAGCGCCTTACGTGAATGAAGCGGCTAATTTATTGTTGGCGGGTGAACCTATTGAGAAAATCGACCAAGCCTTGGTTGAGTTTGGCTTCCCAGTAGGGCCGCTGGCGTTACTGGACGAAGTGGGCGTTGATATTGGTTCTAAAATCGCCCCGATTTTAGAAAAAGAACTGGGTGAACGTTTTAAAGCACCCGATGCTTTTGCCCGCATGATTGAAGCAAAACGCTTAGGTCGTAAAACCGGTCGTGGCTTCTATAACTACCAAGGTAAAAAAGGCAAGCAAGTGGACGAGTCAGTCTATGAGCTGCTAGGCATTACCACTTCGCCTAAGTTGAACAAGCAAGAAATTGCCAACCGTTGTGTCGCCCAGATGCTTAATGAAGCGGCGCGCTGTTTGGATGAAGGCATTGTTCGTAATGCTCGTGATGGTGATATTGGTGCCATTTTTGGTATTGGTTTCCCACCGTTTATGGGTGGTCCATTTAGTTACATCGATAAAAAAGGTGCCAGCAAATTATGCTCTGAGTTATCAACGTATGCCGTTGATAATCCAGCATTTACACCTGCTGAAGCCTTGGTGGCTAAGTCAGAATCCGGGAAAGGGTATTACTAACCACCTATTTCTCTTGTTGTCTAAAGCCGCTGCAAAGCGGCTTTTTTGTTGCTGAAACCCACTTGCAAAAAATAAAGCGATGACCATAAGCTGGTTAGCCCCTTTTACATTAGTGGGCAAAAACCTTACAATCTGCGCCCAGAGTTTTGTTGTGGCGAAGTTTGATGCACCAAATATCCGATCTGATACGCATTTTTAACGGTCTATTTTTGACTGAATTGAATACCGAACTGGTCGCCGGTGATGACGAGCCGATTTACTTGCCTGCCGATGCTGAGCATCGCCATCATCGTATTGTGTTTGCCCATGGTTTTTATGCCAGTGCCTTACATGAAATAGCCCATTGGTTAGTAGCTGGGGCAAAACGCCGTGAGCTAGAAGATTATGGTTATTGGTATTGCCCAGATGGCCGCGACAAAGCCCAGCAACTGGCGTTTGAGCAAGTGGAAGTAAAGCCTCAAGCCATTGAATGGGCACTGAGCGTAGCAGCAGGCTTTAACTTTAATGTCTCTGTGGACAACCTTAATGGTGCACAGACCTGCCGCTTTAGCTTTCAGCAGCGCGTTCACCAACAGGTATTGCAGCTATTGCAATCGGGCTTTAATCGCCGTACGCAAATGCTACTCAACGCCTTAAGTGAATTTTACCAAACCCCTTGGCCGTTGCAGCCGAGTCAGTTTGTGTGGCAGATCCCTGCCGACATTACCTTGGAGTGCGAAGATGCAATTTAAACTTGGTTTAATCGTCAACCCCGTTGCAGGGTTAGGTGGCAGTGTTGCCCTTAAGGGCAGTGACGGTGTTGAGACCGCACAAAAGGCTATCGCGCTTGGGGCGACACCTAAAGCTAACCTCCGCGCTGCCACAGCGTTAAAAGAGCTGCTAGAGCAGCAAGCGCAAATTAGTATTTACACGGTTTCAGGTGAAATGGGACAGACGGTTGCCGAGCAACTGGGCTTTGACACCACCGTGGTGTATCAGCCACAGTCAGCCATCACCTGCGCGGAAGACACAGAGCAGGCAGCCAAAAAGCTGCTTGAGCAAGACGTGGATCTCATTCTCTTTGCCGGTGGCGATGGCACTGCACGCAATATTTGTCACGCGGTGGCGGATGCCTGTCCGGTTTTAGGGATCCCCGCCGGCTGTAAAATTCACAGCGGCGTTTATGCTATTACGCCAAAGGCCGCTGGTCGAGTAGTGCAATTGCTGGTGTCTGGTGAGTTAGTATCGATTTCTGAAGCCGATGTCATGGACATTGATGAGCAGGCATTTCGTCAGGGCACGGTCAAGGCTAAGCGCTATGGTGAAATGCAAGTGCCGACTGAGCTTAGGTACGTTCAAGCCGTGAAAAATGGCGGTAAAGAGAGTGACGAACTGGTGCTTGCCGATATTGCGGCGTATGTGGTTTCTGAAATGGAAGAGCACGAGACCTACATTATGGGTTCCGGTTCCACCGTTGCTGCAGTCATGGCGGAAATGGGCTTAGAAAACACCCTGCTGGGGGTGGATGTGGTCAAAGATCAAGAGCTAGTAGCGCAAGATCAAACCGCCAGCCAGTTACTGGGTTACGTCGACGAACACAGCAAAATTGTTATTACTCTAATTGGCGGGCAAGGCCATATTTTTGGCCGCGGTAACCAGCAACTGAGCCCGGAATTAATCAAACGGGTAGGCAAAGACAACATCATTGTTATTGCCACCAAAACCAAGTTAAAAGCCTTAGCAGGCAGGCCATTAATTGCCGACACCGGAGATGAAGCCTTAGACGAAAGCTTGTCTGGTTTTATCAAGGTGATCACGGGGTTTAACGACCACGTGATGTATGCGGTGGGTCATCAAGAATAATCTAGGAATACCTATGTCAATGAATGAATATATCGAGCAAGCACAACAGTTTTTTGATGACTTAGTGGATAGAGCCAGCGACGATGAACTGTTTGCTGGTGGTTACCTGCGTGGTCACTTTGACCTAGCAGTAGGTTATGCACAAGTGGAACAAGCCGAGCTGTCTATTGCTGAGCTTAACCAACATGTGGAAGAAAGCTTAGTTAAGGCGTACCGTAACGGTGAGCTAAATGAAGAGGATAAGGCGTTGGTTGTGGCCATTTGGGAACAAGTGCAGCGCCTAGCTAAGTAAGCCTGCACTCGAATTAGCCAGTGCCTTACAGCGGTAGGGCACTAGCGATAAATAAACTGCCAATATAAATACCCCAACGCAAAGCCAAACAGGTAAAATAAACCAATATAAGTCAAAAGTTTAACTGCCCATGTTTGCTTTTGAAACAGCGCTCCACGCACCAGCCCTAAGTTCATTGCCGCAAAAATTGGCGTGGTGACAAACGCCGAGGTCATGGCAAACATTAACATGCTTTTTAAGTCCGCCTTAAAAAACAACACCAGCAATAAGCCCAAAGTGGCTTGCAGTAAGACAATCGCCGTGTAGGGGTTAGTGTTACGCTGGGGTTTTAATAATTTCACTGCTTCACTGAGTACCCGGGCGTAGCCGTCTAACACCGTAATCGTGGTGCCAAACATGCACAGCACAGCCACAGCAGCAATAAGCCATCGGGACCACTCGCCAATGGTATTGGCGTACATATCGATGAGCTGCTGAGAAAACGCAATGCCCGCTAACTCGATGGGCTTATTCTGACCATATTGCATCAGCATGCCAAGCACGACAAACACCACCGCCAGTGCCACAGTAACAAAATACCCCACTTTAAAGTCCAGCATAATTTGCCCAGAAGTGAGTTTGGCTTTTACCATTTTGGTTTTTAACCAGGCAGAATTGATGGCTGAAATTTCAATCGGGGCTGGCATCCAGCCCATTAATGCCACTAAAAAGCCCAATAGTGCAATATCAAAAGGCGATACGGGATTGGCAGGAGGCGCATGAGCGGGGCCATTAATCATGGCAATCACCAGTGCAGCTAAAGTGGCGAGAGTTAAAATCAGCATCACCCACTTACTGGTCAAATCGAGGAGCTTATAATGACCAATAAGTAACATGCTCAGGCACAGCACTAATAATGTTAAGCTCAACCATTCAATATTAATGCTCAATGGCAGGCTATAACTTAATAAACTGGCAGTAAGCAAGACTACGCCTGCGGTATTAACGATGGCGGCA
This sequence comes from Pseudoalteromonas sp. UG3-2, assembly GCF_037120705.1. Lineage (NCBI taxonomy): Bacteria > Pseudomonadati > Pseudomonadota > Gammaproteobacteria > Alteromonadales > Pseudoalteromonadaceae > Pseudoalteromonas > Pseudoalteromonas sp. UG3-2. The sequence goes on along the minus strand of NZ_JAWLJU010000001.1, from coordinate 101,889 downwards.
AAGCTGTTGAGCAACACAAACACCTTAAAGCCAAAGCGATAGTGTTGATAGTATCCTTCCACAACCGTCTTTTGCTGTTCACAGGTGTAGGCCACGGCAAACTTAAAGAAGGGGTATTTAATGACGTTTACCAATACAATCAGCCAGATAAGTTGAGAGCCAAACAGTGCTCCAGCTTGGGTTGACGACACTAAGTGCGAGCCACCGATGGCGGCGGTGGCCATAAGAATTCCAGGACCAAATGCGGCCATCTTTTGTTGCAGGGAATGAAGTGCTGACAATCTGATTTCCTTATATTTTTTTCAGCACAGTCTACGAAGTTTTGGCTGCGACGGCAATGTTGCGAATTAGGAGCTCTCTAAAAAGTAATCTTCCAAGTCTTCTTTAATATCTTGATAGTCGTCTTCATCGAGGTTGAGTACCCTAAGTACCTCTTCTTTCATTAAATGCCAATCAGGCGCGGCGACAAAGCGCTTATTAATATGTACGAAATTTTCAGCCATTTTCAACGCCGCAAATGCCAACTGTTGATCTGGGTCTTTGCAATTGGGTAAGAAGCTAGGATCGTGATGGCATAAAATCAGTTGACAAATGGACTTAGGTAAGTTCCAGGAACTGGCGAGGTAATAGCCAATCACCGCATGATTGGTTTGATATTTTTGTTCCTCGTGATCCACTAATAAGCGTTCATAGTCTTTATTTGCTGCAATGAGCGTTTCCATATAGTCGCTGTAGTTAACCGCCATAGCGGCGATACCGGCATCGTGGAATAGCCCTAATAAATGTAAGTTTTCTATGGGGACGCGAGATTTTAATTTGTTGCCAATCACGATAATGCTGTCGGCGATGTCACTGGCGTTATCCCAAAAGCGTTCGAGACTAATACAGCATTTACTTTGCTTAAAGGATTGCTTAAGCAAAAAGCCGGTCACCAACTGGCAAATAGAATTTAGCCCTAAAAAAACCACGGCTTGTTTGACATCGGTCACAGTCCGACTTAAGCCATACAAAGGAGAGTTAATGATTTTTAATACTGCAGCTGAGGTGGCGACGTCTTTGGCAATGATGTCGGCAACCTGATTTAAACTTTGCGGCTCACTGTCTAGGGCGTCTTGTAGTTGTGCGAGCACACTGGGTTTGGGTGGCAGAGTAAAACCTTGTTTAACGTCGGCTAACACTTTATCGTCGAGTTCAATCATAAACAACACCATGAAACAAAAGGGACAGCACAATCTTAGTTGAAAAAAGTGGCTTAGTGCTGATGTAAGACAAAAAACCAATGAAACTGGATATTAAAGCAGCAAAGAGTTTCTCTTCACGGAACGTAGACTTGCTTAATATGTAAATAGTAAGTTATGGTTAAGCAATTTTTTTTTCAGGGCAATGGTATGCAGGAAACACAACAAGCGAACGAGCAAAACTCTGCAATTACCCGTTTTTTAAACGGTATTGAACGGGTGGGGAACAAGCTTCCCGATCCAGCGATTATATTCCTTTCAGCAATGGTTTTAATTTGGTTATTATCATGGCTGTTTTCTGGCGTTGAATTTAGCGCCATCGATCCCCGAACCAACCAAGCGATTGTGGTCAACAACCTGTTAGATCCGAACGCCTTGGCTGGCTTTTTAGCCACCATGGTGAAAACCTTTACCGGCTTTGCGCCTTTAGGTGTGGTACTGGTGGCCATGCTGGGTGTTGGGGTTGCTGAGCATTCAGGCTATATCAACACCGGCCTGAAAATCATGCTTAAACGCACTCCGCAAGCGCTGTTAACGCCTTCAATTATCCTTATTGCGATTGTCAGCCACACCGCAACGGATGCCGGTTATGTTTTGGTAATTCCACTTGCTGGGGTGATCTTTTATGCCATGGGCAGGCACCCGCTGGCGGGAATTGCAGCGGCATTTGCTGGGGTGAGCGGTGGCTTTAGTGCTAACTTTATCCCATCTGGCATTGACCCGTTACTGCAAAGCTTTACCCAAAGTGCAGCACAAATTATCGACCCTGATATTGCCATTAACCCATTAAATAACTGGTTTTTTACTTCGGCATCGAGCCTGTTCATTGTACTTTTAGGTTGGTACATCACCGATAAAATCATTGAACCACGCCTTAAATCAACGCAAATTGATGGCGATACCGAAGACTTACCGTCTTTTGGTGAGATTACCAGCAAAGAGAAAAAAGGTTTTGTCATTGCCTCGTTGGTGATGCTAGCAGGCATTGCTGCACTAGTGTATGCATCAAGTGGTGAAGATTCTGCGCTGCGCAGCCCATCAGGAGCCTTAACTGACTTTAGCGCGCCATTAATGCAGTCCATTGTACCGCTTATCTTCTTATTGTTCTGGATCCCAGGTGCCGTGTACGGCTTTGTGGTAGGCACCTTTAAAACCTCTAAAGACATGATTGATGCTATGACCAAAGCCATGAACAGCATGTCTTATTACATTGTAATGGCGTTTTTCTGTGCTTTATTCATCAGTGCCTTTAGCCACTCTAACTTAGGTGCGTTGTTGGCCATTGAAGGGGCACAAGTGTTGAAAGCCTTGGCATTGCCGAGCTCTGTAACCGTGATTGGTATTATCTTCCTAACGGCGTTTGTGAATCTTTTTGTTGGTTCTAGCTCTGCTAAGTGGGCGTTATTGGGTCCGATTTTTGTGCCCATGTTGATGCAACTGGGTATTTCACCGGATTTAACCCAAGCAGCATACCGCGTAGGTGATTCTGGCTCGAATATTATTACGCCATTAATGCCATACTTCCCCTTAGTGGTGGTGTATTGTCAGAAATACGTGAAATCCACCGGGATTGGTACGCTTATCGCTATGATGTTGCCTTATTCCATCGCCTTCTTGATTGGATGGAGTATATTCTTATTGATTTACTGGATGCTAGGCATTCCACTAGGGCTGCAAGCAAGCTACCTCTACCCAGCGACTGGCATGTAGGTATGTAAGATTTCGAAAGCGCTGCACATTGCAGCGTTTTTTTGCGCAAAAAAAAGCGTAGCTAGAAGCTACGCTGACAAACTCAATATAATCAAGGGGAGTCTATGGCAAGTGATTCTAAACAGGTGAGTTGACAGCTAGGTTACTTTTATATGAAAGAAATATGACAGTGGGCCGTAGCTGTTTTGTACTTACTACTATTGCTGTTAAAAGCCAGTGTCACGGTTGCTTATCGTAAAAAAGTGACTAAAAGTCGATGATGTTTTAAGTTTTGTGGCGATGCTAATATCCTCAGTGAGGTTTTGAATGTTAAGAATTACCCTTGAACAATGGCGTATGTTCCGTGCCGTGGTGGAGTATGGTGGTTTTAACCAAGCGGCAAAAGAAGTGCATAAAAGCCAATCCAGCATTCATACTGCCGTGCATAAAATTGAGCAAGGATTAGGAGTACAGCTTTTTACCATTGAGGGGCGCAGAACCAAACTCACTGAAGCAGGGGAGATGATGTTGCGTCGAGCAAATTACTTGCTTGATGAAGCCGCCAAGGTAGAAGCCGTTGGCCAAACCTTAGCAGAAGGAGTAGAAGGGCAATTGCGCATTGCTGTGGATGAGATTTTCCCACAACAGGTGCTGTACAAGGTACTGGAAAACACCTCGACACAGTTTCCATTACTGCGGGTTGAATTAGTTGAGTCGGTGCTCACTGGAGCGTCTGAGCTATTGCAAAATACCGATGTCGATATTGCCATTTCACCGGTGACCTTGGCGGATGGCTTTAGTGAAGAGCTGTGTCAAATTGAGTTTATGGCGGTGGCTCATCCAGAGCACCCACTGCACCAATTTAACCGCGAATTGACCTTTGAGGATTTAAAATCTCAGCGCCAAATCGTGGTTCGAGATTCTGCCATTAACCGTAAAAAAGACGAAGGCTGGTTGGGCGCTCACCAGCGCTGGACGGTAAGCCACATGACCACTTCCATAGACATGATCACACAGGGGCTCGGCTTTGCCTGGTTGCCGGTATCAGCAATAAAACAACAGCTTAGTAGTGGCCAGTTGAAACCTTTGCCACTGACTCAGCAAAGTCAACGCCGCGCACAGTTGCATCTGATCTTTAAAGACGGCGATAGGCTTGGACCCGCTGCCAGGGCATTTATTGGCGAGTTGCGTTACCACTGTATGCAACTGGATCAAGCTGGTGAGTAAACAGTAGAGCTCTTTTAACTGGCGGTATTGATATGATTGAGGTGTTATTAAAACCATGACCGCGGCTGCATTTACTTCTGTGCTTCAGACAGAACCCACTCAACTGCTGGTCATTGCTCTGGTGGTGTTGTTGAGTGGTGTTTCAAAGTCTGGCTTTGCGGGGGCTTTAGGGGCATTTTCAGTGCCTTTGTTATTACTGGTCATGAGCCCCAAAAATGCCATTGCCTTGATGTTGCCGCTGCTTATTGTGGCCGATGTGTTTAGCTTAAAGAGCTACTGGAAATTATGGCATTACGCCGAGCTTAAACGTTTGCTACCAGGCACCTTCGTGGGTATTGCGTTGGCGACCGTGTTTTTACAAGGGGCGAGCGAATTTTGGCTCACTGTCGCCATTGCCGGTCTCAGTGTGGCATTTGGTGTTCGCGGGGTGTTCTTTCGTCACAACAAAGTCAGTAATGCTAAGCAAGTTAATGTGCTTGCCGGGGTAACTGGTACATTAGCTGGGATCTCCACCACCCTGATCCACGCAGGTGGTCCGCCGCTAATGGTGTATTTCAATAGCCGAACTGTATCGACCAGTGGCTATATTGCCACCGTGGCGGTGATTTTTGCACTGATGAACGTGGTGAAATTAGTGACCTTTAGCGCCACTGGGTTATTGCAGCTGGAACACGTATTGCTGGCATTGTGTTTTATTCCGGTGGCTATGCTGGGGAATAAGTTGGGTATCATGATTGCCGCCAAACTTGCGCAGGGACGCTTTATTAAGGTAATGAATGCACTGCTTATTTTGCTGGGAATCGCGCTTATTTTCAAATTACTCTAACTGCGCACAACGATGCGCAGTTAGAGAAGAGGAGACTACTGCTGACGCTCCATTTCTTGTTGGTAACCATCAGCCAAGCTGTCTTTTTCTTCTGCGTCTAGCACTTTGCCCGCGCGCTGGAAAAACGCTTGCTCTTCATCTTTGAGATGGTGTTCAACTTTCTCTTTTAATTGCTTCATTTTCGCCAGCCAGCTGGGATCTGAAAATTGCGTATTATCCAAATCAGCAATCATCTCATCTATTTCATGGTGCTCAGCCATGCCGTGGCGAGAATCTTCAATGGTCATGTCACTGTCCATCAGTGGTGAGTAGAAATAGCGCTCTTCTGCAATGGCGTGTGCTTCAAGCGCTTCTTTTAACTCATGATAATATTTCTCACGGACTTTGCTGTCGCCGGATGTGTCCACCAGCATAGACAGTAGTGCTCTTTGGTGATCATGGTCTTGCTTAATAGCGTTGAATATTTCCATGTTGATCCTCCTGTTATGAACTAATTACGCGAGCACTGTGATGCGACTTTAAGTACGCCATCACTTTACTGCGTTGTGATTCACTGTTGGGTTTGATTATGATCGCCCATTTACCCTTAGCGATGCTTGAGATCATCGATTGATTAAAAGCATCCTTGTCTGGTCGTAATGAGATCAACCCCGATGCGAATAAACCTAAAAACAACCCCGGGCTCAGCAGCGCGATGAACGTGAGGTAGGGGTTTGCTTGAGTAAAAGCCGGTCCGTAACTTACTAAGGCGCCTGCCACAAGAAATCCAATAACCACGCCCATGGAGCCAAGGTAAAGGTGCCAATTAAGCATATTGCTGCCAATTTCCTTTTCCTTATGTTGTTTCAACTGGGCATCAGCGTCTTTGTCATTCGGATCCATGATTTTGATGTGCTTTTGCTCAGCTAAGTTTTTTTCCAATAGTGCTTCTTCTAGGCGCTCTGCGCTTTGTTTATCATTCACAGCGGCGCCTACTCTTAAATCAGCACATGAAAGAATGTCGATATCGGCCATAACGCCTCCCGATTAATGCTGTGATGTGAATACTGTAGCAAAGCCTGTTCCATAATCCTGCAGCCTATAACTTATTGTATTTAATGGGGATAGTGGAGTCGTTCATGATGAAGTATAAAATTTTCAATGCCATCAGAAATATTTACCGAGTAATAATCACACCATCTGCTTGGCAATACATGCTATCTCTTGGCTGGTTTTAACGGTTAACTGTAATGGTTATTTTACATGTAGGAGAGGAGCGGCGCTGATCCACTTCACTGACTTTCGGGCTTTTGGGGACAAGGTGTTGAAAGGCCTGCTTTTATTTTCACGTGAAATAAATATAATTAAAATGTTAAATTAAGTTTAATTTTCGATTTTTTACGCCTAGTCTTTAAGGGCACTCTAACTCATCGTTGGGGTGTCTTCTTATCGTAAGGAGTTCGCTTTGCTGCCATGAGCCATTACAAACTCATCGAGTAAGGCAAGACAACAACAATACTAGGAGAGTAATTCGTGAAATTATCTACAGTAACCATGGCAACCGTATGCGCACTGGCATTCAGTACGCTGCATGCCAACGCTGCGACAAAAAAATACTTAAATACCGAAGCAGATTTAAACAGGGTGTTAAATTCCAACTCAGCTGCGGTATTGAGCACCGCGCCAAACACCTTGTTGGGTTTATCAAGCGCCAACCAATTACAACAATTAAGCAGCATTAGTAACCGCAAGTCAGAAGTGACCAAGCGCTATCAACAGTTATACCAAGGTATTCCAGTGATTGGAGATACCGTGGTGTTAACTTTTGATAAATCAGGCATGGTGAAACGTGCCCATGGCGCCGCTGTTTACGATATTGCCAGCGACCTTCATTCGGTCACTCCCAAGCTAAGCGCTAAGCAAGCGATGGCGGTAATTAACAAGCGCTCGAACTTCGCTGCCAATAGCAGTAAAAAGCACATGCAACAAAAGCGCCTAGCTATTTGGCTTGATGGCAATGCCACAGCACGTTTGGTGTATGAAATTTCTTTTGTTACCTATGGTGACACACCACAGCGCCCTTACATTATTATTGATGCCAACACCGGGGAAGTGTTAGAGCAATTTGATAACCTGCAACATGCCGATGCCACAGGCCCCGGCGGTAACGAAAAAACTGGTCGCTATGAATATGGCACTGAGTTTGGCTACCTTGATGTGACGCAATCCGGTAATACTTGCACCATGGCTAATGCCAATGTGAAAACCATTAACTTGAACCATTCCAGCAGTGGCAGCACGGCATTTAGTTTTACCTGTCCAGAGAACACAGTGAAGTCAATTAATGGCGCCTACTCGCCACTTAATGATGCCCACTACTTCGGCAATGTCGTGTTTAACATGTATAACGACTGGTTAGGCACTGCGCCTTTGTCATTCCAGCTACAAATGCGCGTCCACTATGGCAATAATTATGAGAATGCCTTTTGGGATGGCAGTGCCATGACCTTTGGTGATGGCGAAAATCGCTTTTACCCACTGGTCAGTTTGGATGTCTCGGCCCACGAGGTCAGTCATGGTTTTACTGAGCAAAATTCTGGTCTGGTGTATCGCTACAAGTCGGGCGGGCTAAACGAAGCTTTCTCTGATATGGCCGGCGAAGCCGCAGAGTTTTACATGAAAGGCAGCAATGATTGGTTGGTTGGACAAGATATCTTCAAAGGCAGTGGTGCGCTGCGTTATATGAATGATCCAACCCGTGATGGCAATTCCATCGATCACCAATCTGATTACACCTCAAGCATGGACGTTCATCACAGCTCTGGGGTGTTTAATAAGGCATTTTATAACCTTGCCACGACCAGCGGCTGGGATACCAAAAAGGCCTTTATCGTTATGGCAAAAGCCAACCAACTTTATTGGACCGCTAATACCAACTGGGATTTAGCTGGTAACGGGGTGATGGATGCCGCATGTGACTTAGGCTATAACCCCGACGATGTAAAAGCAGCACTGGCGGCGGTAGGGGTAAACTCGAACTTAAGTAGTGGCAGTGATTGTGCTGAACCTACGCCAGATGAAGAGTTGACCAATGGTGTGCCTCGTACTGGGATCAGTGGCGCAGAAAAGCAGCAGCAGTTCTTCACATTAGATGTGCCAGCGAATGCCACAAACCTAAACTTTGCTACGTCGGGTGGCAGTGGCGATGCGGATTTATACGTACGCTTAGGTCAGCGGCCAACACTTGATACCTATGACTGCAACAGCACCAGTTCAACCAGCACGGAAAGCTGTGATATCACTAACATTCAAGCAGGCAAGTACTATGTCATGGTTGAAGCATGGAATGCCATCTCAGATGTGACGTTAACTGGCAGTTACACAACGGGTACAGACACCCAACCCATCGACCGCACGGAGTCTGATATTGCTGTTGCGCAAGGCAGTTGGGCGAGATTCAGTCAATCATTAACGGGTCAATATTCTAGCCTAGATGTGACCATCAGCGGTGGCAGTGGTGATGCTGATTTGTATCTTAATTATGGTTCGCAGTCGACCACTGCAGACTATGATTGTCGGCCTTATAAAAACGGCAATGAAGAAACTTGCACTATCAGCAACCCGCAGTCTGGCACTTGGTATATCGACCTAAGAGGCTATAACGCAGCCAGTGGCGTTACCCTATCTATCAAGGCAAATTAACACGTTTTATCTGTCTTTTTACAATCTAAGTGAGGCAAGCAGTAAGCGCTGCTTGCCCACTTTATTTTCAAAGGATACAACATGAATATCACCAATACTGCGTTAGTCGTTGCCTTGGGGCTTGCCTGCGTCAAGGTGGCGGCTAAGCCCACCTGGGTTACCATGGATGCTAACTCCAGTCATCATTATCAAATGCAACAAGCCATACGTGGAGCAACACTCGAGCAGGTTATACTTGCCGATGGTAATACTCAAGCACTGCAGTTGCCGGCCACAGAGTACACCCACTTAAGTGCTTTTATGCACCAACAATACCATCGCTGCGGTGGCTTTGTAGCACATGATTCATTAGCAGCAGCCCAAGCTTACACAGCACAACTGAATGCGGTGGACCCTAATGTCACTTTAGTTAATTACAGCATAGATAACGCCGAAACGGTCAATCGCTTAATGGCAGCGGTGAATAGCGCCAACCTCGATGCTACGGTGAGCGCATTAACGCAATTCTATAATCGCTATTACAGTAGTAATACTGGCGTGGACGCCGCCGCGTGGTTAAAGCAATATTGGAGTGACATCACTACGACACGAAGCGATATCAGTGTTAGCTACTTTGACCACAGCTGGGCACAACCCTCTGTTATTGCCACCATTGAAGGGTCGGCACTAAGTGATGAAATTGTGGTGATAGGGGGACATCTCGATTCCATCAACCAATCTATCCCCACGGGTTTGGCACCCGGTGCGGACGACAATGCCTCTGGCATTGCGGTGTTAACGCAAGCGTTACAGGCCATGGTGGATGAGGGATATCAGCCCCTGAGAACCATACAAATCATGGGGTTTGCAGCCGAGGAGGTTGGCTTAAGGGGCTCGAAAGCCATCGCAGAGCGCTATCGTGCCGAGGGTAAAAATGTGGTGGGCATGGCCCAGTTTGATATGACCGGCCGCCATGGTTCCAGCGCTGATATTGTGATGATGACCGATTACACCAATGCTGCACAAAATCAGTTTATCGCTGAATTAATTAGCACCTATCAGCCCAATATTAGCTATGACTTTGATCAGTGTGGTTATGGTTGTTCAGATCATGCCTCTTGGTATCAGCAAGGGTTTGCAGCCTCAATGCCGTTTGAGTCAAAAATGGCAGACATTAACCACGCTATTCACACTCGCCAAGATACCGCTTTTGATGCTGAGCACGCGGAGAAATTTGCTAAGCTGGCATTATCATTTGTGGCAGAACTGGCGAAAAACGCCGGTGATGATCTACCACAACCGCAAAATCCATTAGAAAATGGTGTGCCGTTAGAAGGCATTTCCGGTAGCGAGAAAAGCCAACACTTCTTTACCCTAGCGGTGCCTGAAAACGCCACTAACCTTCGTTTTACTACCTCAGGGGGCACAGGTGATGCCGATCTTTATATTCGCTATGGCAGCAAACCCAGCTTAACGCTATTTGACTGTAAAAGTACCACCTCTAACAGCGATGAAAGATGTGATATTACTCCGGTAACCGCGGGAACCTACCATGTAATGGTGGAGGCGTGGAGCCCAATCACCGGGGTGACGCTGTTGGCTCAATACGATGAAGGAAGCTCTTTACCACCCATATCCAGACAGCTTAATGATATTGCTGTTGCGCAAGGGCAGTGGTTTTATGAAACGCAAAGCCTAGCCGCTGGCTATCAGCAGCTCTCGATTTCTCTAGCTGGAGGCACGGGGGATGCCGATCTGTATCTTAATTTTGCCGCGCCGCCTTCAGAGTCACAGTGGCAATGTCGGCCGTATAAAAATGGCAATGATGAAGTGTGTACCATATCAGAGCCACAAGCGGGCGATTGGCACATTGGTATTAAAGGTTATCAATCTGCCTCTGGCGTCACGTTGACTATTAACGCAAATTAGCAAACCGTCATCGCGAACTCAGTTGTGGCAGCCCAAGCGTCTCTGGTAGACTCAAAAGGTTGCAATAGGAGTTCGCGGTGTTAAACAAGTTGTCAGCTAGAGTGATTGGCTATGGTATTTTGTTGCTGGTGGGGATGTGGGCCAGCTATGAAATACAATTGAATAATGATAAACAACAAGCTTTGCAGCAAACTCGGCAAAATGTGTTAAAGCTAACGCGTTATATTCAGTCGGAATTTGCTCGTTATCAAGCAATCCAAACTCAGCTCAGTAATAGTCCACTAGTTTACGAGGGGTTAATTGCCAGTAGCCACGCCGATGGCAGTGAGCTAGATAGGTACTTGCAGGATATTCAAATCGCCAGTGGCGCTTCAGACGTGTATTTATTAAACCTTGAAGGCACGGTGATCGCCAGCAGTAACTGGCAGCAATCCTATAGCTACAAAGGCAGTAACTTTGCCTTTCGCCCTTATTTTTATCAAACCCTTAACGGTCAAGAAGGGGTTACCTTTGCCTTAGGGCAACGTTCAAAAACCCGCGGCTTTTATTTTGCAAAGCAAGTAAGCATGGCGCAACAAGCCCTGGGTGTGGTGGTGATGAAGGTCAATGCCAGCAAATTTGAATCGGACAAAGCACAATTAGACACTGCAACGGATAGTCATTTTTTACTGGTTGACAGTAACAAGGTGGTATTGGCCTCGGATGTTGCCAAGTTTCGCCTTCAGGCGCTGAGCGCGCTGTCAGCACAAACACAACAACTGCGCCAAACCCAGCAGTTTTTAGGCAAAGAAATCACCCGTTTACCTTGGCAGCCGCTTTCCTCAAACTACGTTGTGGTAGGAGGCGCCAGTAACGAATTTTTATTGCAGCAACAGCCACTGCATCAGCATTACCGTTTGCTGTTGCTGCGGCAACTCACACCCATTTATCAAGCGCAATGGCCCAAACTTGGGATCACCGCGTTGTTGCTGTTATTGGCCTGTGTGTTACTGGAATTTATTTTGTCAAAAATGACCGGCTATAAACGCTTAGTGTTCAGTCAGCGTAGTTTAGAATTGGAAATTGCCCACCGTCGGGAAGAGCTTGAACAAGCCCAAGATGCCCTGATAAGAGCGGCTAAGTTAGCCACCATTGGTCAACTGAGCGCCAGTATTAATCACGAAATCAATCAACCTTTGAGCGCCATGAGTGCTTACGTTGCCAGTGCAAAGCGCTTAGCGCAGCAGGGTAATACAGAAAAGGTAATTGAAAACATGGCCTTAGTACAGTCACTGATCAGTCGGGTGCATACTATTGTGGCGCAATTAAAGTCTTTTAGTCAGCACCATCACAACAAAATGCAAGTGACCAGGTTACAACAGTCCATTGATAATGCCTTGGTGATAGTGGGTCCTGAGCTGAAGCGCGCCGGCGTTACAGTACAGTGTCACGCTCTCGATTTTACTGTTTGGGTAGACCCTTTTCGCTTTGAACAGGTGCTGGTCAATATACTTAGCAACGCCTGTCAGGCAGTGCTATCACAGCCGCAAAAGTGTATTACTCTTAATGCCGAAGGCAGCGACAATAAAGTGCAGTTGTCTATTTCTGACTCCGGTGAGGGGATCCGTCAGCATGAACTGAATAGCATTTTCGAGCCTTTCTATACCACTAAATCAGGCAATGGCTTAGGCTTAGGACTGTCGATTTCGAAGCAAATTATTGAGTCGTTTCAAGGCCAGTTAAGTGCCCATAATCACCCAGCAGGCGGCGCTGAGTTTTTAATCAGTTTACACACAAAGAGCCCTACTCATGATGAACAATAAAACCCTTTTTATCATTGATGATGAGAAAAGCATACGTGACTCGCTACAGCAGCTGTTCGAATTAGAAGGCTATCAGGTGCAGTGCTTTGCCAGTGCTACGTCAGCGTTGCAAAAACTATCGCGGCAGTTTTGTGGTGTGATATTAAGTGATATTAACATGCCGCAGCTCGATGGCATTGGCTTTATGGAGCAAGTAAAGCAATTTGACTCAGAAATCCCCATGGTGTTTTTAACCGGATTTGCCGATGTTGGTTTGGCGGTTAAGGCGATGCAAAAAGGCGCTTATGACTTTTTTGAAAAGCCGGTGAGCGAGCCATTATTAGATTGCATCGATCGCGCTTTAGAAAAACGTCGCTTGGTAATGGAGAATCGGGCTCTCAAAGCTGAAGTTAAAAAGCGCTCTGCACCTGGAGTGAGGATCTTAGGTGAAACCAAGCAAATGCAACAAATGATGCAGCTTCTTGATGCCGTGATTGATACCCCAGCCGATGTCCTTATCCAAGGTGAAACAGGAACGGGCAAGGAGCTCGTTGCGCGGTATTTACACGACCATAGTCAACGTTCTAACCACAACTTTGTGGCGATAAACTGTGGCGCGATTCCAGAAGAGTTAATAGAAAGTGAGCTGTTTGGTGCCAAAAGCGGTGCTTTTACTGGCGCCAAAGAATCGCGCGAAGGCAAGTTTGCATTTGCCCAAGGCGGAACGGTGTTTTTAGATGAAATCGAGGCCATGTCGGCGGCGTTGCAAGTAAAATTGCTGCGGGTGTTGGAAGAGCGCAGTGTTACGCCGGTGGGCAGTAATACCGATGTGCCCTTAGATATTCGGGTGGTCGCGGCCACCAAAGTGGACCTTAATACCTTAGTCGAGCAAGGGCAGTTTAGATCGGATCTGTTTTATCGTCTTAATTTGCTTAAAGTGCAGATCCCACCTTTACGGGCAAGAAAAGCGGATATCCCGCTGCTCTACAAACATTTTAGTTCGATTGCCGCAACCCGATTTCATAAACCAATGCAACCCATTAATGCCGCATTAGAAGCAAAACTAATGAGCTTTGATTGGCCCGGTAACGTGCGTGAACTGCGCAACCATGCTGAGCGGCATATTTTGCTGGCCGACACCGTTAATCAAGATCTTGATGAACTTAATACTCAGTCGCTTAGCTTGGCCGAGAAAGTCAGCTACTACGAGCAATCATTAATCGAAGAAGCCCTGGCGCAGAGCCAGGGCAGTATTAAGCAAGCCATGCAGTTACTCAAACTGCCACGAAAAACCTTGTACGATAAAATGAATAAATACGGCCTAAGTCGCACCATGTTTGTGGCTGAAGATGAGTGAAAAAGGTGACAAATCACTTTGAAGTGTGTGTGGAAAACCGCACATTGATGCAGTGAAAATACGGCTTTCCTTACTTATCTATCTGATTTTTATGAGCTTACTCTAGTTGGTCTCGGTTTTGCGTTATTGCTAAGACAATAACCAAAAAATGAGAGCAAACATGACAGCAAGTAAACACCTTTTAACGTTGCTTAGTGCGACCTTGGCGTTGCCAGTAATGGCAGCCGACTACACCATTTATGGCAAAGCAGAAGTACAAGTGGCTAACACCGACAAAGGACTGATGCGCTATACTAAAGCCGGAACGCAGATTGATGCGCCTTTTTCTCGTATCGGGGTTAAAGGCAGCCATGGTTTAAGCTCTGATTTAAAATTGGTGTATAAATACGAAGTGCAAGTAAAAGGCTTTGAGCATGACAACACCAGCGAGCCGTTTTCATCCCGCAATACTTACGTTGGCTTAGCCACTGACTACGGTACCGTATTGGTGGGGCGTAACGACACTCGGTTTAAATACAGCGAAGGTAAGGTGGATCAATTTAATGAAACCCAAGCTGATATTGCTCAGGTGTTGGCCGGTCAAAGTCGAGTAGGCGACTCAATTACCTATTCATCACCACGTTGGAATGATCTCTCTGTGGCACTCACTTACACACCAAAAGACGATGCCAGTAATCAACAAGCGGGTTTTGCGGCTACGGCGATTTATGGTGACCGAGCATTAAAAGCCAAACCTTTTTATGTGGCTTTGAGTCATACTGACCAAGTCGGTGATTTAACCGCCACTCGTATTGCGGCAGCATATCAGTGGAAAAAAATTCAGCTTGGTGCCATTATCCAAGACAGTGAAAACCTAGCCGGTGATAAGTCGGGCACTGCAGTGGTGATAAGCGGCCACTACCGACTCAACCAACAGTGGCGTCCTAAACTGCAATTCAGTCGTGATACCAGTAAATTACGTCATAATGAAGCGGTATCGCAGTGGACCTTGGGGACAGATTATATTTTTGATAAGCAAACCAATCTTTACTTTCTGGCCAGTCGGTTAGAGCTAAAGAGCGACAACGACACCAGTGTTGCGCTGGGTTTAAAGTATAAATTTTAGGGAGTGAAGCGATGACAAATGATAAAAATAATGCCTTCACAGCGCGGCTGTTTCTCTGGCTTGGCCCAATGGTAATGGCATTAATCTGTGTTGTAGAGCCTCCAAGTGGTATGTCTGTTGAGGCATGGCGTACCGCAGGACTGGCATTTTGGTTGGCATCTTGGTGGATCACCGAAGCCGTGCCGATACCGGCGGCATCATTGCTGCCCTTAGTGGTTTCTCCGTTACTGGGCATTGCTTCAATTAAAGCCGTGGCTGCGCCATTTGCTCACCCGCTCATTTATCTCTTTTTAGGTGGGTTTCTCATTTCAATTGCCATGGAACGCTGGGGCTTACACAAGCGTATAGCCCTTAATACCATGCTAGTGGCAGGCAAAAAACCAAGCTTACAGGTACTTGCCATGATGGCGGTCACGGCATTTTTATCCATGTGGATGTCAAATACGGCCACTGCCGTGATGATGCTGCCGATCGCGCTGTCAGTCATTCACTTAGTCAAAGAGCAAGGGGGAGATAGCGAACGTTTTGCGAAGGCTCTGCTATTAGCCATTGCCTATGGCGCCAGTATTGGTGGCATCGCAACCTTGATAGGCACACCTCCAAACGCCTTGATGGCGGCCTATTTAGCTGACAGCTACGATATCCAAATTGGTTTTGCCACCTGGATGATGGTAGGGGTACCACTGTCGGTGAGTTTACTGTTTATTGCTTGGTTTTGGCTGACAAAAGTCAGCTACAAAGTCGACAAGACGGAATTGAATTTAGACACTAAAGCGTTATTTAGCTCGCAGTTGCAGTCGTTGGGTGACATGACTGGAGCGGAAAAGAATGTATTGGCGGTGTTTGTTTTCGCCGCGCTAAGCTGGATCACCAGACCATTGATTGCAGACATCACCGGCTTGGCGTTATCAGACACCGGCATCGCCATTGCAGCCGCCTTATTGCTATTTGTACTGCCTGTTAGCAAGCAAAACGATGAGCGTATTTTAGATTGGGAAAGTGCCGCCAAAGTCCCCTGGGGTATATTACTGCTGTTCGGCGGTGGCTTATCTTTGGCGTCACAAATTAAGTCATCAGGTTTGGCCGATTACATCGCTAACTTATTGGCCGGCGCCGATGCCATGGGATTAGTGATGGGCGTGTTAATTGTGGCGGCGTTAATTACCTTTTTAACCGAAATTACCAGTAATACCGCCACGGCTGCAGGCTTTTTACCGTTGCTCGGTCCCGTAGCTGAGTCGGTCACCGGCTCACCGCTGGCTTGGGTTATTCCTGCAGCGTTAGCAGCAAGCTGCGCCTTTATGATGCCAGTCGCCACACCACCGAATGCCATAGTATTTGGCTCTGGAGAAATTGAGATCAAGGACATGGTCAGAGCTGGGTTTGCATTAAACCTGGTTGCCATTGCGCTAATTACCATTGTCACTTTGACTTTAGCTGGTAGCATACTAGGTTTTTAAGGTTGCCATTCTCCACAGGCTGTGTCCAGAGCGGCAACTCGGTATTACACAGCCTGTCTCTACTGGTCTACTGCTGCGTGTCATCAGTGGATAGACCAGTCCAGCATTCCTTGCTATATTCGTGCTATAAAGCAGCAAGGGAAGACCATGATCGAAGACAGCAAAAGTGCGCTTATTGCCACACACACTAGGCTTAAAAATGAATTCAATCAGTCACCTTATCCGTCGTTAGATGAACGTAAGCGTTGTTTAGCGGTAGTCAAAAGCCAGTTACTCACATTACGCGATGAGTTTGTTGCCGCGGCCAACGAAGATTTTGGCTCGCGCAGCGAATTTGATACCTTAATCGCTGATATTATGCCGAGCGTAACCGCCATTGAGTATATTGAACGCCACCTTAGTAAATGGATGCGCAAGCAAAAACGTGCTGCGGGTATGACTTGGTTACCCTCTAAGGCATCAGTTGAAGTCGTCCCTAAGGGCGTCGTAGGTGTCATTGCGCCATGGAACTATCCCATTCAGCTTGCTTTAGTGCCTGCCATTACGGCGTTGGCTGCAGGCAATAAAGTGATGATTAAGCTCAGTGAATTTACCCCGCAAGTGAATCAGATAATGCGACGCTTGTTCACCGAAGTTGAAGGGCAAGTGCAGATAGTTGAAGGGGGGCCTGAGGTGGCGGCTACTTTTACTGAATTACCCTTCGATCATTTGATTTTTACCGGCTCCACTGCCGTTGGCAAAAAAGTCATGACGGCGGCAGCGAAAAACCTGACTCCAGTGACACTTGAACTCGGTGGCAAGTCGCCGGTACTCGTACTCGAAGACGCCAACATCGACGCAGCGGCAACCAGCATTTTGATGGGCAAATTGTCCAATTCGGGGCAGATCTGTGTCGCTCCAGATTACCTCTTGGTTGATAACAAAGTAAAAGACAAATTGCTGGGCGCAATGAAGCAGCAATACGCTTCCTTATATCAAGCCAAAGGCGGGTTTGCTAAACAAACCAGCATTATTAATCAAGCGCAGTTCGATAGGCTGCAAGGGGTCATTGCTGATGCTGAACAAAAAGGCGCGACAATTTGGCGCGCTGAAAGCACCAGCCAAGGGCGGAAGTTACCATTGCATATTATCACTGAAGTCAGTGATGACATGCAGGTGATGCAAGAAGAGCTCTTTGGTCCTATTTTACCCGTTGTCGGGGTCGACAGTTTGGACGATGCCATAACTCAAATTAGGACTCGTTCGACGCCACTGGCCAGCTACTTGTTTACGGCTAGCCAAGACAGCATTGACTATGTCAGCAAAAACTTGGCAACAGGCACTTTAGGTATCAATGAAACCATAGTTCAGGTGGCGGTAGAAAGTCTGCCTTTCGGTGGTCTCGGTTACTCTGGTATGGGTCAATACCATGGCGAAGAGGGCTTTTACACCTTTAGTCACAAGAAGTCGATTTTGCAATCAGGCAATAGTCAATGGCGTAACAAGCTGTTATTAACGCATTCTAAGTGGTTGACTAAGCCGCTGCAGTGGTTGTTTTTGCGGGGTTAAGTGGTTGATTATAATTCCATAACCCGCCATTGGGTTATGGAATTCTTGTTGCCGTAAGCTACTTGGTGCGCGTTTCCGCTACGTAATCGCCGGATTGTATGCGTTGATAAATGCTATTGGCAATGTCGGTGGCGCGTTCAATTTGCGAAGGCGACAATTGTTTTTCGTCTAACTGTCTGCTCTTAGTGGCTTCTGGATAGCCATTAAATTCAGCTAAGCTATTCCAAATGTAAGAACGCTCGATGTTTTTTGCCACTCCCAGACCTTGGTAATACATTAAAGCCAGATTAAACATGGCTAAGGTGTAGTTGTTCGCCGCCGCTTTTTCATACCAGTTTAGTGCTTGACGGTAATCTTGTTTTACGCCATTGCCACTGGCATACATGAGACCAACGTTAAATTGCGCGGCGGGTAAATTCTTTTTCGCGGCGCGAGTCATTAGCTCAACGTATTTTTGGCGGTCTTGCTTTACACCGCGGCCTTCATCGTACATGACTGCCAATGCAAACATGGCATCCGCTTCGCCAAGTTTTGCCGCTCTTTTAAATAGCTCGGCTGCTTTGCGTTGGTTTTTTAACACGCCATGACCGCCTTCATAAAGGAGCGCCAGCTGATATATGCCTGGGGCATAGTTCATCTCAGCAAGATAGTTAAACTCTTCTAGCGCTTCGGCAAAGCGCCCGGCATTGGCCGCTTCTATACCTTCCTCTAAGCCAGCATATGCTGTAGGAGCTTGGCCTAATACTGCCAGTAGCAGTGCTATTTTTGATATTCTTTTCACCATCGTCGACCTCCTTTAGGTACCTACGAGCCTTATTGTCCTATATTCTAATAGCTGAAACAGAGATTTACAAAATACAAATCAGTTTTATCCGTTGCTACGTTAATATTAAACAGGAAAAACCAAGATAAGGACAAATGATGAAAAAGTTATTGATGATGTTACTTTTGTCGCTCAGCCTTATTGGCTGTAGTCAACGTCTGGCCTACAACAATTTAGGCTGGTTGGCAGGGTATTACGTGGCCGATTACGTAGAGTTAAGTGATGAACAAGAAGAGGCTCTTGAGCAAGACGTTGAAGCTCTAGTAGAGTGGCATCGTAATAATGAGCTGCCAAAGTACAAACAGCACATCAATGCCTTGCTTGATAATTGGCAAACCATGGAGCAACAAGACATCATTGCCCATGTAAATAAAGCAAGGGAGCTATGGTATACCCTAGTTGCTAAGGCGACACCCATGATAGAGCAGCATTTGGCCACGCTCACGCAAGCACAGCGCATGGAACTGGTGAGCAATATCGAAGCAAAAATAAATGAAGACGATTGGCAGCAAGGAGATCAATATCGCCGTTATAAACGTTGGTTGGGGGACTTATCTGACTCACAGCGCAGTCAGGTTGACGAGTACTTTCAACAAGGAGAGTTTTCACGGCAAGTACGGCGTGCTCATCAACAGCGACGTTTTAATCAATTTAAACAGTCGTTAATGCTTACCTCTGAGGGCGAGGTCGACGCTGAGTTACTGCGTCAAGCGCTGATCAGTCGCGAAGAGCAATTACCGCCACGGATGCGCGACATTCAAGCGCGAAGAATTCAAGAATATGGTGCTTTTGCGATTACGTTGCGCGATAGCCTAACGGAAAAACAGCAGCGTCACTTTAGTGATGAGCTAGAAGATATTGCTTCGTTATTGCAGTCGCTTTGAGGAAAATGGGCTTAACACTAAGCCCATTTATTGTCGATTAAAAGTTACTTAAATCGCGGTGCCAAGTCTGGTTTGGCGTACTCTAAACGGCCAATTTGCTGGGTGGTGTGATAGCCATCTAGGCTAGAAATAGCCACGCTCTCGAGCGCTTCAATATCGACATAACCATCGTCTTTAACGGCGTCTTGCTGAATATGCAATGTCTCAATTTCGCCAATCACCAATTCGGTGTCATTCAATAAAGTTTGATGATCCCGTAATACCAAGCCGTATTTGAGGTGGCTCTGCTTTACAAAAGGAGCAGCAAAGTCGCACAGGTACTCAGCTGTTAAGCCTGTTTCTGTAAACTCGGATTGTTGCTTGTCATACCGCGCAGAGGTTTGATGTGCGGCAGTGACCATCTGTTGATTCACTTGGTTTATGGTGTACTTTTTAGTGGCCAAAATATTCTCTAAGGTATGGCGTGGCACCGAGTGGGGGCGGAAAATAACCCCAACTAAAGGCGGATGGGCGCCTAAATGAAACACCGAGCTGACAATAGAAAGGTTTTCTTGCCCACCGTGGTCGACGGTGCCGATTAAATTGGCACTCTTAAACCCTGACAGTGAATTGATCAATAAGGCGCGATAGCGTTGCTCTAACGCCGCGATGTCTTTACTAGAGAAATGTTTCATACTTTCTACCATGATATGGATTGTCCTTGCCAGTCTAGGTAGCTGGCGCTGCCGTCTGGCGTTAATTGTGATTGAATGTCGCTAAGTTGTTGAGCAACAAACTCTGGGCTAAAGAGTTTATCTTCGGGTACATTGGCTTGAAACGGCTCAGATAGCTGAGTGTCTGTGGTGCCTGGATGAAACAGCAATAACTTGACGTTTTTGGCTCGCCGAGCTAATTCAACCGCCGCCGACTTAAACATCATGTTAAGAGCCGCTTTCGAGGCTCTATAGCTGTACCAACCACCAAGACGATTGTCGCTTATGCTGCCTACTCGAGCTGACAGCGCGGTAAAAATACAAGGCTGTTTGCTTTTCATCAACGGCAGCAATGCTTGCAGCCACTGCATAGGCAACAAAGTATTGGTGTCAAAAAGGCTACGGCTGTATTCAAGGTTTATATCTTCCAAGCGCTTTTCTGGCATGCCAATCTCATCGTTGTGGAGTATGCCATTGAACACCGTAATGCTCGATACGGTGTAGTCTCCCGCACGCATTTTTTCGGCGATGTCTGCAATACCGGTGCTGGAGTAATCGCAGCGGTAATGAACGTCCACTTCAGGGGCTGGGGCATCGCCTTGGCGGGAAACGGTAATGATTTGCGCATCCGGATAGCGCTGTGATTGCTGTTTGATAAAGGCTTTGGCAATACCAGAGCTGGCACCAATTACAATGATAGCTTGCTTAGTCACGGTGACATCCTTTGTTATCGAGCTTACATTGGCTTGGCGCCAACATGCGAGAAATACTCATGCGATGGGCGGCGAATTGCTTGTAACACCAATCCGCAATAGAGCGAATAACGGGCCATCGCAATATTGCTAACCAACGGTGTTTATTAACACTTTTCCAAGCAAGCACAGTGACATCTAAGCCGATGAGTAACTTGCCGTTGTCATCGTAACCATGGAGTAAAGCCATGGCATCAGCGAAGCCCACTTGGGGGAACTCGTGCTCAAAGCGCTCACTGTGAACATCCACTAAATCTACTTTATCATGGTGATCATGGCGTTTTAGTTCAACCATTTCTTTGCGGCAAAGTGGACACTCACCGTCATAAAATATAATCATAGCTCACGTAAAAAATTTCCCAAACTTGTCACACTTTTACGCTAGGGTCTTGAAAATAGATCGTTCGCAATTGTGATTAATCTCGGTATAGTGAAGAGATAATTACTTTTTCATCAAGGAGATTGTATGACAGAGCAATACGCAAGCTTGCGCAGTAATGTAAGCCAACTGGGACAAATGCTGGGACAGATCATTGCCCAAGCACAAGGGCAAGAAACCTTGGATAAGGTGGAAGAAATTCGTCATTTGGCCAAGTCCTCTCGCAGTGGCAATGAATCAGACCGCCAAGCCTTGATTGAAACCTTGCGAAATTTAAGTGATGAAGCATTATTGCCCGTTGCCCGTTCGTTCAATCATTTTCTTAACCTTGCCAACGTTGCCGAGCAATTTCATACCATTTCTAAGTCTGGCGCGCCAGACGGCGTAATGATTGAAATAGATAAGGCCCTTGATGAAATACAAAGCCAAGTGGAGTCTGGCAGCTTGTCACTCAATGACGTAGCCGAAGTCATTGCCAGATTAAAAATAGACTTGGTACTGACAGCGCATCCCACAGAGGTAACCCGCCGCACCATTATCAACAAGCACGTAGAACTCAGCGAATGCCTAAGAATGTTAGAAAGCACCTCAGGCGAAGATCCGCTTTACGATGAAGTGATTGATCGAATCGAGCAGCTGATCAGCCAAGCTTGGCATACCAACGACATTCGCGAAAAGCGGCCAACGCCTTTAGATGAAGCTAAATGGGGATTTGCGGTCATAGAAAATAGCCTCTGGCAAGCAGTACCAAAGTTTGTCAGGTATTTGAGCGACCAAGTGGAAACCCGTTTAGACTTACAACTTCCCAGTAACTTCAGTCCAATACAGCTCACCTCTTGGATGGGGGGGGATCGCGATGGCAACCCATTTGTGACGTCCAACGTTACCCAGTCGGTACTCGACCATGGGCGCTGGATGGCGTTGGATTTGTATCGCCGCGATCTGGAAACCTTGGGCGCCGAGTTATCCATGTCTAAGGCCTCAGAGCAACTACAGCAACGGGCTGAGGGCAGTAATGAGCCGTATCGTTTTATTCTCAAGCAAGTACGTAGCGAAGTAGAAGAGACCATCGCGGCGTTAGAAAACAAAATCAAAGGGATCAGCTCTCATCACCAAGATAAAATCAAGCGCGTGGCGCAGATCCGAGAACCGTTAGAAGCTTGCTACCGCTCATTGGTGGAATGCCAAATGGCTAAGATTGCCAATGGCTTACTGCTCGACGTATTGCGTCGCATTGATTGTTTTGGAGTGTCTTTGTGTAAGCTCGATATACGCCAAGACTCGGCCCGCCACAGCGAAGTGTTTTCAGAGCTCACCCGCTACTTAGGCTTGGGAGATTATGAGCAATGGCAAGAAGCCGATAAACAAGCCTTTTTGCTCACCGAGCTGAGCTCAAGAAGGCCTTTGCTCCCACGCCATTGGCAGCCCAGCGCTAACGTAAAAGAAGTACTAGAAACCTTTGAAGTCATAGCACAACAAGATCAAAACAGTTTGGGCATTTACATTATCTCTATGGCACAAAGTGCTTCCGATATTTTAGCTGTGCACTTGTTACTGCAAGAGAGTGGCTGTCAGTTTACTTTACCGGTAGCGCCTTTATTTGAAACCCTGGATGATTTGAATAACGCTGAAGCCGTGATCAGTGGCTTATTAGAAAACAACTGGTACAAAGGCACCATCGGGGCTCGCCAGTTTGTCATGATTGGTTATTCCGACTCGGCCAAAGATGCCGGCATGATGGCTGCAGGTTGGGCACAATATGATGCCATGGACAAGCTGGTGGCGTTGGCAGAATCAAAAGGCGTGGAATTAGTGCTGTTTCACGGCCGCGGCGGCACCATCGGTCGTGGTGGTGCACCAGCAGCACAAGCGTTGCGTTCACAGCCGCCAGGTTCACTGCGTAATGGTTTGCGAGTCACGGAACAGGGTGAAATGATCCGTTTTAAATTTGGTTTGCCCAAAGTGGCCATGCAAAGTCTATCGATTTACACCGGCGCGATTTTACAAAGTAACTTATTACCACCACCAAGCCCAGAGCCACAGTGGGTGGAAGTGATGGACTGCATCAGTGCCGCCTCTTGCGAAAAATATCGCAGTATTGTTAGGGAAAATCCCAGCTTTGTGCCTTATTTTAGAATGGCCACGCCTGAGCAGGAGCTATCGAAGTTGCCTTTAGGATCGCGGCCCTCTAAGCGTAACCCCAATGGTGGGGTAGAGAGCCTACGCGCCATTCCATGGATCTTTGCTTGGAGTCAAAATCGCTTAATGTTGCCTGCTTGGTTAGGGGCAAAAGAAGGCTTAGAAGCCGCCATCGAAAAATATGGCAAAGCGACCTTGCAATCCATGAGTCAACAGTGGCCATTTTTCCGCGCTCGACTAGAAATGCTGGAAATGGTTTTTTGTAAAGCCGATCTCTGGTTAAGTGAAATGTATGATGCCAGCTTAGTGACCGAGGAATATCAAGACCTAGGTAAAGAACTTCGTGATAATTTACAAAGTGCCATTGAGTTGGTGCGGGAGCTGGCTCCTGAGTCATCACTGTTGTCACAACAGCCTTGGATCAGAGAGTCCATAGCACTGCGCAATCCTTATACCGATCCACTTAATCTGTTGCAAATTGAGCTGTTAAAGCGCGCCAGAGAAGAAACCAAACACGATATTGATTTAGCCTTAATGATAACCATGACCGGCATTGCAGCAGGAATGCGCAATACGGGTTAATGTTATTTTTGCAATAAAATGTTGCATGTGCCATTAACATAAGGCGAAATTGAAGAAACAAAATCAATCCCAAAGGATTGGTTTTTTCTTTTGTGCTGGTTTTTTATTAGTAACTTTGTTGACAGAAAAGGAGATTGTCTTAAAATGCCCGGCTGGTTATACCAGTTGGTATGTTTGTTTTTCTCAAGAATGGTTTGTTGATAGGTAACTCGGTAAATGCATAAGATCTCTACTAGCGTGACGTTTGATAAGTGTAACGACTTAATAATGATGAAGGTGAGAGGGATTGCCAGTGCCAAAGATGTGGTGGAGTCATACCAACGCGCCCATTCTTATGCCAACAAACATAAAAGTAAAAACATTCTTGTTGATGTCAGTGAATTGGAGCATCGCTTTGCTGCCATCGATATCATCAATATCATGCCAAAAGTAGCCCACTATATTGGTGATATGAACATTGCACGGGTAGTGGGATTTGAAGGCTATATGCACGATTTGTTTTTACAAAAAATAAAACGCTTTGACATTAATGCCGAGAACTTTGAATGCTTTAAATCTGCTCGAGAATGGTTGAGTCGCTTGTAAGAGTTGCGTAAACTGTCCTGCCATAGATAAACATGATAACAATATGGCTAAGACAGAATCTGAAGTTAACCTAGCGCTACGCGCGCATGCAATAGAACATAACGGTGTCTTTTGTTATTCGACACTGACACAGTTTCAACAAGCCCATCATCTAAGCGAACAACAACTTGAAGCGCATTTACTGGAAGTGGCCGCCACCTTTGCAACTCCCCCGATTTCTAAGTTTTATGTTGGTGCAATAGCCTGGGATAACCAATCAAAGCATGCCTTTCTCGGCGCCAATTTAGAATTCTCTCGTCAAGCACTCAGTTTAGTGGTGCACGCTGAACAAGCAGCGATTAATAATGCCTGGCTAAATGGCGCTAAAGAAATTTCCAAAATGACCATTAATGCCGCACCATGTGGTTATTGTCGACAGTTTATGAATGAGCTCAGTACCGCCAAGCAACTGCAAATACTGTTGCCAAATGGCGCGACCTCGCTGCCGGAGTTGCTTCCGAATGCTTTTGGGCCCTCGGATCTGGGGAATCAACACACCTTGTTCAATCAAGCTGCAGTTGAACCTAACCAACAATCCTTACCTGATGGCGTCAGTGACGCGCTTTATCAACACTATCAATTGGCTTATGCGCCATACTCTAAAAACGCCAGCGCGGTGGAAATTCGCCTGCAAGATGGCCGTTGCTTTTATGGTCGCTATGCCGAAAACGCAGCCTACAACCCCAGCTTGTCACCTTTACAAGGGGCATTGAGTCAATTGGCGTTAGCAGGTTTTGAGTTGTTAGATAGATCTCAGGTTGCGGCTATTACGTTGCTGGAAACACAAGGGCATAGTAATCAACTGGCGGTGAGTAAAGCGGTGCTTGCAGCGTTTGACTGCCAAGATTTGCTGCAGCATAGCGAAGTTGCTGGCAATTAGGGAACAAAGGGCCACAAAGCATTTCGGCATTGTGGCCCTAAATATTACTTTTCGTTAAGCAGTAATTCTGCTGCTTTGAGCACCGCGGTAACGGCGTTTTTCTCGATGTTGTGATGGTCGACATTAGGAATTTCTTGACGTGTGCGGTTCACCAACACACCTGCAAGGCAAGCCGCTTTTAATCCTAGTGCTGCACACATGGTGAATAACGTCGCCGACTCCATTTCATAATTCATCACATTGAGTTTTTGCCACTCTTCACACGAACCTTGGTAGGCCTTACGCACATAACCTGAATAGGTGTCATAACGCTCTTGGCCGGGGTAAAAGGTGTCGCTGGATGCGGTGATCCCAACATGGTGTGTTATGCCCAAGGTCTCACATGCCTTTACCATGGCTGCGGTAGCATGGAAGTCAGACACCGCTGGGAACTCGATAGGGGCAAAGTGTTGACTGGCACCATCAAGACGTACTGAGGCGGTACTAATTAGGATTTCACCTTCATTAATATGCGGTTGGATTGCGCCAGTAGTACCAATACGCAAGAAGGTTTCAACGCCAAGTTGCGCCAGCTCTTCAACCGCAATGGAAGTGGATGGTCCACCAATTCCGGTAGAGCAAATGACCACAGGGGTTTGTTGTAAAAAGCCGAGATAAATATGGAATTCACGCGTTTGCGCTAAGCAAGTGGGTGAATCAAGATACTCTGAGATGCGCTGCGCGCGTTCAGGGTCGCCTGGGACGATGGCGAGAGAGGCGCCTTGTAGGTCAGCTTTGGTTAGACCTAAGTGAAATACCTTTTCCATAGTAAACCTTAGTTATGTTTAAAGCGTAATGTTTATAGTAAACGCTTGGTGTGTACAGGACAGATGTCCGACTGCATCAAGACCGGTGTTCAGCAAAATAGCAAGTACGTTTGCTTACCATAGCGCCTTATTAACAGACCAGCAATCTTCAGGCGCTACTTGGCTAAAGTACAGTGAGTTTGATGAGAACATAGGCTTCAAGTGACAGCAATTGATGAACATATACCTTGCCAGATTGCCAATGTTCCACTAAACCTTTAAGAGAGAGCAACTACGAGGAATGGTTATGCCTGCTACACATTCTATAGATAAAAATAACGAGTTTGCCCGTTGTTTTGAGTGCAACAAAGTCGCGGCGATGGCGCCGTTTCATTGGCTCGCGCTGGCTTTTAAAGACATTGCCAATGCGCCCATTTTAAGTCTAGTCTACGGTCTAGTTTTTACCCTTATTCCTGCTTGTATTATGTGGTTTGTGTATCAGTCTGGTACGCATTTAGTCATTTTACCTGCGGCGGTGGCCTTTGCCTTAATTGGTCCGGCGTTTGCTGCAGGGTTGTATGATGTTGCTTGGGAGCTGGAAAAAGGCCATAAGCCAACACTCACCCACAGCTTAAAGTCGATGTTTCGTAATCCGGCGGGAGAGTGGGGGTTTGCCGTGCTGCTAATGGTAATAATGATCGTGTGGATGCGGCTCGCGGCGTTAATTCATGCACTTTACCCCAATGTACCCGATCCCACTTTTGAACAGCTGTCGGCGTTTTTGGCACTGGGATCGATTGTGGGCGGAATTTTACTGGTGTGTGTGTTTGGCATTTCGGTGTTTACTCCGCAAATAATGATGGAGCGTCGCGTTGATATCATGACAGCAGTGGTCAGCTCGATGCACGCCGCCAAAGAAAACTTTGCTGCTATGGTGGTTTGGTGTGGCATTATTGTGTTTATGGTGCTGCTTGGCTTTGCCACCGGAACCGCTGGGTTTATTATCATTATGCCGCTGTTGGCTTACGCCAGTTGGCATGGCTACATTGCTGTTATTAAAACAAAAAGACCCCGTCATTACGAATAACTAAACACTCTCCATGAATAATCAACCGTTACCTTAAATAGACACATTGGGGTAGCGGTTGACAGCGCTTTTAAACCTGATATATATGCCTCAGGTTTTGTCGACAAGACCAATATATACTGCAGCCCTCTCTGCTTGATTTTATTTTAAAGTATTGAATTTTAAATAATTAATTGTGCTGGTGCTTGAGTTGCCGGTGCTGCTTGTTCGCCATGAGGCGAGGTCAAAGGCGGGAAAGGAGCAAGTAATTATTGGTGGCGGTCGACAGCATGAATATTCAAATAACAGGGGATAGCGATGTCACAGAGTAACCAACCATTTCAGCAAAAACTTGAGCACTGTTTATGCCCCCCAGGTGATGGCGTTTTTACCGTCAACACAGCTAAAGAGCGCAAAGCGGCACTAAGAGAAAAGCTTTATGGACAAACAGAGGGCGTTGAAGGCTTGTGGAAGCAATCTTTGCAGCAACTGGGTCAGAGTGAATACAAAGCTGCTATTTTAGGGATCAGCTCCGACTGTGGTGGTGGGATCTTACGTGGTGCCAACTGGGGCCCGCTGTTTTTACGTTCAACGTTAATTGAACAACAACCACAAACCAGTGCGTTTGATTTGGGTGATGTGCGTGTTATTCCACACTTACTCCATGATAAATACCTGAATGAGCAAACCATCAGTAATTGCCAAAAAGCACTGTATGCCGATCCAAAAAGCGATTATTACGTCTCGCCGCTGTCAATCACAGAAGATGTGTGTGATGGCTTTTATGCCAACCATCCCGACAAGGGCATTTTTGGTATCGGTGGTGATCACTCAATTAGCTATCCGTTAACTAAGTCGTATTTAAAAGCCAAGCGCGACCGCGGCATTAAAACGGCCATCATTCATTTTGACGCCCACACCGATTTACTGGTTGAACGCTTAGGCATTGATTTGTGCTTTGGCTCATGGTGTACGCATATTTTAGAATATTTACCAGCGCCGCATCACCTAGTGCAATTTGGTATTCGCTCAAGTGGTAAACCTAAGTCTCACTGGGAGTCGACGTTTGGGGTGAAGCAGCATTGGGCCCATGAGATCAGAGAGCGTGGCGCACAAGCAGTGGTAAGCGAAGTTATTGAGCAATTAAAAGCCGATGAAGTCGAGGAGCTATACGTAAGCTTTGATATTGACGCTTTAGATGAAGCCTTTGCTTCAGCCACAGGTACACCTGAAGCGGGCGGCATGACCCCGGATGAAGCCATGGTTATATTGAGTGCGCTAAAAGCCGAGTTTAAAATAACCGGTGCTGACATGATGGAAATCGCGCCTTTCACAGACAGCTCATTGGTGGGACAAACGAGCTCGGAAACCACCTTAAGAGAAGGGGCTAAGCTGAGCGCATTTTTAATCGATGCCATCAACCAAAGCTAATTTATAAACCCGCAATTTAAGACTTAACTGGCAGCGTGTTGAGCCAGTCAGTTAAGTCTATTCTTTCGTACGGTTTCACAACTTCGTGTGTTTTAATCCCGCTTATTACATCAATTATTGCTCTGCTAGCGCCTAACTACTATATTAGTCAAGTAGCTAATGGAGAGCGTGAATGAAATTTAAGGTGTTATTTTGCGGCGTAATGATGTGCATAAGCTTTAATTCATGGGCTTTCACACTAAACATAGTGACCGAAAACTTTCCAGATTTTCAATACACCAATGAAGAAGGTCAGTTAATAGGTCACGCCGCCAACAAAGTTCGTGCGGTGTTAGATGGCTCTGGACTCGATTATTCTATAAACGTGCTATCTTGGCCTGTGGCTTATAACGCCGCGCTTAGACGTGATGATACCTGTGTGTTTTCCACTGCTAGAAATAAATCTCGAGAGCACGAACTCCAATGGGTGTTCCCAATTACGCATTTTACCACTTCTTTTTATGCTTTGCGCGAGCGCAATATTAGGCTGGCCTCAATGACTGACGCTCGGCAATATCAAACCGCGGTGATCCGTGATAATTTTAGTCATCAGTTTTTAATGGAACACGGTTTTGTGGAAGGTAAGGAATTGATTTTAATCAATTCCTTCGATCGGATCTTTAAGCTTCTAAAAGAACGGAAAGACTTTGTTGATTTGGTTATTTTAAGTGACGCGCAATATCGTTTCAGAAGTTTAACCGAAGAGACGGCGCAATTATTGGAGCCGATTTATACCCTGGAAAACTTTCAGTCGACTTTATATTTGGCGTGCAACAAATCCATGCCGAAATACGTGATCAATAAGTTAAGTACGGCCTATCAACGTTTGTATTCAAAGCAATAACGCCATTATGCTCTAGATGGCGAAGTCGCTTAGGATTGCGGCCACTGAAAGCCGTGAAAGGTATCTAGGTACAGCTGCTCTACTTTTTCCCGTGCCCACGGTGTTTTACGCAAAAACTTTAAGCTCGACTTAATGCTAGGGTTGTCTTTAAAGCAGTTGATATTCACCACGGCCGCCATTTTTTGCCAGCCTAACTCTTGCTCTAGCTCACGGATAATTTGTTCTAACTTAACGCCGTGAAGGGGATTATTGGGTTGCTTGTCCATATATTTATATTTGCTAGTACGACTTAGGCGCTATCTTACCCTAATTTTGTCTTCGATTTCAGGTCTAATTGCTTTTCCCGAGGCATCTGCCTTAAGCCATACCAGCTTGCTATTTTGTTGGTTAGCGTATTTAGGGGCGCACACAAACAGCATATCAAACTGGCTAAGTAGGGCACCTTCACTGTAGGAGTGTCCTTGATACCAGCAAACTTGCTTGGGTATGTCACCAAACAGCTTAACTTCTTCGGGGACTGCGAAGCTGACAAGGGGGTTAAAAAATAACAATAACAGTAAAGCGGATAAAAATTTCATCATTACAATTTTTTAGACTAGAGTTTTAGATGAATATAGAAGAATAAGGATAAATAACAATGGCACTTGATGAAAAAATGTTGGAAGAATTAACGTTACTAACAAAGTTTCCTAGGAACAGTTTACACCAAGGGATAAAAATCCACAGTCATGCGCCAGAAGCAACACAGCATGCTGCGCAAAGGTTATTTGAAAAAGGCGTCATCGACAGCCCCGACGGTGGCTACTTGACCGATTTGGGTCAGGATTTAATCGATCACTTCGATCATGTTTATAGTGCACTTAAATAAAATAAGGGAGCGATTGCTCCCTTATTTTCAATGATTAACTGGCGTCGGCCTGGTTTTCAGGTGCGGCGTCATGGAACGCCTCGAGGGTATTACAATACTCATAAACCCGACTAATTTTTGGAAAGGGAGTCATATCCACTTTAAAGCGCAGCGCATTAAATACCTGTGGAACTAGGCAAACGTCCGCCAGCGTTGGCTCTGTGCCAAAGCAGAATTGGCCATCACCTATCATCGGCTCTATCTTTTTAAAGCCTTCAATTACCCAGTGACGATACCATTCGTTCTTTTGTTCATCGCTCACCCCAAGCTCAGTCGACAGGTATTTTAATACCCGTAAATTGTCGATAGGGTGAATATCGCAGGCAATGGCATAGCAAAAGTTACGTACTTGGGCTTTTTGCCAAGGGTCTTGAGGCAGCAGTGCTTGTCCTGGCTGCGTTTCTTCAAGCCACTCTAGCATCGCTAAAGATTGCGCTAAGGTGCCATGCTCGGTTTCAAGAGCTGGCAATAATCCTTGGTTATTGACCTTAAGATACGCCTCGCCTTGTTGCTCTGACTTTAATAAATTAACCGGGACCAATTCGTGCTCTAGTCCTTTAAGGTTCAGCGCAATGCGAACACGATACGCGGCGGATGAACGAAAGTAAGAATACAGTTTCAACATCTTAGTTTAGGCTCCTTTAAAGTATTTTTTAATGCCTTTCCAGCAATCAGCATAGTTTGGCTGACGCTCGTTGCCTTCTAGCGCATACTTAGTTGGAGAGATAATGTAACGTGACTCAAACATAAACGCGAGGGTATTTTCATAGCGCTGCGGTTCTAGCTCGGCGTTACTGGCTTTTTCAAACACATCGGCTTCTGGACCGTGCGGTGACATACAGTTGTGTAAGCTCATACCTCCAGGCACAAAGCCATGCTCTTTGGCGTCATACACGCCTTCAATTAGGCCCATAAACTCACTCATAATATTACGGTGATAATACGGTGGGCGGAAGGTGTTTTCTGCCACCATCCAACGCGGCGGGAAAATCACAAAATCAATATTCGCCACTCCAGGTGTGCCTGAAGGCGAGGTTAGCACCGTAAAAATAGACGGGTCGGGGTGATCAAAGCTCACCGTATTCATGACATTAAAGCGGGCTAGGTCGTATTTATAAGGGGCGCTGTTACCTGTCCAAGCGACGACATCAAGTGGAGAGTGGCCGATATCACAACGGAATAGGTTACCGTTGAATTTCGCCACTAACTCAAAGTCGCCTTCTTTGTCTTCAAAAGCGGCTACTGGGTACTGGAAGTCGCGCTCATTGGTGTAACCATTGGCGCCAACTGGTCCACGTTCAGGCAAAATATATGGGTGGCCGTAGTTTTCACAGATATAGCCACGCACTGAATCGCTCAGCAATTCAACACTGAATTTGATGCCACGGGGAATTACGGCAATTTCTCCCGGTTTGATGGCCAACTTGCCACACTCGGTGTTTAGCAATAACTCACCTTCTTGCGGTACAAATAGCATTTCACCGTCGGCATTATAAAAATAACGACCTGCCATAGAGCTATTGGCAACATAAACATGGATACCAATACCCGTTTGCGCGTTGGCACTGCCATTCGCTGCCATGGTGACTAGGCCATCGATAAAGTCGGTTTTCTCTTCTGGTACGGCGATGGGGTTCCAGCGCAGCATTGAAGGGGGAGTGACCGCTTCTGTAATTGGCGCCGTGCGTAGCAAGCCGTTATCCATGGCTTCATACTCACCTTGCAACACAGAAGGGCGAATACGATAGAACCAATTACGGCGATTATCCGCCCGCGGTGCGGTAAATGCTGTGGTGTTGTATTGTTCAGCGTATAAGTCGTATTTTACTTTTTGTGGTGAAAACTGCCCAATCGGTAATGCACCTGGTAAGGCTTCAGTTTCAAACTCGTTACCAAACCCGGTTAGATATTGTAATTCTTGGCTCATAGGTCTCGACTCCTTTAGGTTTTATAGTAAGATACTCTCATGTGAGAGTATTTTCAATGTTATGGCGAAACACTGGCTGTAAAGTTTTCATGACATTGAAGTGTGAGAGAACTTATGGAAAACGATAGAAAACTGCTTAATATTCAAGAGTTTCTTCCCTATCAGTTGGTGTCGCTGTCAACCAAAGTGAGCAATGACTTTGCCCAGGTGTATGAACAGCAAGGACAATTAACCCAGCCGCAGTGGCGTACTTTGTCGCACACCATTCATCACCAAGGGATCACCGCTCGAGCCATATGCGATTTAGCCAATATGGATAAATCGACGGTGTCGCGTGCCATTAAGCAATTGCAACAGCGCGGGTTGGTGGCGCTGTCTGAAAACAGTCAAGATAAGCGGGCTAAGCTGGTGGTGGCAACGGCTGAGGGAATGGAGTTATATCGCTTGTTAACGCCACTGGCACGGCAATGGGAGGTGCAGTTATTAGACTGCTTTACCACTGAGCAGAAGGCGCAATTTGCCCAGTTACTGGCAATATTGGACGGCAAGTTAGCCAAACAGGAATAAAAAAGGCCAACCGCGGTTGGCCTTTTATATGTGATATTAGATCAGTTCTTAGAAGTTGTAACGGACACCAATCTTCACGCGGTATGTCGACTCTTCAGCTTCAAACTTGAAGTCACCTGTTCTAGGTGCGCCTACAATGTATTTTCCAGTTTGTGGATCGATATCCATTTCAATTACATTGCGAGTACCAAAATCCTGAGTAAATACCTTTCCTGCAGATGAATCGATTAGATTCAATAGGTTGTTGACTACAAAATATACTTCACCTTTATGATCTGCGCTAAAACCAGGCAGTTCTTGTGATACGTATAAATCCATTGAAGTAATCCAAGGTGACTTACCTACACTGCGGTCGACAAAGCCACCTGCGTAGTTTGACAAGCCTATGTCTTTAAAGTGGTTTAACACTTCTTCTTCGGTTACACCTTCATAACGTAATACATTGGGATCGTTAGCGGTTGGAACATAAGCAAGGTAGTTGCCACCGAAGGTAGTACCAAAACCAGACGGTTGAATTAAGTCTTGATTAAAGAAGCGGCCGCCTGTTAGGTTTTGCCATCTAGTTAAGTGACTGAATGCAGAACCTGAGCGGCGCTCAAAGAATAAATTGAAATTAGTTTTATAATTTTCAATAAACTCTGTTGAGTAACCTAGGTTAAGTACAAAGCGGTGCTCAGTCTCATAAGTAGAGGTACCGATTTGAGTTTTTTGATGATCAAGGAAGTGACCGTAACGGTAGTTACTGCGTGCTGTTGATGAGCCGCCAGGGTTTCCTTCGGTAATGTCTTGATGTGTGTATGATGCATCAAAACTAAAGCCATTCTCCCACTCTTTTGACAAACCTGTACTTAAAATGATTGAACGGCCATTTTTGTCAGCATTGGTAAGCATGATTTCAAGTTCACGCGTATCGTAGAAAGGCAATGCACCATCTGCAGAGTAACCGACTATGTCATCTTCTTGCAATGCAGCATTAACCCACTCAGCTGTGTCTTCCTTATCTGTGTATATTGCAGTTGTAGTCCAAGCAAAGTTATCACCAATATATGGAATATCAAGAGTAACATCTGCATTTAACATGTAGGTCCACTGCGACGGGATATCAAAATTAGGGTCAATTAAGTTAGACACTGAGCCTTGGTTAGCTTCATTGATACCATCAAGAGCATCTTGAGGAATGCTGTTAAGTATGCCTGTTGGTGCTTGGAAGTCTTGATTAGAGTAGTTTTGTCGACTAAAACCGTCATTTGAGTAAGAGTTTGAAATCCAAACGTTTGGATTACCACCTGCATAACGGCCGAAGCTACCTCGAATAGTAACGTCGTCATTCATATAATAAGTGAAACCAGCTCTAGGGAGCCAAATATCTGCACCATCAAGGTTGTAAGTATTATCAAAACCAGTTCTGTCTAATACTGTTTGGTTAAAGGCTGGTTTATCATCTGAACCTAAACGTTCATAACGAAGACCAAAGGTGAATGATAACTCATCACTAAAGTCCCAAGTATCATTCACATAAAGTGCTAAGTCTTGGCGTTTAAACTCGGCGGCTACCGCATCTGGGTTGTTACCAATACCATTACTGTAGTTATATCTAGAAACTAAACGGTTTTCAAAGTCCTCTAGACTATTAAAGGTAATCACGCCTTTTGAGCTGTCTAGATAAAGGTTTTTAACATCAAGAATATCGTACTTTAAACCAAACTCAATAGTGTGCTCGTCTAGAAGATAAGTCGCATCAAACTTCAATGTGGTTAGATCATTTTCTAATGAGTTTGAGTGGCGGCTGGCATCTGAACCAAAACTAATGTCACCTGTAGTACCGTCACCATCAACATCTATGTTGTTAACACTGATATCACCCAAACCTAGCTGGCTGTCCAAAGAAACTTGACCTGTTTCAACTGATTTGCTTGTGAAGCTAACCTGAGTTGAAAAGTCATAGGTCCAATCAGAATACAAAGTAGTGCTAAAGTTATTTAGCTTTTCTGACTTGTTATACCAATATGTACTTAGGTGAAGGTCATCTTCATCATTGGTCATATTGTTGGTACGGTTACCTTCATTGAACATGTAAACAAAGTTCGCACGATGTTCATCGTTAATATTCCAGTCTAACTTGATAATGTATTTTTCATCCTCAAGTTGTGGCTGTTTATCAGAGCTACCAATATTGTCAACACCATACACTTCAGAGGCAATGCGACGAACAGCGGCTACATCAGAGTCTGTTATGTTTGTTTCGTTTGCGCCAATTCCAGAACCTGCCGGGCCCCACTCAATACTTTGAGGTGACTCATATTTTTCATAGGCGCCAAAAAAGAAAAGTTTGTTTTGTAAAATTGGAGCGCCAACAGAAAAGCCATAATTTTCTTCGTCAAATTCTAATGGAACTTCTTCACCGTCAAGTGTTGGTGTTCCAGCCCAGCTGTCAGTCATTTTTTCGAAAAAGACACTGCCTTCAATTTCATTGCTACCAGACTTAAAAACGGCATCAACGTTACCACCAGTAAACCCGCTAGACTTCGCGTTAGTAGGTGCTACTTGAACGGTAACTTGATCGAGGGCGTCAAGAGGGAAGGGATTACGTTGTGTTGGGTAGCCACCAGAGTTAAGACCAAAATCATCGTTTAGAGGGATACCATCAACAGTAATGGAGTTGGTTCTAGGGTTTGAACCTGCGATGGTCATTGCACTGTCATTGCCTGGCTGAATTACCACTAAAGGGTTGTTTCTTACAACATCTTTGATATCGCGGCTAATGCTTGGTGCATTCTTGATGGCTTCAGAACCATAATAGGTATCATTCGCTGATGAATTAAAGAGTATTGGAGTACCTGTAACTACGATAGACTCCATTTGTAGTTCACTAAGTTGTTGGTCAAGTTTACGAGCTTCACCAAGTGATAGGTAGACATTGCGAAGTTCAGCGTCGCGAAATTTATCTGAATCAATAGTGATAGTATAAGGTCCGCCAACACGAAGGCCTGAAGCATTGTAGCTGCCAGAGTCATTGGTAGAGACCACGCGGCGAGTACCGGTAGGCTCATGGACAATAATTATTTTTGTATCTGCGGCAGGGTTACCCTGTGGACCTACAATCTGGCCTTTGACAGAGGAAGAGGTATCGGCAGCGTTAGCCAATCCACTTATTCCTAAGCTAGCTGCAACGGCTAGGGTGAGCGCATTTTTACGAAGTTGATTTTTCATTATGTTGATTCCCGTGAGGCTTTGTTTTTAATACAAAACTATTTTTTTGGTATCGAAAGCGTGCGGTTTTCAGCGACTACTTCCAGTACCAGTATTTAGAACGGCCATACTTTAACTGTAGCGTATGTCAGTTTCATTGCGAAACGTTAATTTTTCATCAAAAATCACTTAATTTTCGACAAAGAACTTTTGAATTGACCGGTTTATTTTTGACCGCTTATGGGCGTTGCGTATGATAGTTATATTTCATAATTATTACAAATGTTAACGTAGTGATGTCGAAACAAATTAGCCTAAGTTGTTATGCTATATATTATTTAAAAGGGGAGTTACAAACTAAGGGAACCATGTGGGAATAAGTAAGCAAAATGTAGTAGGTTAGGATCAGTGTAAATCAAAAAAGGCCAACATAAGTTGGCCTTTGGGAGATTATCTAATTACGTGTTAGATATTAGAATGTATAACGGATACCAAGCTTAGCTTGCCAGCCTGATGAACCTGCAACGATTTGATTATAGTTGCGAACGTCTGCGCCCTTGTGGCGGTTTTCTAAGATTAGACGACCTTCCTCGTCTAAGCCACCAAAGTCATATAAACCTTGGTCTGAGTAACCCATACGTTTCTCAACACCCCAATCGCTATTTAGTAAGTTGGCAAAGTTTTCTACCATAAAGTAGAACTGACCTTTGTGGCCGTCAACAAAGCCAGGGATCTCTTGCTTAAAGCTGAAGTCCATAGTAGTGACCCAAGGTTGTGTTCCTGTGTTGCGGTCTAAAATGGTGCCTCGTTCAGAGATGCCGGCACGATTAAGTAGTGCCTCTAGCTCATTCCATTGCAAACCTGACTCACCCCAGTTTACGTTCGGATCATCCGCACCGGTAGGGATATACGCTAGGTATGCTGAGTTACTCCAGAAATCTTTAGTGTCACCGAAGGCGCTATCTTTGTAGAAGCCCATTGAGTAGCTGAATGGACGACCAGAACGACGCTCGAAGAAGACGTTGAACTGAGTGTCATAGCCATCAAAGAACTGCGTTTCATAACGTAAGTTAATTTTTAAGCTGTGCTCAACTTCGTAGTAACCACGGCCAACCATATCCACGTTACGGCTTTGTACGATGGCATGCTTATAGTTACTTTGTGCACGTGAAGATGAACCAGGTGCAACTTCTGTTACGTCTTGGTGCGCGTAACTTACAGATGCATATAGACCATTATCAAACTCTTTGGCTAATGCCGTAGAGAAAATAACAGAGCGGCCATTTTCGTCGCTGTTGGTCATCATGATGTCAAAGTTATCGCGAAGTTCTCCTTCGTAGATGCTGTCATAGATGATACGACCATCTGCTGACTTACCCACTGGTGTAAGGGCGGTGTTGTGCCATACCGCTTCATTTTCTTTTTTGTGGTAAGCAAGCTCAGCCGTCCACTTAAAGCCATCACCAAGTAACGCTGAGTCAAAATCATACTCAAAGCCAACTTGGGCACGAATGCTTGAAGGCAGTTCGAAGTTAGGATCGGTGTAGTTTGTGCTACCTGCGCCTTGCGTTAGCGAGTTTTTAATTGCATCTGGAACCGCAGTAATATCTGCTTGGTTTTCAGAGTAGTACGCTGCAATGACATCGCTGCTTGCGGCTACATAGGTAATGCCGTCGTTTTGGTACGGGTTGTTATACCAAACGTTTGGAATACCACCTTGGAAGCGACCAACACCACCTTTAACCGTTAATGCCTCAGTGGCGTAATACTTAAAGCCCACACGTGGCAAGATGATATCAAGGCCATCTAGGTTCTCTTGGTTAGAGAAACCATAGGTGTTTAGGAAGTTTTCGTTAAGGGTTGGCTTATCGTCAGACGACAAACGCTCATAACGTACACCGGCAGTGAGCTCTAAGTCGTCCATTGGGTAGAACGTATCTTCAATGTACAGTGCTAACTGATTTCTTCTGGCATCGTAGGCTGTGTCATTAGGATCGTTGGTATAGGCATTGCGATATGAGAAGTCGTATTCACCATCGTAATTACCTACTTCGCGATTCTCGAAACCTTCTAGGCTATCGAATTCCCACGAACCCAGTGAGTTAGCTGCAAACAGGTTGTACAGTCTTAAGCTTTCGAACTGTGCACCAAAGTTAATTTCGTGGTCACCGTAGAAATACGTACCATCGAAAGTAAGGGTTAGGTTTTCTGTTTCTGATCTGTTTTTATGACGGAACTCGTCAGTACCAAACTGATAAGCTGGGCCGCGATAATACTCTTCAACTTTTACTGAACCAATATCAGAGAAGGTTTTGCTATCGCT
This sequence comes from Pseudoalteromonas sp. UG3-2, assembly GCF_037120705.1. Taxonomy (NCBI): domain Bacteria; kingdom Pseudomonadati; phylum Pseudomonadota; class Gammaproteobacteria; order Alteromonadales; family Pseudoalteromonadaceae; genus Pseudoalteromonas; species Pseudoalteromonas sp. UG3-2. The sequence continues at coordinate 63,236 of NZ_JAWLJU010000001.1, read as the reverse complement.
TGATACGTCTTTGTAGGCGATACCAATTTCTGTTGATAGGTCATCGCTCCAATCAGAGTAGAACTTGGCTGCAAAGTTATTGAATGACGTTTCGTAAATATAACGGCCTGACGCAAGTGAAACGGTATCACCACCAGTACCGAAGTTACGCTCGTCTTGGTCGTCTTGCCACTGATAAGTGAAATCAGCACGATGCGCTTCGTTGATGTTCCAGCTTAGTTTTACTAGTAAACTGTCGTTAGTATCTTCTGGGTCGCCACCTAGGCTATCAGTGAAGCCATACTCACTGTTTAAGATAGACAAGAACTCGTTATAGTTTGCTTCTGTGGTGTTGTACTCATGTACCGCCCCTGAGCCTTCAAAGCCATAATCCATGTCCAGCTCTTTAGCCCAGCTATTGTAGTTTACAAAGAAGAACAACTCGTCTTCGATGATGGCACCACCGGTGCTGATACCAAAACGCTTTTCAGACTGGATTGGATCTGCTTTGGTGGTTTCAAAGGTACGGTGGCCGTCTTCATCCAATGCCGGGCGTCCGTCAGCGTAAACCTGAGAAATAGACTCAGTTTCACCGGCTAGGTCTGGATTAGAAAATTCGTAGAAACCTGTGAAAGTAAACTCATTTGAGCCCGACTTAGTTACGGCATTAATCGTACCGCCGCCAAAGTTACCCTTGGCTGCTGAGAAAGGCGATGCGTCAACTGAAATCTGTTCGATAGCGTCAAGTGCAACAGGTGGTTGCTCTGTTGGGTAACCGCCGTAGTTTAGACCAAAGTCATCGTTTTGGCCGATGCCATCAACAGTTAGGCTGTTGGTTCTTGGGTTACCACCGGCAATGGTTAGCTCGCCGTTGCCGTTAATGCTGGCTAATGGGTTAAGACGGGCAATGTCTTTAATATCGTTATTGAAACTTGGTGTATTAGCAATGGCATCTTCGCCAAATACACTGCTTGAGCCGCCAGCTTGTTGTACAATTTTGTAACCAGTTACTTGGATTTTTTCCATTTGTAACGGCTCTAGCTGTGACGTCATGCGACGCGTCTCACCTAGCTCTAAGTAGATGTTTTCGACGCTAGTATCGGTGTATTTGTCAGAATCAAGCAGTACTCGATAAGGACCACCAACGCGTAAGCCTTTAGCAATGAAAGCACCTGATTCATTGGTTGTGAATGTGCTAACCGTACCAGTTGGCTCATGAAGTACCGTTACTTTTACATTTGCCGCAGCTTCACCATTTGGATTAGTGATCTTACCGCGTAGTGCAGAGGATGTATCAGCAGCAAAAGCACTAACCGATACACCAAGTGCTAGGGCGAGTGCTCCTGCGACTTGGCTCAAGCGAACGTTTTTCATTGTGTTGTTTCCCGTGTATTAATGGTTATTTTAAAGACGTAGTTGATTTATTTTGTTGCTTTTTTAATGCCGAAACCAAAGGCTCAGCATTAGCATCAAACAGTTGATTTAAAAGGCCTGCTAAGCGGATCCCGCCTTGTTGCAAGCGAAACTTAACCGTTGGCATATGTTTATAGATGTAGCCATAGCTAATGTCTGTTTCATTGGCTTGGTAAATTTGTTCAGCGATGGCGTTTGATTCAAGTAACCAATCCGCCGGTGCGCTGTCTAGGTAGTCGGCGATCACTTCGCTGTTATCAGTTTGAATAAAGCGAGTAAATTCAGTAAAAGACAAGTTTTCGTTTTCGACTAACTTAGTATCCCAAGTGCTGTGTAGGTTGGTGTCATTGCCAAAAAATGAAACCTTGATGCGGTTGCCGCCGCGGTCTTCACTGCGTCCAGCATGAAATGGTTGATGGCTGTCACCTACTAAGTGAACTAAAAAGCGAAACGCAAAACGTTTTTCATCGATAGAGGTTTTCGCTGATTGCAAGGTGTTGATAGCGTAATAAATGCCATCAAGAATGTTTTTAACTTGCTCTTTGCTACTAATGCCATGGTGAACATGCTCGTGCATTTTAGCGGGGTTTTTAATGTTAATATAATGCCACTTAGAAGACTTTCTGCGCCAAAACTCACTGGGATTAGAACGCATTTCATCGGCCCAAGTAGAAACCTCTGCTAAGGAATCACCTTCTAGGAGCGGTTTAATGGCTTGCTTGGTGGTAGCTGTTAAATGTGCCTCAGCTAACTCACCCACAATTCGGTGACCATTTTGTCCCCAGGCATGAACCTGAGTGCTCAACATAACACCTGCAGTGAATGCTAGGACGAAACTTTTACGAAACATGATGTTCTCTTTTTTAAAGTCAGTGGCGTAACTGCCCGCTAAAAGTGAGGCCAATTGTCCGCATTTTTGCGGAAAATAAAAGGACTTAACAGGATTCATAATTTCTTATTAATAAAGTATAAAAATCATATATTTAAAAGTTTTAAGTAAGTTTACTAGTTACAATAAGTAAGCTTTTTTGTTATTATGGGTGTTGCGGCAAATAGGATAAGACTGAATTGAAAGTGAATAACATTTCCACCCGATGGCTCAGCATGGCGATACTGCTTATTTTAGGTAGTTTATTATGTTGGATGCTGGCAAATAAGCTCACCCAACACAAAACAATTACATTAGAGCCTGTGTTGGAGTATTCACAGCGTTGTGAGACCACTGCTGTTGACAATGTTAATACCTTAAAAGTTCATGTGCCGGTACGAAGTATTGCGATGTCAGTGTTATCGCCCATTTGTCATGACCCCGTGGTGGCAAGGCAGTATGGCGCTGTAACGGTGTTTTGGGGCAGCCAATTGGCAGAGCAAATAGAGTTTTTGTCGAAAGGGATTGCGGATGTCATCTTGAGTAAAGAAAACATCATGTCAGCATTGATGGCTGAGTCGACACAAAACTTTATGCCGGTGCTAGGTTACCCCAGTTATTCAGCCTTTTTTATCTCTAATACGGAAAAGCCACAGCTAAATAAGGCTTATTTTTTAGATAAGCGCATCGGCTTGGTCGACTACCCAACCAGCCGCTCAGGGCATATTCTACCCAAAAGTGTTTTTAAATCCCTCGATTTAGATATCGATGCTCTAGATATTAAATACTTTAGCTCGCATCGGGTGTTACGCGATCAATTAGCTCAAGGCAAGGTCGACATCATTTCAACATATTGGTCAGACTTAGATGAGCAGCGTTTTTCAAAGAACTACATCACGCCTATTGCCAGTAATGTAGTGGGTAGTAAGTGGTATTTAAAAATGTCAGATCAAAATGTTGATTTAGCCTGTGCATTGCAACAAGTATTCAGTGACCTGGCGCATCAACGCACCTCGAGTTATTTCGAACATGCTGAGCGCTATTGGCAATGCCAAACCTTGCCTTATGGCTTTAAAGGAGCAAACAGTGAGCTATAAAGTACAACAAGGCGTGTTTTTTACGCTGCTCCTTACATGCTTTTTAAGCGTGTTTTACTTAGCACAAAGTAGCAATATTGATAAAGCCATAGCCCAAACAGAACAATCCATTTCGCTGCGAGTAGCGATTGACTTGCGGCGCTTAGCCATCGCCGATCCGCTATTTAATTATGCCGGCAATGAGGCACAGCTAAATACATACATAATCGCGCTGAATGATGAGCTTACAAAGCAAGGGTCGCGCCTAACGGTTAACAATATTAGTGCCACAAAAAGCGCTAACTCAAAAGAGCAGCAGTTAAGGCTTTCCGGACCTTATAAGGATTACTACATTACGGTTACTGCCGACAGGCAGCTGGCTCTAAGCACCTTTATTTTCCCACTTGTGCTCGCGCTATTAGTGTTTTTCGCTTATCGTTGGTTTGATAGAAAAACTTACGTCGCAGCCAAGCGTGCACAAAAAAGCGCGGCAACGGCGCCAGAGTTTCAACTGGTGGTAGACTTATTTAATAAAGTCGTCACCAATAATCACGATAAAAGCCGCCAAGTGCAACTTGCCAACAAACCATTATGCTTTTACTTGGCGATAGTAGAGTTTTGTGAACATCACCCTGAGGTGGTGTTAAATCAAAATAAAGACATGCCTGAAGAGCTTATAGAGATTGCTAATAAATACTTTTACCGCTTGATTGAGCTGGGTCACACTATTCGCAAGCGGCCAGACTTTACTAATAGTCTAGAAAAAACCTTGAGTGAAATCCGTGCCGCATTGGATGAGGTGTTGGCTCCCTTTCCCGAGCAAAAAGCCCGTTACTACCCGCCGAAGGCTCATGGTGAAGGGTCACGTTCTAAGTTACATAGCTATGGCTTAAATAACGTGAAAAAATCAGACATCGAAATTATTGGTAAATAGATAAGCTGAGGCAGCTGATTAACCACCTCAGCTGCACGGTTAAAGGTCCACCGCTTTGATGGGGCTGTGCTGTTGTAAGTAATCTTTTAACGCTTGGGCATCAGTAAAGTCGGTGGCGGTATAGCCTGGCAAATGATTCAGTTTTGGGTAACCATCACCTCCGGCGGCGTTATAACTGTTGATGCTCATGCGATAGGTTTTGTTTAAGTCCAGTGGCTCACCGGCGATTTTCACTGCGCTGATCTGATCACCACGGCGCTCAAAGCTCAAGTGGTGATATTGCATATAAGCGCCAGAGTCGGGCGGAAATGCGCTAACAACGTTCAGGTAATCAAGTAACTCTTTACCACTAAAATCAACATACGTAATGCGGTTTCTAAATGGGTGCACCTTAAGTACATCCTTATAGCTGACATCGCCTGCCTGAATACTGTCTCTAATGCCGCCTCCACTAATAATACCGAAGTCGGCATTAACGGTGGCCATTTGGGCATTAATGATTAAGTCAGCTAGATTACTTTGCTGAAACCTGACCGTGCTGCGACGACCATCGAGGAAGCTATCAACGTAACCTACAGCTCCGGCAATTTGTGCTTGGCCTTTATCTTGATATGGCTGTAAAAAAGCCAGCATCTCAGGGTCTTCAGCAATGGCCTGGGTATAGGTTTGGCCTTGTTTGTTTTTTAGGTTAACAGGCAATAACTCATAACTGACAAGCTCTTTGCTGTCACCTGATAGTTTAAACACGGCCTTGCCAACATATTTACCCCATTCATGGGCCTGCATTATCCATACGCCATTTTGTTGATCTGGATGGCAGTCTTTACCAGGAGCGAAATTGCTATCGGCGTTACCATTTTTATCTACACACACTGGCTCTTGCGAATGGCCGCCTACAATTAGGTCGAGTGTGCCAGGAGACAGTTGGCGTGCTAGGGTGACATCACCTGCTGCGTTAATACCATGTTGAGCGTCATGATAATGGCCCATGTGTGTCACAGCGATGGTGATGTCTGGGCTGTATTGTTGTTTAATTTTTGGTATCCACTGCTTGGTAGCGCTTAGTGGTGAAATAAACTCGAGCCCTTTTACGTGCTTAGGGTTAGCAATCTTCACCGTATCCACGGTGGTTAACCCCAGTACAGCAATGGTCAAGCCTTGACGCTCAATAATGGTGTAGGGTTCATACGCCGGTTGTGCGCTTTGTTGGTCGATGATGTTAGCAGATAAAACAGGAAATTGAGCCCAAGCGATCTGTTTATCTAAAATCGCTCTGGGGTTATCAAATTCATGATTACCAATGGCCATAGCATCGTAGCCTAAGCGGCGCATGCCTTTGAAATCTGGCTCAGCAAACTGTAAATCCGACTCTGGAATACCGGTATTGATGTCGCCACCAGAGAGCAGGATCACGGCATGGCCTTGTGCTTTGGCCTGAGCTCTTAATTGGTCAATAAGTGTTTTACGAGCGGCCATACCATATTCACCCTTTTCATTGCGCCAAAAGCGGCCATGATTATCATTGGTGTGTAATATGGTTAAGTAATCTGTTTCAGGCTCTGGAGCCGAAGGAGCGAGCTGGCAAGCACTCAGTACTAGCAGCGAGGAAGTAATAAGGAAATTGCGCATAATCGTTACTGCAAATAAGCAAATTATGCGCATAGTTTAAAACATTTATTGTTTTTTTATAGAGCTAGCACTCAAAATCATGGAGTTTTTTTGCGTGCTCTACCACCGCCATGGTTCTTCTTTCTAGTTCTAGTTTGGCAATGTCACACTTTTCGTGACCTGTTTCTACCATCCAGTTCAAAAAGCTGGCAGGTAAATCGGTGTATGCTTCTCCAGCGTGCAAGCCAAAATCACAGATCATCTTGTTATGTTTCATCTTGTTGCCCCTGTTGTTCTTTTATTCAACGCCCAGCATGCTAGCAAACTGGTGGCAACTTTAAAGACCAATTAGTTAAAAGCAGCAGTGATTATATAATTTCAGGTTATATAAGTGTAAAGATAAGTGCTAGCCACTGCAGCATGACTAAGGCACAGCCCACTAAATATAGGCGAAAGCGAGTGCGTAAATGATTGTTGCCAATATGAACAATAGTATGCGCGATACGACTAAATACAAATAATAAGGCAATGATGCTAAAGGCCAAGCTCACTAGGTTTAGTGTCAGTGCAGCCAGTGACACCACAAAAAACAATACTGGGATCTCAAATTGATTGACAAAATTGCGCGAGGCTAAGATAACCGGCTCTGGCGCATCATCCAGTTGCATAGTATTAAATTGCGCCATTTGGATTTGTTTGTTCCGAGCGGCTGCGAAGCGGCGCCGGCCCATAATCACCATCACCGTAAAGGTGAGCATGGTTTGTAAAAACAGCGCAGCGAGTAATAAATAGATTGATGTTGTCATACTGTTCCTAATTTACGAAGTGTTACAAAACAACTTCGTTTGTGATTGAAAAAAAAAGCAGTAATGACGATGATAGTCTTGTTTTGTAATATAACAAAGTGGAATTTTTATGAAAAAGCTATTTGTAATTAGCACCTTGGCAGTGGCTGTTATGTCAGGATGTAGCTCAACTGGCCAGCTTCAGGCACCAGCCGTGGAGTCGCAATTTTTGGCAAATGAGTTAGTCGTGAGTCCCAGCGACGACAGACAATACCAAACTTTAAAACTCGAAAATGGTATTGATGTTATTTTGGTCTCTGACCCAAGTGTCTCTAAATCTGCTGCAGCCTTAAGCGTTGGAGTGGGGTTGTTGCATGATCCAATGTCACAGCAGGGGATGGCACACTATTTAGAACATATGCTTTTTCTTGGTACCGAAAAATACCCAGATAACAAAGGCTATTCTGAGTTTATGACCAAAAATGGTGGCGCCCACAATGCCTACACGTGGCTTGATATCACCAATTATATGTTTAAGGTCAATAATGATGCCTACGATGAAGCATTAGACCGCTTTTCTGACTTCTTTAAATCACCCAAGCTGTATCCTGAATACACCGAAAAAGAAAAAAACGCCGTCAATGCCGAGTGGTCGATGCGCCGCGAAATGGACTTTTTTGGTCAGTTTAAATTAGCGCGAAATATGATGGGTGACCACCCAGCAAATCGCTTTTTGATTGGTAACTTAGAAACCTTGGGCGATAAACCCGATAGTAAGCTACACGCTGAAACGGTGGCATTTTACGAAAAATATTACTCATCTAATATTATGAAAGTGGCGATGATCTCCAATGAGCCGCTGAATACTATGGCTGAAAAGGCAAAACGTCATTTTAGCTCGATTGAAAATAAAAACATTGCCAAGCCCAGTGTTGAAAAGCGCTTAGACATTGAAAAGGTTGGCCAAAAGCTGGTTCACTATAAGCCTAATGAAGACGTAAAAACCCTAAAGCTGGATTTTACCATTGCCAATAATGCCGCGCAGTTTGCGGTTAAACCAAACTACTTCGTTACCTATCTACTCAGCAATGAAATGGCCGGCAGTCCGGCTCAAGTTCTTAAAGAGCAAGGCTTAATTTCGTCTCTTACAGCTTATGCCACACCGAACCATTATGGTAACTATGGCACCTTGCAGGTAGACATCCAGCTCACCGATGATGGCATGGAAAATCGTGAGTTGATCACCGGTACCGTGCTCAATTACATAGATATGATTAAACAGGACGGTATTGATAAGCGCTACTTCGACGAAATTAAAACGTCGTTGAATAATCAGTTTCGATTCTTAGAAAAAGGCGATGAATTTGGTTATGTCAGTAACCTTGCTGATGCCATGCAACATTACCCCGTAAATCATGCCATCAATGCCAGCTACCATTATGCTGATTTCGATGCTGACGCCGTCAATGCGGTGTTATCACAGCTAACTCCTGAGCATCTGCGCGTGTGGTATGTCAGCAAAGATGAGCCTGTGGATGCTAAGCTGCACTTTTATGACGGCGAGTACAAAGTGGTTGATTTAGACACAGACACCATTGAAAAATGGCAAAGTCAGTCGCAATTTGCTTTGGCCTTACCCAGTGTTAATACCTTGCTGCCAGAGCAATTTGCCATAAAAACTTCTGCAGAAGACGCCCAAAAAGGGGTGCAAAAAGTGATTGACCAAGCCGGTGTGCAAATTTGGCATGCCGCCAGTGAGCGTTTTTATCAACAGCCAAAGGGCAACCTTAAGCTCTACATTAACAACCCTCAAGCCTTGAGTGACGTTAAAACCCAAGTGGCTTTGTCTATTTGGTCAGACTTGTACCGCATCGAAAAAGCCAAGCTGATGACCGAAGCTGGGGTAGCAGGAATGGGACTGAACGTTACCGCGGCTAATGGCTTGGTGATGAATGTATCCGGGTTTACCGATAAACAACCTGAGCTACTGCAGCAAGCTCTTAATAATATTGCCGTGGACAGTGATGAGCGCAGCTTTGCACAGGCCATCGATCGCTATGTTCGTGGCATTCAAAACCAGCGCAAAGAGTTTCCATTTAGACAAGCGTTTAACGTTTATCGCAAGCTGATAAGCTCTGGTAACTTTGACGACGAGACATTGATTGCAACGGCACAGTCTCTGACTATCGATGAATTTAAACAAGTGCAAAAGCAAGTATTACGTAACAACCAAGTAAGAATATTTGCTTATGGCAACTACGACCAAGCGGCACTTGAGCAAGTACATCAAACCCTGAACCAAGCGTTACCAGAGCGTCAACACGTGACGGACTATGCTCGGGCAAAATATTGGCAACCTGAAGCCGAGCAAACGTTGGTATGGCAACAAGACATTGATGTTGCCGACGTTGCGGTCATTGATTTTGCTGTTCATCCAGACAAGGGCTACGCCGCAAAAGCGGCAGCCATGGTACTTCAAGGTCATTTAAGAACCGCAGCGTTTGAAACACTGAGAACGCAAGAGCAGCTGGCTTATGCTGTTGGAGCCACCAGTGTGGCAATTGATGATTACTCAGCTATGGGCTTTTACATTCAAACGCCAGTAAAAGACTCAAAAAGCATGCAACAGCGTTTTGACGCATTTAAATTAGAGTATGCCGAAGAGCTGGCTGAGCTGGATGAGGCAACCTTTGCTCAACTGAAAAATGCCGCATTAGTGTCGTTAACAGAGGAGCCAAAAAATCTCGCAGAAGAATCGCAGCCGTTGGTAAATGACTGGTTTAAGGAAAACATGGATTTTGACTCAAAAGCCAAGCTCACAGCAGCTGTCAGAGCCGTGACCTTGCAAGATATTAAAGACTATTATCAGCAAACCGTGCTTAACCCGGACGCTGCACGGCTTAATGTGCAGTTACGCGGTGAAAAGTTTCAGTCGCAACCGTTTGCTGACCTTAAAGGTCAAACCAAGCTTGAGTCCGTTAAGCAGCTCAGTGAGACGGTATCGTTGCAGGATTAATGGTGCAAACTAACGCAATGAGCGCCATAGCGTGACGAGTTACAGGCCGAGCATGTCATTCATGTTCGGCCTGTTTAATTTGGTTTGTGGTCACTCTAGGGCTATGATTGTATTCTATTTCTTCTTTAACACAGTGGTTTACGGATGCAGCAGCACAATACAACGCTAATCGAAAATTCCCAGATTGCACTTAGGCGCGCTAACCTTGAAGACGCCGTTTTTATTTTGCAGCTGTTGAATCAAACCAGCTTTATTAACAATATTCGCGATAAAGGGATCCGTACCATAGAAGATGCTCAGAGCCATATTGAGCAGTCGTTTTTGATCCCATATCAAATTGGCGCTGTGGCGCCCTTTGTGGTGGTTGAGCAAGGGACTAATCAAGCCATTGGTATTTGTGGTTTATATCAACGGCCATTTTTAACCTGCCCAGATATCGGCTATGCATTTTTAGATGACTACACTGGCCGTGGTCTAGCGTATCAGTCGGCGGCCCTGTTAATTGAGTTTTTAAAAACACAAAATGAAGTGTCGCAACTGTCAGCTATCACTTTAAACAGCAATAAACCCAGCATTAACTTATTGAGCCGGCTAGGCTTTAGTCGGGTAGGGGAGCTTATTATTGACGCCCATTTAAAGCCGGTACAGTTATTCGTACTGGCGCTTTAATGCTCTTTTAAGCTGTTGCTGCAACTGTGCAAAGTTGTTCTGGTGAGCGCTAACTAGAGCACTGAAACCATCTGCCTGCAGTGGTGTTGTAAAGCTGAAATTATTCAGCTGATGCAATTGATAGCGACCTTGGTCGAAGTAATATAGGTACCAGCTGCCTGTCATTATTGCGCCTTTTGCGTGGTGTCCGGCGAACTCATTTAATTCAATTGCAAGGCGATAGTGGGGTTGATTGTCACGGTAGTACTTAGTGCTATTAAGAGCCACCAGCTGTGGCTGCTGATTGAGGGCGTCGATCAATTGCCAAGTTAACATTTCGCTGGGAGGTTGTGCCCAAAAATGGAAGTTGGCAATGTTGACTTGATTATTGGCTTGTACTTGGATCAGTGCTTGCTGATCGTACAGCTCGTTAAGCTGCACCTTATCAACCAATAAGATCGTTTGTTTATCAAGTTTATCGGTTTTTTGTTGCTGCACCACTGAATCAAACTGATAGTAACTCACAGGTTGTTTTGGGTGAGTAAAACACCCTGTGAGGATTAAGGTGGTGACAAGGGCAAAAAATACCAGCCTCATTTATTCTTCCTAGGCAGTGGATCGGCTTCATCTTCTTTATTAAAGATTAGCATATTCGGCTGTTCATTGAGACCTTTTGAAATGGGCTTAAGGCGGTTAGATAAGCTTTCTAACTCTTCTAAGGTATCGCTCAATTGATCCATCACCCCAGAGCCTTTTTGGTATTGAGTCATGGTTTGCTCAAATTGCTTTAAACTCGAGGTGAGTTGGGTCAGGGTGGACTCTAGGCTAACTAAATTGTTGTCTACTTTTTCCGTAATATTATTGTCGTTAAGTGCTTCTACGAGCTGATTCATTTCCATTGCTAATAGCCTGTGTTGCTTTAAGGTACCCTCTAGCTCCTTAACAGTTGTTTCGAGAGGTAACCCATTTAACTTATTGAGTAAATTTGTGACTTGCTCAGAAAGTACTGTGATACCACTCTGAACACTAGGCAATATGGGGTATGCCGAGGTTTGAGCGAGTTTAACAGGTTCTGCATTTGGGTAAAAGTCTAACTCTATATATACCGCACCTGTTAACAAATTACCACTTTTTAGGGATGCCCTAAGACCATTTTCAATCCATTTGTCTATGTTGTCTGACCAATAATTAGCGGCGATTGCGGCATCTTCATAGATGCGACCGTATTCAATTTTAACTAAAACAGGTACAGCGGTATTGTCTTGTTGAAAGTACAAGGGTCTATCATCTGATATGCCGGTGGCTGGCACTTGCTCGATGGTGCCGACGCGCATGCCGCGATACTCAATGGGGGCCCCCGCTTTTAACCCTCTGATTGATTGCTCAAACTCTATAAGATAGTAATCAAACTCATCAAAGCGTCGCTCCAGTGCCATGGCATAGTTTTTATGTAACGAAAAGCGCTTTTCCTCTTGCGCTACTTTGCCACTGGGCATAGTTGGCGGGTAGTCGACAGAAATCCCACCTTTTAGCATCTTCGACAGTGAGCCTGTAGACACTTCAACGCCATCGGTTGAGAGCTTAAAGTCGACGCCAGAACTCACCCAAAAAATTGCGTTATTGGTAATAAGCTGATCGTAAGGTGAGTAAATAAAAATACCATAATCCATCTTTAGGCTATCGGCGTTAAAATGCGCAGACTCCACCTGGCCGACTTTGTAATTTCTAAAAAACACACTGGAGCCGACATCCAGTACTTCGGCATCAGTTGCCACCAATTGATAACGTTTACCTTCTACTTCAGAGCTGATCAATGCCGGTTCATCCATTAAAGTAAACATACTCGAGCGGGATGAGGATTCACCGGGAGACAGTTCGATATACACACCCGACAATAAAGTGTTCATGCCAGATATACCTGACTCATCAATTCTCGGTTTAACCACCCAAAGCGTAGAGTCTTCAGCTAAAAGCTCGCCATAAGGTTGCAAAATTCGCACTTTGGCCACCACGGCGTTTTGTTGTAATTCTAATTGCAGTGATTCAACCAAGCCCACCTTAACGCTTTTCACCCTTACCTCGGTTTTTCCGGCAATGATGCCGTCGGCGTCGTTCATTTTCACAAAAATGATATGGCCTTTATTAATATGATGTTGGTAAAGCATCCAGCCGGTGATCAATAGGGCAATAATTGGCACTATCCAAATCACGGAAAACTTAGGTTTGTCTTCTATTTTCGCATCAACACTCATTGTTTCTTTTTATCCCATAAAAGGCGCGGATCAAAACTATTCACTGCCGCAATTTGGCACAGTACCATCATAGTGAAAAATACAATGCCAATTTCAGGCTCAACATTCAACACAGTGCCCAGCTGCACCAGAGAAACCAGCAAGATAACCACAAACACATCTATCATCGACCAGCGACCAACGTATTCCAATAAACGATACACCCGAGTCGCTTTTAATGGGTTCTTCGGACGTTTTGCCCGCAGCAAGAGGTAACTTAATAGCACTGCCTTGATTATTGGAATACAAATGCTGGCTAAAAAAATCAGTGAGGCGACAGGATAGGAGCCGTCTTGCCATAATACCACTACGCCAGAAAATATGGTGGCTGGGGTGTGCATGCCTAAACTGATGGTGTCCATGATGGGCAGCATGTTGGCTGGCAACAGCAGCACCACACTGGTAAACATCCAAGCTAAACTGCGTTGTAATGATTGCTCTGTGCGATGCTTGAGTTTAGCAAAGCAACGTTCACAGCGCTGACCATGACCGACAAAGCCGCATACCTTACAGCGCTTATGGTTGCCCTCAACCACCCAGTTAGGGTCTTGTGTGAGCTGAGCAGTGTGCTCACGCCAAAGGTGTTCGTGGTCAAACAGTGACAAGGCCTCGATAAAACAAAATACAAAGAGGATATAAGCCCAAAACCCTAACCCCATTTCTAATTCAGCAAAAGACATTAACTTAAAGGCACTTACCAGTACCGCAACTAAGAAAATATCGGTGAGGTTGAGTGGTGTGAGTGCGGCAATAAAACGGGCAAGGTAACGGGCGTTGTGCGCGTTTATTCGTTGCCAAATCGGGGTATGGGCCAACAATAACAGTACGCACACGGTCACTGGCATAACAAAAATAGCAAACGCGAATAAAGCCGCAAGAAAGAAACTGTACTGTTCACTGAGTAATACCGTGGCTTGCCATAAACTCACCACTTGAGTTAAACCGTGTTGACTATAAGAAATAAAGGTTGGGAACAAGCTGGCAAATAAAAACAGTAAAGCGGCGATGGAAAAAGCCTGTACCCACTGGTTTTGATAACCAGGAATATGACGTAAAACGCGCCTACAGGTTGGACACAGGGCGCGTTTATGAGCATTACTATCGTCTATGGTGACTAGAGTGTCGCACTCGGGACAGGCTGTTATCACATTCAAGCTCAGTGGATTATTATGGTTTAAGTGTGCGTTATCCCACTGGCTTTTGCAATACTAGTCGAATACCGCCACCGTTTGCCTGCTTAATGCCAGCAGTTGACCTGAGCTGGAGCTTATTTTTGCGTCTTCAATGCCATAACCGTTTTGGCTGTGGTGAGTAATGGCTTCAAAACCTAACCACTGATCGCTTTCAAGGTTAATCTCCGATAAAAACTCAATATACCACGACATGCTGCTTGCAGGACTTGGCGCCTTACACATTTGCAATAAAGTCGGTGGCCAAGCGTCAGCAAGTGCAAGAGTGTGCAGCTCTGTGACCGCTGAGCTTTGCTCTTTAAAACGCATCCAGCCGCCTAAGTGCGAAGAAGGGGCGCCTGAAAATGGCATTGCACCTTGTTGAGCGTTGAGCGCGACATGTTGGAAAAACGCCGGCATTACTCCCTCTTGATAAGGTAATATCGCTTTTGGGTTGACTGGATCTAAACTGGAGGTGAAGTCATTATCGACAATGATGCTAGAGTCTCGGTTTTTACCAAAGCATCCTAGGGCAATGACACAGACTTGCCCTGACTGAATTAATTGCGTTTGCATTTGAGTGGCGTTTTTACCACTTCTGAGTACTGTGGTGTTTACACTGAACGGTTGGTCCTGTAACAGTGGCCCGACAAAGTTAACACTCACAGAGAGCAAACGACGTGGCTCACTAAGCTGGTGCTTCATGCTTTGCACTGCAATGGCTGCAGATAAACCACCAAAAGCAGTGCGGCCTTGGCACCAATTAGCAGGAAAAGTTAATTGGCACTCGGGTTGCTGTAATTGGCTATTATTGAGAATGTCATCAAAAGTCATGGTCAGGCTCTCTTATTTCCTTTATTAATGACCGTTAGAATAACTGGTCTAACCAGGTAATCAAGCTCTGAGAAGGCAAATAACAAGCAAAAACACCATACTTTTATGTTGAAAAACTGGCCAAACGCAAAAAAATGCAATTTTTTTTAAATTTTTTTCCTTGTGACGCTTGAATTACAAATCACTGCCCCTATCTATCAAAGCAACTAACTGAACAACGAATTTTGAAGTCGGAGAAGATTCATGGGTAGAATTATTGGAATCGATTTAGGTACTACTAACTCTTGTCTAGCGGTACTAGACGGCGATAAGCCTCGCGTAATTGAAAACGCTGAAGGCGATCGCACAACTCCTTCTGTTATTGCATACACAGATGACGGTGAGACATTAGTAGGTCAGCCAGCAAAACGCCAGGCTGTTACAAACCCTAAAAACACACTTTTCGCAATTAAGCGTCTAATTGGTCGTCGCTTTGAAGATGAAGAAGTGCAGCGTGATATCGGTATCATGCCATTTAGCATCGTAAAAGCAGACAACGGTGACGCTTGGGTTGAAGTTCGTGGTGAGCAAAAAGCGGCACCACAGGTTTCAGCTGAAGTATTGAAGAAAATGAAGAAAACGGCAGAGGATTACCTTGGCGAAGAAGTAACAGAAGCGGTAATCACAGTTCCTGCATACTTCAACGATTCACAGCGTCAAGCAACGAAAGACGCGGGTCGTATTGCTGGTCTTGATGTTAAACGTATCATCAACGAACCAACGGCTGCAGCACTTGCTTATGGCATGGACAAGAAAAAAGGCGATAACGTTATCGCAGTATACGACTTAGGTGGTGGTACGTTCGATATCTCTATCATCGAAATCGATGAAGTGGAAGGCGAGCACACCTTTGAAGTATTGGCAACCAATGGTGATACGCACCTTGGTGGTGAGGACTTCGATAACCGCGTTATCAACTACCTTGTTGAAGAGTTTAAGAAAGACCAAGGCATTGACCTGAAGACAGATCCTCTGGCGATGCAGCGTGTTAAAGAAGCAGCTGAAAAAGCGAAAATCGAGCTTTCATCAGCACAGCAAACTGAGGTAAACCTACCTTATGTTACTGCTGACGCTACAGGTCCTAAGCACATGAACGTTAAACTGACTCGCGCTAAGCTTGAGTCACTGGTAGAAGACCTAGTGTCAAAATCTATCGAACCACTAAAACGTGCACTGGCTGACTCAGACCTGTCTGTGAACGACGTTAACGATATCATTCTTGTCGGTGGTCAAACACGTATGCCACTAGTACAGAAAACAGTTGCTGAGTTCTTTGGTAAAGAGCCACGTAAAGACGTTAACCCTGATGAAGCAGTAGCAGTAGGTGCTGCAGTTCAAGGTGGTGTACTTGCAGGTGACGTAAAAGACGTTCTTCTACTAGACGTATGTCCGCTATCTCTTGGTATCGAGACCATGGGTCAAGTGATGACGGCACTGATTGAGAAAAACACGACTATCCCTACTAAGAAGTCGCAAACGTTCTCAACAGCAGAAGACAACCAGTCTGCAGTAACTATCCACGTATTGCAGGGTGAGCGTAAGCGTTCGGCAGACAACAAGTCGCTAGGTCAATTTAACCTAGAAGGCATTCGTCCAGCTCAGCGTGGTGTGCCACAAATCGAGGTAACGTTCGACGTGGATGCTGATGGTATCCTACACGTATCGGCGAAAGATAAAGATACGGGTAAAGAGCAAAAGATCACTATCCAAGCTTCTTCTGGTCTAAGCGACGACGAAGTGGAAAAAATGGTACGTGATGCAGAAGCCAACGCGGAAGAAGACAAGAAGTTTGAAGAGCTAGTTGGCGCTCGTAACCAAGCGGATGCACTAGTTCACGCAACGCGTAAGCAGATTGAGGAAGCCGGTGATGACTTACCAGCTGACGACAAAACTGCCATTGAAGCAGCTTTGAGCGAGCTTGAAACAGCAATTAAAGGCGACAGCAAAGAAGACATCGATGCTAAGACCCAAGCACTTGCTGAGAAGTCGCAAAAGTTAATGGAAATTGCGCAAGCGAAAGCACAAGCGCAACAAGCAGGCGGTGACGCAGGCGCGCAGCAAGAATCAGCGAAGCAAGACGACGACGTAGTGGATGCTGAATTCGAAGAAGTGAAAGACGACAAGAAGTAAGCTTGAGTCTTTGAGGAGGGCGCGCTGGCTGTAAGGCTTGTCGCGCCCTACGTGTTTATAAAAAACTCTATTTTGCGCGGGATAGTAATGGCAATCGGCATCAATACTTGCTCTATTTGAGGGAATAAATAAGTAAGTTGGTATTGCAGTGGCTACCCAGATTTAAGCGATAGAGTTTGTAGCAACAACCGTTGCCATAAAAGAGTAGTGTGATAAAAATGTCTAAACCTGACTATTATGAAGTATTAGGTGTTTCTAGAGACGCCAGTGAACGTGACATTAAAAAGGCGTACAAACGCCTTGCTATGAAGTATCACCCTGACCGTACCGCTGGTAACGCCGATCTCGAAGCGAAATTTAAAGAAGTAAAAGAAGCTTACGAGATATTGACTGATAGTCAAAAACGCCAGATGTATGATCAATACGGCCATGCAGCTTTCGAACAAGGTGGTGGTGCAGGTCATGGTGGATTTGGCGGTGCCGGCGACTTTGGTGATATCTTTGGGGACGTATTCGGTGATATCTTTGGTGGCGGCGGTGGTCGTCGTCAATCGCGACAACAGCGCGGTTCCGATTTAAGATATAACCTTGAGCTAAGTCTTGAAGAGGCAGTACGCGGTAAAGAAGTGGACATCAAGGTGCCCACTTGGGTTAGCTGTGAGCCGTGCGATGGCAGTGGTGCCAAAGCTGGTTCGAAACCTAAAACCTGTACAACCTGTCATGGTGCTGGCCAAGTGCAAATGCGCCAAGGCTTTTTTGCAGTACAACAAACGTGTCCAACCTGTCAGGGCACAGGCCAAGTTATTTCCGATCCCTGTAATAGCTGTCATGGTCAGGGCCGCGTAGAAAAGACTAAGACACTGAATGTTAAGATCCCAGCGGGTGTGGATACCGGAGACCGAGTAAGACTATCGGGCGAAGGGGAAGCAGGAATGCACGGTGCCCCAGCCGGTGACTTGTACGTGCAAGTGGCGGTGAAAGAGCACCCCATTTTTGTTCGCGATGGCAACAATTTATACTGTGAGGTGCCAATTAGTTTCACTACCGCAGCACTGGGTGGTGAGATTGAAGTACCGACCTTAGACGGCCGTGCGAAATTGAAGATCCCAGCTGAGAGCCAGACAGGTAAAATGTTCCGCATGCGTGGTAAAGGGGTTAAGTCAGTGCGCAGTGGCGCGGTAGGCGACTTAATTTGTAAGATCGTTATCGAAACACCGGTTAACCTTAACGAACGTCAAAAAGAGCTTTTACATGAGCTTGAAGAGTCGATGGGCGATAACAACGGTAAAAACCGTCCGAAAGCACAAGGCTTTTTCGATGGTGTGAAGAAATTCTTTGACGATCTCACCAAGTAATTTTGCTAACAAGCAAATGAAAAGCCCGCACAGCTGTGCGGGCTTTTTTATTGCACCACTAATTCACCACTAAGATATGCTCGGGTGTTTCTCCGCAGTAACATAGCGTTTCATTGGTTACGCGGTTATGGGGTCTGGTCGCGTCATCCGTGTTCAAGCGATAGCATTTACTGTCGCATACTTGTCCAATGCGCCAATCCTGATATTCTTGGCAAAGGAGTGCTATGCCCATATACAGTGCAATAAGACATGAGGCATATCTTAACACTTGCATAGTCTGGTTACTCACCTTGATAGTCAATGGTTTATGCCAGCGAGAACCCTGATCTAAAGGCTGGCATAGTAATACCAATTCGCACCATTTTGCGCTAGAGTCGTTAGCAGGAGGCGCTGGGTTGAGCACTTGGCTGCTGATAACGCTAAGCGTGTAAAAAGCGAATTACACTAAGTATAGTGCAGATTGTCACTCAGCAATAAAAAGAGCTTGGCGATTTTTACTTTGTGCAGACCTTCACCAATCCATGACTAAGACAATAGTCATTATTACTATTTATTTTCGCATGCGTTTGTTATTAATATGACAGCTCAAAACAACTTTCATCATTTAGGGATTGAATATGACGCCAGCAATAAAGGCACTGAAAAAGGCACGAGTGGAATTTGAAGTGTTACAATTTAGCCACGACCCAAACGACAATGACTTTGCTAACGAGGCGGTAAACAAGTTGGGTTTAGCGCAGCAGCAAGTGTTTAAAACCTTGTTATTAAGCGTCGATGGCAAGCTGCATGTGGCCATTTCTCCCGCTACCAAGCAGGTTGATCTGAAAGCCTTTGCTAAAGCCTGTGGCGGCAAAAAAGCCCAGTTAGCCGAGCAATCACTTGCCGAGAAATCAAGTGGTTATGTAATTGGTGGGATCAGCCCTTTTGGGCAAAAAAAACGCCTGCCAACCTGGGTGCATGCCAGTGCTTTCGAGTATGAAAAAGTGTATGTCAGTGCCGGTAGAAGAGGCCTTGAAGTGGCCGTATCACCGCTCATTTTTGCGCAACTGTGTGACGCTAAGCGCAGTCATTTTTAATCGCTACCCCCAAGCTATGCCATCAATGCGCTAAATTGCACTTCACCTAGTGTCTTTTGCGTAATTTTTTGCTTTATCCCAAACAAAAAATCACATTCAGCGTACAGCTGTAAGCTATTAATTTTCCAGTTTTTTATATGAAATCGACGCTAATACCGTAAAAAAGGCGTTAAAAAGTTAAATAGAGTAATTGATCTAAACGAATTTTTATGCCGTAATGTAAGTATATTTATCTGGTCGGATGAGTTTACTATGAGCTTAAGAACGAATTTACGAAAAATCCTCCCTAGCATTTCAACAACAGAGCAAGAGGCACTCGATGCGGGTGATGTTTGGCTTGAGGGTTCTATTTATCAAGGCAAACCAGACTTCACTGCGCTAAGAGCAGTGCCGGAAGCCAAATTAAGTGCTGAAGAGCAGGCGTTTCTTGAAGGCCCGGTAAAAGAACTAATGGGCATGATTGACGATTCAGAAATTCAAAATGGTAAGCATTTACCAGAGCATATTTTAGAATTTTTGAAAAAAGAACGCTTCTTTTCTTTGATCATTCCTAAAGAGTACGGTGGTTTAGAGTTTAGCCCTTACGCCAACTCAACCATCGTTGGTACCATCGCAACAAAATCATCAGCGGTGGCAGTAACGGTTATGGTTCCTAACTCGTTAGGTCCAGGCGAGCTGTTATTGCACTATGGTACCAAAGAGCAGCAAGCGCATTATCTACCTCGCCTTGCCAACGGTCGTGATATTCCATGTTTTGCCTTAACTAGCCCAGAAGCCGGTTCCGATGCTGGCGGAATTCCAGACCAAGGTATTGTTAAGAAAGGCACCTTCAATGGTGAAGAGGTCTTGGGTCTTGAGATCACTTGGGACAAACGTTATATCACGCTAGCACCAATTGCTACTGTGCTTGGCTTAGCCTTTAAAGTGCTTGATCCAGAAGGGTTACTAGGCGGTAAAAAAGAGTTGGGTATCACCTGTGCCCTTATCCCGCATGACCACCCAGGTGTGCAATTAGGTAACCGTCACGACCCTATGGGTGTGCGTTTTTACAACGGTACTACTCGCGGTGAAAAAGTATTTATTCCGATGGAGTTTATCATCGGTGGCCAGAAGAACATCGGTCGTGGTTGGCAGATGCTAGTAAGCTGCTTAGGCGCTGGCCGCGGTATTTCTCTTCCTGCACTCGGTGTATCAACCAGCCAAGTAGCACTAAAATCGGCATCAGAATACGCTGCTGTGCGTGAGCAATTTGGTTTATCTATTGGTCAATTTGAAGGTATTCAAGAGAAACTAGCAGATATCGCTGGTAAAACCTACATGCAAGAAGCCATGCGAGTGTTGACCACAGAAGGCTTAGGCATGGGCTTTAAACCTTCTGTGGTAACGGCGATTGCAAAGTACCACATGACAGAGACTGGTCGTGACGTACTCGACTCAGCGATGGACATTCTTGCGGGTAAAGCGATTCAAAATGGTCCACAAAATACCTTAGCAAGTGGTTATGTTGCGCAGCCGATTGCCATTACAGTGGAAGGGGCTAACATTCTGACTCGCAACCTAATGATTTTCGGTCAAGGTGTGATGCGTTGTCACCCGTACCTGCAGTCTATGGTTGAGTCTATCCACAGTGAAGAGAAAAATGCCGACAGCCAGTTCCGCGGTATCCTGACCAAAACGGTAGGTTACAGTGTTGCCAATAGCTTAAGAGCATTTAAATACGGCTTAATGCCATTTACTGCTGAAGCGAAGTCATCACTACCGGAAGTGCGTGCTTATGAAAAAGCAGCACACCGCTTAGCGGCAAAACTTGCTGTTTACGCTGACTTCTCGCTATTGGTTTTAGGCGGCAAGCTGAAGCAGGCAGAAATGTTGTCAGCGCGTTTAGGTGATGTAATGAGTCATTTATACGCGGCCATGGCATCGATTAAGTATTATGAGCAAAAAGTAGCGGTAGCTCAGCGCGAGCAAGCTGCGCCTTATTTCCACTACGCCACTCGTCATGCTTTAACCAGTGCCGAAGAAGCCTTACATAAATTCTTGGATAACTTCCCGGCCACTGGTGCACGCCGCTTTATGCGCACCATCACGTTACAGTTCAGTGGTAAGCAAATGCCGAAGATCAATGATGATATGGTGCGTGAGCTGGCTGCGGCAGCACAAATGGATACGCCATTTAAAGCGCAGTTAACTCACCTTGTGAAGCCAACAGCAGGTGACGGTCATGACATCAATGAGCAAGCTTACAAAGCCAAGATGGGTTGCTTAGAGCTACTGACTAAGGTTAAGCGCGCCATTCGTAAGCGCGAAGTGCAACCAGGTGTGAGATTTGAGCAAACGCTAGACAACGCACTTGTGGCTAACCTTATCACTGAAGAAGAGTATGCGAAGTTAGTTGACTACAACCGCAAACGTGAAAAAGCTATCCGAGTGGACGAGTTTGATTTTGATATGAATCTACTTACCGAAGAGACGGCGAAAGAAACGTTTAAGCAGGCAGTTAACAACTAAGTACCACACTTTTTAGCGGAAAACGTAATAGCCCTTAACCGTTTGGTTAAGGGCTTTTTCATGTTAGGTAATGATAATAAATACAGCTATAATGTTGAAACACAGTGGATCTGTTTGCTTACTGGCTGAGTGGTTAAAGAGATACGCTGTACAGTATAATTAAATAGGTGTATCACAGTGAAAATTGACATTCCCACTAAGGTGATCTCTGCGCCTATCGCTGAACAACAAGAGCAACAACTGTGGAGTGGTTGTGGCGACATGTTGTTTATTGATCATGACGCTGGCAGATTAGCCATAAAACGCACCCAGGTGCCCAGTCACATTGAACATCGCCGCATTGCGCAATCAACTCAGGCGTTGCAACGTAAAGCAAAGTCCTATGAAGTAGAGCGAAATTTCTACAAATACCATGCCATAGAGTTACTCCATCCTTGTAATACCGCCAATTACCTTGGTGAAGGCAAGCATGGCGACATCGACTACATGGTACTGCGCGACTTTTCAGCGCAAGGCTTTGTGCAAGTTGACTCCCCTTCACAGTCACAATTGCTCGCGGTGATCACTTGGTTGGCCAAGTTTCACGCGCACTTTTTGCAAAGTCCGGCGGAGCATGTGTGGTCACAGGGCAATTATTGGCATTTAGATACTCGCCCTGATGAGCTGCAGCGTATGGCGCCGGGGAGCATGAAAGAAGCCGCGCCGTTATTAGCCAAGAAAATTAAGCAAAGTCGCTGGCAAACTTGGCTACATGGCGATGCCAAGTTAGCTAATTTTGCCTTTCATGGCGATGAAGTTTTAGGCTTTGATTTTCAGTATGTCGGTAAAGGGGTAGGGGTGGCCGACTTGATGTTGCTATTGACCTCGGTGCTCGATGAACACGAGCAGTTAATGCATGCAGACGAATACTTAACCTTATATTTAGACACTTTGAGGTTGGAGTTACTCGGCAAAGTGGCGTCCCTTGATATTGCTGAGCTACTCAGTGAGTGGCGTGCTCTTTGGCCTGTGGTATGGGCTGATTTTTATCGTTTTTTATTGGGTTGGAAGCCAGATCACTTTAAAATTAATGACTACATGAAGTTTCAAGCAGAGCTGGCTTTAAAAGGAGTCTAAATGGGAGTGGCGTTGTTAAGCGCATTAAATTGGGCGGCATTTGATTTTTTTCGTAAACGTCTTGCAAGTCATTACAGTGCGGCCCAGATGTCAGTATTATTCAGCGTACTCGTATTGCCTGTCTATGTAGTGTATTGGCTTACCACCAACCCCAGCTTGCCCAGTCAAAATTATCTCATTCCAGCACTGGCCAGTGGCGTATTAGCGGCCATTGGCAGTGTCAACTTTATTCAAGCGTTAGCGCTTGGCAGAATGGCCGTGGTATTGCCGCTGTTGTCTATTACTCCGGCCTTAGCGGGTGTTTTTGCTTGGGTTTTGCTAAGTGAGCCGCTAACACTGCTGCAATGGAGCCTCATAGGCGCCATTGTGGTGGCTTCATTTTTCCTACAAGGCGGGCGCTTTTCATTTCATGAGCCTGGTGCCAAGCAGGTGGCCATCACCTCTTTGTGTTGGGGCTTATGCATCGTGTTTGATAAACAAGCTCTGCAATTTAGTAGCTTGTCATTTCATGCCGGCTTTATCACGTTTATGGTGTTCTTTGTTAACTTAGTGGTGTTAAGGCCTAAGTTAAGAGGATTACAGTTACGTCGTCATGGCCTCACTTGGCTGGTTTCGGCAGCGGTGTTTGCTGCGGCCGTGATTTTGCAAATGCAGGCACTAAGTACAGTACAACCTGGTTTAGTGGAAGGGTTAAAGCGTGCCATTGGCATTGTTAGCGCCAGTTTGCTCGGCGTTTGGTGTTTTAAAGAAGCTATGCGGCCTCGAGAGTGGCAAATGATCAGCGTGATTTTAGTGTGCAGTGTGGTATTGGCACTGAGCTAAGAAGTAGGCTCAGTGCCTTAAGCGCTCTAGTTACAGGCCGCTCCCTTACGCCAAACGTTAGAGAAGACATCGGGCTCAGCGCCACGTGACCAATGGATGGCACTGTATTCAAATCCTTGGTATGCCACTTTATCGCCTACCACATAGTGTGTGGTCGCATTCCAGTTGGCAACGCCACTACAGCCACCGGATTGCTCTGATACGGTTATTTGTTGCGTAGCCGTATTACTGCGGTTGTTATCATCACTGACGGTTAAACTCACCTGGTAAGTCCCTGCGGCACTGTAGCTATGTGTAGGGTTTGCTTGGTTACTGCTGGTGCCATCACCAAATTGCCACGTGTAGTTGCCTCTACTTGATTGATTAGTGAAAGATACCGTTAAGCCATCGGTGCTGTAACTGAAATTTGCAATTGGTTCAGAGGGCTCGCCATTGCAGCCATTGGCGTTTAGGTAATCGACCGCCGCTTTGGCTTGAACAATACCATAACCATAGGAGGTATCACGGCCCGCTTGGCCTTTGTCTTTGGCGGTGGTGTTTAACACTTGGCGAATACGCTCTGCGCTACATTGTGGAAACTGCCCCCACACTAACGCGGCGACACCCGAAACATGGGGTGTGGCCATGGAGGTACCACTGATACTGCGATAGCCATTGTTATTCCAGGTGGAGTTAACGTTCACCCCTGGGCCGGCAATTTCAACTTGACTATTATACTGCGAAAACGACGCTTTGCTCTCGGAGCTATTGACCGCAGCAACTGAGACGACAGCATCGTAAGAGGCTGGGTAACTGAGGGAGCTATTGCCAGCGTTTCCTGCTGCGGCAATGTGCAACATGCCACTTTGATAACTCTGACTAAAGGCATTACGTTCGGCGATGGAGCTACCACTGCCACCGAGACTCATGCTGGTGATATTAGCCCCAGCTTGCTGACACTGCTCAATGGCTTTAATCAGATCTGAGCCGTAAGCCCAGCTTCCCTGATCGTTAAACACCTTAACAATGTGCAGACCCAGTTGACCTGATGGGTTAACTCCAACCACGCCAGTGTTATTACCTCCAAGAGCGGCGATAGTACCGGCAACATGGGTGCCGTGGCCATTGCCATCGTTACTCCAAACGCCGGTATTATGGCTGCCATAGCCATCGTCTCCTGTGATCCCCGTATTGGGTAGATCAGGGTGACCTAGGGTATAGCCGGTGTCCATAATGCACACTTTGCTATTGCCGCTGGCGCTATCGGAGAGTTGATCTGCTTGCACCATGCTAATGCCATAAGGAATGGTTTCTGCTTGCGGCTCGATAGCCCAAGGGGTAATGGCAGGTAAATAGCGCTTGGGATCAAGCTCTACCATGGCGACACTTGGGTTAGACTTTAATGCCGCGATTTGCTCATCTGACGCGTGTGCGACATAAGCATTAATGCTGGGCAAAGCTTCAACGTCGCTAGTACCCATCACGCTGTAGGCTTGTTGCCTTAATGCTTGGGTTTTAAATTGCGCCAAAGCTTGTGCGCTCACTTGCACCGGTTGTGCTGTTGGCATCGCTTGTTTTTGCAAGGTAACGATCACGCGTTGATCTGCCTGTGCCATAGCGAGATTAGCAATAATGCTCGCACTGATGGTGGATAGGGCAATTACTTTAGTTAAATAATGTTTTTTCATTTTTTCACCTTTACATGTTGTTTACCTTTGTAACTAAAGCAGGTAATGATAGCGCTGTCAATGGCGCGTTAATAAGACAAACTTGGTTTGCATAGTTAAGTTATAAAGAGTGAATTATGAGCTTATACGTAACCCTAGGTGATAAATTAAGCAGAGCTAATGCACTTCATTGCGTATTATTGATTCATTTATATCTTTGATGGTGAAGCGGTTGTTATTGTTAATGTAACGTAAAAAGTCCAGGTGTTTTGGAAAGTTGCCATGTAAAGCTTCATAAAGTGGCCAGTACTGTTCTTGCAGTGGCCTAAAAATAGCCAGCCTATGCAAGCCAATCTCGCTCTGATTTAAGTGAAAGGCGCGCAGTTGCACTAGGGCATAGGCACCGAGGAGCACGTGGCCTCCCATAGAAACATCCAATTGCTTGGCTATTGGGGAGTCCCAGTTAACACCACCCACCGTGATAGTGCGGTCAAGGTCAAGAGCTGCTTGTAGTGCACCATAGGCCATAGGATCGTTGGCTGCCCAAACGATGGTTAGTTCCGGCGCCCGAGTTAACCAAGCTTTGGTGATGCGATAAGCATCTTGCTGTGACCAATGACTGTTTACTTGCGCAAGCAGCTGTAGATGTTCATGCTTACTAACAAAAGCATTCATGCCTTTTTGTCTGTCGAGTGCTGCCGGTGTGGCAACATCGCCTAACAAAGCCAATACCCCTTGCTCGGCCTTAGTTGCAGAGGCTTTTTTGCTAAGCTCAGCCATTAGGGTAAAGCCGGCTTGAAAATTGTCAGGGACAATGCTGCCGAGCACTTGATAGCCAGCCTGATGTAACTTGGCGTTTTGCTCAGCAGATGGGCCGTTAAGCAAAAACAACAGTTTTTTATTATTGGCCTTTTCCTTAAGTAACAGCGGGATCACACTGGCTTTTTCATTGACTAAAATAAGGTAGTCAGAATTACCGTTTAGCGCGGCTTTAACCAATGATTTCATCACGATATGGTTACGTTTTGCGTATTTAACCGATAGCTGAATGTTTAAATCCGCTGCGGCCGTTTCCATGACCTTACTTACATTAGGCCAGAAATGCCCAGTAGCATTATCGCTCTCATGCCCTGGATTGATAAACTCAACCGCTATAGGGCTCGCAAGGCTAATTCCAGATAGCAATAATGCACTAACAATTATGATAATTTTAAGCATAGGTTCGATTTTTAACTTCAGACATTACCAGTGTAGACCCAAGTGTTCAGGCTGTGCGAATTATGCAGTATAATGGCGTTTCAATCTTTGGGGGTAAAATGAGATATATCGCAGTATTGTTAGTACTAATGTGTTCGCACATGGGGTTGGCCCAAGAGGGCAGTGAGCTAAATCAAACCATGAAAAAAATGGGCCACCAGTATAAACTCGCGGTGAAATCCAGCTCAACCGAGGAGCTGCAAACCGCGCTGGTTAAAATGAAAACACTGGCTGAAAGTAGCAAAAATTTTCACTTTAAAACGGATGTCGCTAAGCAGTCGCAGCAGGGTTTGGATAAGGTGATCAATACCATTGATTCAGCACTGGGTGATATTCAGCAAGGGCAGCCAGATAAGGCCAGAGCACGAATTGCTAAAATTGATGAGTTACGTAAACACTATCACGAACTCCATGAGCCACCCAGCTTCTGGGAACTGTTATTTGGAAGCTAACGACAAAGCAAAGACAGTGCATTAACGACACTGTCTTTGCTGTTCTCAACAACCGTAATCTTGCTTGATCTTGCCTAGTATTACTTTCGGCTTTTCTTTCCTTGCACTGCTTTAAACCGCGGGTTGCTTTTACAAATGACAAAAACACGACCGCGGCGTTTTACCACTTGGCAGCCGGGCCTGGATTTCGCACTTTTCAGTGAACTCAGTACTTTCATGGCGTTAGGCCTTTTTGCTGCCTAGGTTTTTAAAGCGACGATTAAACTGTGCCACTCGTCCGTCACTGGCAACCAGTTTTTGTTTACCGGTATAAAATGGGTGTGATGCACTAGAAACATCAATAGGAACATAAGGATAGGTTTTACCATCGAGCTCAACGGTTCTGCTTGATTTGATGGTTGAGCCAACAATAAAGTATTTGTCTACCGCGGTGTCGTGAAAGGCAACCAGGCCGTAGTCAGGGTGAATATTGGGTTTCATAAAAGCTCCTATAAAATGATATGTTACAATGTATCAATTGAGGCCATAATATATAGTAGATAACAACGATTCTCAATTACTTTTTCTGGTTGGATACTTCAGGCGCAATTGTTAGGAGCAAAATTGGGGAAATTACCAAGAATAGCGGCGGATTATTGAGCGCTTGCCAGTAAAACTGAACGCATCTTGAGCAATCGAGCACAAGAGACTTACTTTAGTCAAATTTGCCTGTTATAACTAGTAGTGAAGGGTAGTACAAAGCGACGGCAAACTCGCAGTTAACCTAATGGACAAATTTTGACGACACCAACGCGGTTGTGTGGGTGCCTTCATTATAATAACAATATATCGAGCATTTATTATGGATAAACAAGCAGAGTTAGATAACTCCATTTTGGCCAAATTACAAAGTAATGACGACAGTGCCTTGCAACAAGAGCTGGATTCTCTGAGCTGTACTCACAGTGATATTGTCACCCTATTAGCCCAGTATCAAACCCTCAGTGAGCAAGACGACGAGCTATTCGATGCCTGGTACGACAGTTTGTGTCCTGATCAGCTTAAAGTGCTAAAGGCGTTTGAAATCATTCGCTCGCACTTAGAGCAGCAAATTTAGCAGGTTGCAAACACCAGCAAGTCGGTTTTACTTTATTCTGAGATCGTACTTGCGGATCAGCTGATCAATGTATTTACTGCGCAGCGATTCCGTTTGCTCTACCGGTATGTCTACTGCCAAGGCTTTATTAAGCAACTTAATGGCATTATGCACGGCCTGGCGCTGTTCCGGTGGAATGGTTGCTGCAGTTCTTGCCTCGGTAATGTCGTCAATAATGGCGCGGCCAAGGTCGATGTAGAGGGCTTCTTCAACTAAGCCATTTTGACTGATAACGGCATACTTACTACACAAAAACTGTTGCCACACCTGTTGCGTGTGCTCAGCTAAATCATCACCAAAACACGGATCGTCCGTGGTAAATCCTTTTTCAGCGCATTTTGCCAACGCTTCACAGTAACGTTGTTGAAACAGCTCAAACGCCACACTGGATTGATCGACCTTGTGTTTGGTCAGCAGTTGGCCCCAGTTCAGCAAACCTCGGGCATAATAATCGCTGTATTCTTCACATTGGTAAAAACCAAAATAAGAGCTGCAATTTAGCTGGTTTTGAATGCTATAACTGGCTTTAGGAAATAAGCTGTGTTGCTGCCATTGAAATAACTGTTCTTCATCTATTTTAAGGCTACTACACAGCTCCAATGCGGTATAAAAATGGGTATTTAAATATGACGTTAGGCTCATGATTTATTTAACTGGATAAATATACAGTAATTGTGATTTTGCTTGATCATTAAGCAAATCACAAGCCTTTTGCAAAAATTGTTAGAAACTTGGCGAATTACTGTGCTATTTAGGTCGGATCGTGGGTCTTTTTGTGATAAAAATAGCAGTCATCTGCAAGAGTAAAAGAAGCACTATGCAACAAATTCAAACTATTAAAAAAGCAAGTTTAATCACCGCGATTAAAACGCCTTACACCATGAGTGGCGAAGTAGACCTAGATACTTACGATCAGCTGGTTGAAGCGCAAATAAAAGCAGGCGTTGATGGCATTGTGGTGGCAGGCACTACAGGTGAAGGTCAGCTTATGAACTGGGAAGAGCACTTGATGCTTATTGCCCATTCAGTGAGTAAATTTTCTGGTCGTATTCTTATTATTGGTAATACCGGCAGCAACAACACCCGTGAAGCGGTAAAGGCAACACAATACGGCTTTGCCATGGGAATGGACTGTGCTTTACAGATCAATCCTTATTACGGTAGAACCTCAACAGCAGGCCTAAAAGCCCATTTTGATGCCTTATTAGACGTTGGCCCGGCGTTTATTTACAACGTACCTGGTCGTACCGGGCAAGACTTGACTCCTGACTTTATTGAGCCGCTGGCGAAACATAAAAACTTTGTCGGCATGAAAGAGTGTGCTGGCGACGAGCGTATTGCCCACTATGAGGCAAAAGGCATTGCTTGTTGGTCTGGTAATGACGACGAAGCACACCAGAGCCGCCATAAAAGCCAAGCACACGGCGTTATCTCCGTGGCGTCTAACCTCATTCCAGGGCTGTTCCGCCAACTAATGGATAAGCCGAACGAAGCTCTTAATGACTCACTACAGCCACTCATGAATTGGTTGTTCTGCGAGCCAAACCCAATCGCCATTAATAGCGCTTTGATCATGACCGGTGCAGTGAACCCACTATTTAGGTTGCCGTATGTACCACTGTCGAAAGAGCAACAGCAGCAGGGCATTGAGCTAATTAACGCCTTATCAGAAAGTGACTACATTGGTCATGCACCAAAATTAATTGACGAAACCTTGCTTAAGTTTTGTTAAAAATGAATTAGTCCGATATAATCTGCGACCGTTTTCGATTCGGTCGTAGGTTATTATGGCAACGTTTTCATCATTTAGTTTTCCCCAGCCGCTGTTAGATGCACTAACAGAGATTGATTTCCACACGCTCACGCCTATTCAGCAAGCGGCCATTCCAGCTGTGCGTCAAGGCAGTGATGTGCTTGCTACTGCCCAAACCGGAACCGGAAAAACCGCCGCGTTTGCATTGCCAATTATTCATAAATTGCTTGAATCTGAGCAGCAAACCATGCCGCGCGCTTTGATTTTAGCGCCTACGCGTGAGCTGGCAGAGCAAATCGCTAAAAATTGCGCCACTTTTGCTAAGTACACCGACCTAAAAGTACAAGCTCTGTTTGGTGGTGTGAACGTCAATGGTCAGGCTGAGCGCTTGAAGCAAGGGGTAGATATTTTAGTGGCCACACCTGGGCGCTTATTGGATCATATTCGCCTTGGCAATGTCACCTTAAACGCCGTAAAACACCTAGTATTAGATGAAGCCGATCGCATGCTCGACATGGGCTTTATTAACGATATGCAAAAAGTGATTGAGCTGGTGGATGAAAACAAGCAATTGTTACTGTTCTCAGCCACCTTCCCCTCAGCCATGAAGCAATTTGCCAAACAGGTGTTAAAAAACCCTAAATTAATTCAGGCCGCCCCCGAGAACAGTACCGCTGAAACCGTTCGCCATGTGGTTTATCCAGTAAAAGAAGAGCGCAAACGCGAGTTGCTGTCGGAATTGATTGGTAAGAAAAACTGGCAACAAGTGCTGGTGTTCGTCAACATGAAAGAAACCGCAGACAAACTCGTTGAAGAGCTTCAGCTTGACGGCATTGCAGCCAATGTTTGTCATGGCGATAAAAAACAAGGGGCACGTCGTCGCGCGCTTAGAGAGTTTACCGATGGTAAAGTACGCGTAATGGTGGCCACCGAGGTAGCTGCACGCGGTTTAGATATCGTTGGCCTGCCACGGGTGGTGAACTACGATGTGCCATACTTGGCAGAGGATTACGTACACCGCATCGGCCGCACAGGTCGCGCGGGTCAGTTTGGCTACGCCATTACTTTTGTTAGCCGTGAAGAAGAGTCGGATCTTATTCATATTGAGCAGCTAATCGAACAACAGATCCCGCGTTATTATTTACCGGGCTACGAAGTGGCAAACCGCGAGAAGTTGGTGGAAAACATTCAGAAAAAGCCGGCTCACCAGCGCCGTAAAGCGCGAGTGAATAAGCCATCAAACCAAGCCAGTGCTGAAGCACGATTAAAGAATCGTTCTCGTATTGCTAAGGTGCGTAAGCAGCAAAAGCAGAAGTAAGCACTTTTTTAGCTTAGTTGATTAAAAACGCCAGCAAATATGCTGGCGTTTTTGTTTTTTTAAAAGTGACCAGCAGTGCTGAGAGTCATTTAAAAGGCAGGCACTTTTAATGCTTTGGTGTATATAGCACTTTGTCCTCGTGACGGGTTTCTGCGCCCGTCCATGGCCGCCGACTTACGCATCGGTGACGCCCAAAGAAAAGTAATCAAAAGAAAGGGCGATCCAAACATCACACTCACTATTGTACTTTTTTGTCTCGGTGTCTTGGGTTTGTTCGTCCTCGTGAAGGTTTGCTGACGGATTTTTGCTTCTAATCAACAATCTTGTAGCTGCTCTAAGGAAGCAAATGACAGTCGAACTAACTTATCTTTGGATATAAATGAGTTAGAGATGAAGAAAAGCTGTGTGCCAGAAGTAGGCTATGGTATCGCCCGCATAAAGTGCGGATAACAGTTGGCTAAAATTAGCGAAAAATGAGCGCCAGCCAACTGTTAGACGTCCATTTTGATGCGTTTGTTATATTTCACTGAGCTCTGATCTTATAAGCCCAAAGCATTTAAGGTCGTGAAACTGATTTTTCCAGTAACCACTTTGACGTCGTAGACCTTCTTCTTTAAAGCCTATTTTTCTTAAAACAGATTCTGAAGCATCATTTCCAGGGACGGTATCACCTTGAATACGGTTAAGCTCACCACATGCAAGCTCTCCAGAAAATGCAGCATTGATAATTTTATGGACAGCCTCAGTTGTATAACCATTACCCCAAAAGTTAGGCATCAAGTCATAACCAAGCACTGCACTTTTCATTCTAGGGTTCCACGAATTAAAGCCGCAAGTCCCTATCAGTTGGTTGGTTTCTCTTAAGCGGATTGCCCAGCGGATACCTGAACCTTCCTCAAACCGTGATTGAAAAAACTCGATCAGCTTTAGTGCTTGTGATAACTCACTAAACGGTTCTAGATCATAATAATGAGTAACTAATGGGTCAGAAAATAACTCAAATACTGCTTTGCCATCACTATCGTTTAAAGCTGATAACTTTAAACGCGATGTTTCAAGTTCTGGGAATTGCACTAAATCCTCCGTGAAATATAACACCCGCATAAAGGGCGATAACACGTGGGCTAAATTAGGAACGAAGTGACGCAGCCCACGTGTTAGCGTCCCAGCGAGCTTGCGAGCGATTTAATGCGTTTGTTATACGCGTTTTTCGACTTTCCAAGGTGGATTTAAACGGTTCTCACCTGCCCAGTAAAGTTTAATTTTATTTCCAGACGGATCTTTAAGTATGGCTTCTTTCCAAAGATATCTTTGTTCCGTCGGTAGTTGTTCGAATTGAAAACCTTTCTGAGCTAACTCAGCACACAGTTCATCAAGTTTTTCATGTTCGAAATAGATTACAGAACAGTTTTCGAATTCACCCGTTTCAAGAGATAAGGAGAAAGTTGAGCTTCCTTTTGGGCAAGAAAATCTAGAGTAATGCGGCGTATCAACAATTTGAGTGAAGCCAAGCTTTAGATAAAAGTTAACGGCATCGTCCATGTCTTTAACTGGCAAAGTAATCTGGTTTAGTTCCATTAAAACTCCTAGCGTATAACAATTTAATATCGACCCAACGGATCGTTTTTCTACTATTGGCTGGGTCGTTTATCTGATTGAACCAGTTTTATCATACATCTTAACCTATTGCTAAATAATTATTTTTAGCAATACCACCTTTTTTAAAAAAGTAGAAATCGTCCCATTTGCTCGTTTTCTTGACTATAGAGGCAATGTAACCAAACTGTATATATACAGCTCAAGATTCTAGCTATG
The DNA here is from genome assembly GCF_037120705.1 of Pseudoalteromonas sp. UG3-2. Lineage (NCBI taxonomy): Bacteria > Pseudomonadati > Pseudomonadota > Gammaproteobacteria > Alteromonadales > Pseudoalteromonadaceae > Pseudoalteromonas > Pseudoalteromonas sp. UG3-2. The sequence goes on along the minus strand of NZ_JAWLJU010000001.1, from coordinate 30,193 downwards.
ATGATGTAAACACGCTCTCCATTTTTAAACTCAATCGTAGATAACATCCTAACCAAACAATACTTTTTGCGGTCTGTTGGCACCTAGTTAAAATGGATTGCTGGGTTTATTAATTATCACGACAAGCGGTACTCTTCATCTCTGGAACGTCCGCTTTTGGCGCACAACATACTGTCTGATGATATGAAGCAGATTAGTACTTAGCAAAACATATAGCTAAAAACCATCTGATTTTAATAGAGTAGCTTGCATTACTTCTAACTAATATTTTTATGGCTGCTTAAAACCCAAACTTTTCTCGGCCCGACGAACTCAAAACCTGTATCACTAACTTCTCTCAAATCGGGGATTACATATTTTTCAGCCCCAACCGTTTAAATGGCGATGAGTTTTGTTTAAGAACTGTTGGACTAAAGTACTCATAGAGGAGGCTGCCAAAACCAGAATAGCAACTGCGGGATTGCAGCCTGCCTGTATTAATCTTTTCGTCTGTATGCTAGCTTTATCAACGAAATCATATAAATGGAATAATAAAAATGAAAATTGGTAAAATAGCTTTATGGTTTTACGTTGTGTTTTTTACCGCTTTATTCTCGTGCTCTGCAATGGCAGAGATTAATAAAAAAGCTAATAAAGGATATGAGCAACACACTAAAACTCTAACATCAACAGTGCTGGATGAAGTGCGCACGGTTACGATCCAGCTTCCCAAAAGTTATCACTCCGAACCCAATAAAACATACCCTGTGATTTATCGTCTGGATGGTAAGGGAAATCTCCCACTGATGAGTTCAGTGCTTGAGCGTTTACATGAAGCGAACGTTTCTGCGGCACCAGAAGTCATTATTGTCGCCATTGAAAACACCGAGCGATTACGCGATCTCTATCCAACTAAGAATAAAGAGCCCGCTGGGCCGATGAACATAGGCGGTGGTGCAGCAAAATTTTTAGAGTTTATTGATAGCGAGCTTATTCCTTTTGTAAACCAAGGCTATCGCACCCACGACTTTATAGTGCTTGCTGGCGCTTCTACTGCTGGCACGTTTGCATTGTACGCTTTGCAAGCAAAACCTGACTTATTTCAGGCGCATATTGCTTATAGTCCGGCGGTGTGGTGGAACTATGGCGCAACGGCAAAAAGCACCAAAACATTTATCTCCAAAACCAAACAATTAGATAACTTTCTATTTATTGCCATTGGTAATGAAGGCGGCGTGATGCGCGAAAGGTATGATGATATGGCGCACTTTTTAGCTAATAACCAACCCGAAGGACTGCGTTTTTTCAGTGAGGTTTACGACAATGTACCGCATGGGCTAGTGTCTGGGGCCGGAATGTTTAGTGCCTACCAAAAGTTGTTCTTACCAGTGCAAATGCCTGCCCATGCTTATACCGGTGAATTAAGTTCTATTACCAAGTATTATCAACAACTTTCTGCCCAACATGGTGAAACAATTGCACCTCAAGAAGTGGCCATCAGATCGCTTGGCTACAACCATGTGAGTTCGGGTAATGTGGAAGAGGCAATTAAGTTATTTAAGTACGGCATTTCACTTTATCCAAACAAAGCTGATGCCTACAACGGCCTGGCTTATGGCTATGAAACGGCCCAGCAATATCAAGCCTCTCTTGCACAAGTAAATAAAGCGCTTACCTTGTCGTCTCCAGGCGATGATGGCTACGAGGTGTTTTTAGCGCGAAAAGAGAGGCTAATTAAGTTACTCGCTGAGTAATAATCCAAATATGAAAGTAGACCACTTAAGTCATTGACGTGGTCTATTTATTGGGCATTGAAAGGCATTTAAAAATAGTGGCGGATTCGCTTTATTTTTTCACCGCTAAATTCAAAGATTATTATTAACTCAGTAGAAAGTTTGAACGTTACCAGCGTGTAAGAGCCGTCCTTGGCCCTGCGATGCTATTTCGCGCTGACCCGGCTCGAAATAAGTTAATTGGCTGCTGACTTGAGGGGGTAATGAGCGGAGAGTTGGTGCTGCTGTTGGTTGCCGTTTTACTTTATTAATAATTTGATTGTTGAAACAATCAATGGCGGCTATCGCTATTTCCTAAGGTGTCATTACCTTCTTAGTAAAGTAGGAATTTTTTGTGGGGTCTGATAGGTAGAGTAAACTCGGTTGCGCCAGAACTAAGGAGTCTTGCCAAAACGTGAAAAAGCGGGTTTAATGATACTCATAAACAACTTTTTTCAGGCAAGGATCGAGTCAGGTTTTAGCACTTAGTGCCATAAAAACGGTTTTAGTTGACCGTCTCAGCAAAAGCAAATCCCCATATCATAAACCAAACCAGCAAGATGCTGCGTGCAGGTAGTGGCCCAGTTCAACAAGTGACTTTGCATATTGCTTATGAATTTATACTAAAGCGTTAAATGTCTAAAGAAACATGGAGTGTAACTATGAGAGAAGTATCTTCTTTTGCCGACGAAAGCGGAGTAACTAAAGGTTCTCCATGCTATACAATCGGTATTTTAAATGTCCCTAATAACTACTTGAATGAATTCAACTATCATATAGAAGAAATCTATAAAACTAGCGGTGTTAGGGGAGAAATAAAATGGGAAAAAGTAAGAAAAAGCGCAGGTCAAATTAATTTATGTCTAGATCTTTTGCGCTTTATAATTAACAGCCCTTGTACGTTTCATGCAATAGCGGTCTTAAAAGCACCTTATAAAAAATGGCATAAGGATGAAGAAGCTGCATTTTTTACAACTTACAATCAGCTTCTAAACCAAAGTAGTAAAGGGTTAAATGCTAACTTCAAAGTTTACATTGATCAAAAAAGTACAAAGTATGCTAAACAAGATGAGGTTATGCAAATCATAACTAATCATATGTTAGCAAAGTTGCCTACATCTTCACGAATCGAACATGTCACTATGGAAAACTCAAAGTTGCATTGGGGATTACAGACAGTTGATATTTTAACTGGTGCAGTTAATACGGGGTATCATTTATATTTAAACCCAAGTGCACAAATGTAATTAGCAAAAAAAATAGCAGTATCGAGGATGGCCGCAATTTTAGGATGGGATCAGTTAGCGTACGACACAATGCCTAATAGCATGTTTAATATATGGCATTTCCCCATAGAAACAAGATCCATTCCAGCAACTAAAACAATCAATATAAATTTATCAGTTTCAAATATAAGTCGTGAAGATTTTGAAAGAGCTAGCGACATTTAACAAGGTAATGAAGTCGGATTCATATTAGTTAGCTCATTTTGGCTTCGTTTCACATTTAGTATTACTCACCGCTTATTGTGGCCTTATGTAACTTAGGAGAATCTAGCTTAGTGTTTGATATAATGTCTCTTACTGTTTTTGGTATCTATGGAATTCTTATTATTTTATTCGTTCCTTTTGCAGTTGTAGAAATTAGAAAAAGAAAAGAAAATATAAAAAAGTTAGAAGCTGATCTAAAAAATAAAATTAAAAGTAATTTTGATCTTTCATCTAACGATATTACATTAATTGGGCAAGCTTACGGGCTGTCACCATCGAACTCGAGATTAGCCTTATACAGGGTTTACCGGGATATTGAAGATAAAGAGGTTTTTGACGCTTTAAATAAATTAGTAGCTGAAATTCAAGAAAATGAACCATTTGACACGATGCCAGATGAGGTAAAACCATCTTTATCTAGGTTACAAGTTTTAACAACTAAATCAGATGTCGAGTCAGACAAGCATTTGTTAACTCCAATCACAAATATTCTGACCAAATACCAACAGTTGCTCGAAGATAAAAAGAAAACCCAGAAAAAAAGTAATATCGCTTACACATTAACTGTTGCAAGTTCTTTGGTCAGTGTAATTAGCTTGTACTTTGCTTTTGTTAGCCCTTCGGCTCAAGATATTGCAAAAGAATTAAAAGGTATATCAAAGCAGGAGATACATAACAACCTAAATAACGTGGACTAATAAACTTTGGTTGACTCTCAACGGCAAAATTTATAGCCAAGTTCCTCGCCCGTTATTTGAGCGTTACCACTCTTAGTTGTTGTAAAGTTGCTTAGTGTCAAATGATATGCAGTCAGCTAAGCATCTGGTGACTAAAGCATATAGCTAAAGATCATCTTATTCAAAGGGACCGGCTTTACATTTCAGTCACGCGGCTTAGACAGCGAGTAAAATCAAGGGGAATAACAGTATCACAGTCGGTAGCTCTAGCCTGCAATCAATTTTAACGCTAATAGCATAAAGTTTGAGTATTACATTGATCCTTTAACTAACTGAATGAAAGAGCCACTCCCTTGATTAGTGCTAGGTTAGGGTTAACAGGTTAACGTTAGTGGGCCCAAACGATAAGTTGTATCTGCTGGTTGAGGCAGCGATCAGATCGTACTAAGAGGCTCACAATCTGTGTTTGCCTTAAACGATTATAACGGTTAACACTATAATCTTTTTACTCTACTAGTATGCAAAACTTTGCACATCAACAAGTAAGTCTCTAACTTGTTTATTTATTTTTTTATTAAATTCAAACTCAACTTCGATTTTTTTTAGCTTGCTGACGTTGACTTTAAAATAATTCGTCAGTGCTTCTTTTTTTTGTTCTAAAGTATATTCATCAAAGTTTGGAATATAGCTTGTTTCATATTTCCTGTGGTTCAGCTCTTTGAATGCTCTGACGAACTTTTTTGGCTGAATAGTTACGTTAAAGCGCTTAATAAGCTTGCATACGTAATGATCGAGCTTGTGCAATAGCTGTTCATCATTAATCTCCGAGAAGAAAAAAAGCCAACCTTTGGCTTTATTGTCGAAAACACAACCCGTGATACGAAGGTTAAGTCGCCAAAGTAAAAAAGCTTCACTTTTTTGTTTTGAGTGTTTGTAGCTGGTGAAAATAGATACAAGCGAATGCTTCAACTTTTCTACAGAGCCAAACCGAACGCTAATAGTTGAGTCGTAGAAGTTATATCCTAAATAATCGAAAGAGTGTCCCAGTTGCTCAATAGTCGACTTATCAGGGCGCTTGATAGGGTCATACATTTTTAACCCGATACGACCAAAGCGTTTTCTTATATCGGTTGCTATGTTTTGCGCCTCGTTAAAATCGCAAAATACCATGATATCATCTACATATCGGTAGTACTTAATATTTGGTAACGAGTTATAGTAACTATCAATGTTTAACAGGTATATTGCAGCAAGAATATTGGATATCGCTAAACCTTGGGGCACGCCTCTCGTCGAAAGCTTATCTGTTGTTTTCGAAACTGCCACTGTTGGTGACGTAATTGCAGAAAATAGTACATTTTTAATATCCTCTGAACGTATCTTCTTACCTAACCGACTTCTTAATTCTTTATGCTTTATCGAAGGGTAAAAATTGCTGACATCAAGCTTAATAACGCCTGTAAAACTGCCTGAACCAACATCGGCCTTAACCCGTTTAATCACCTTTTGCGGTAAATTAAATTCAACGTCATCGTCATAAATTTCGGTTAAAAAGTCACACATAGCACGCATTGCAATGCGGTCTCTAACCGTTGGGATTGAAATCTCTCTAGGGGCCTTACCCTTACCTTTACTCACCAGTTTCAGCTTGTACTTAGTGAATTTATAGGTGCCTTCCAACATTTTTCGAGACAAAATAGCTATTTGCTCATCAAGTTGAGCACGGAAGGCGTATTGATCCAAATTATCAATACCTGTCGCACCTGAATAAACCACATGCTCAACAAAAATTCGCTTTAAGTTTTCTTCTGAAAAATGATTATTAAATTTCTGCTGAATTGTCATGCTAACTTCTCAATAGCAACCAAAAGAATAACTGGCAAGATATATAAACACGTCAGTAATACATAACGCTTGACTAACCACCACGTAATGCTGAACCAGTGATACCATGTAGGACAACGATCTAAGCCTGTTTTACACCCTGTATTGGTATCGACACTTTTATTACTGGTAACGTGCTCAAGGCATAAAGCTAGGTAGTAATCATAATCTGTATGGTTTTCGCAAAGCCCCATGATTTGCTCATATTCTGCTGATATTTTTCCTATATCTGCATTCTCTTCTTTAGCTTTGTGGTAGAAAGTCTTGAGAGTTTCATAACTTTCTTTTATAAGGCTTGCCCGCTCTTTGAAAGACAACCCTGCAATAAACCCAGACATACTTAATACCAAAACTGAATACACTATCCAGCTAATACCAGCTAAATCTTCTTGACCTGCTGACGGAGTAAATTCTAAGTAATAGATTGAAACAGCAACGCCAAAAAATGAATACCACAGCAATAGCAACTGTGATTGAAATGCGTTAGACAACAAACGCTTTTCGGCTTGTATTCTTGCTTTTCTTGTCCACCATACATTGTCGGAGAATGCCATTTTACTACTTCCTTTTATTTAGGTGTTCTAGGGTGTCAGTAAGTTACATAGGATTAACACCCCTGGAGGGGCAAGCTGTAAACTTCCGAAGAAGCCACAACTAAGAGACAGGCTCTTCATTATTAGTTGCACTCACAAGTGAGTGGCTAGCCTAGTCAAGCCGGAGCAATCAAGGCCAACACACCCTAGAACAAAACTAGTTACTCTTATACTTTCCCTGTTAGCAAATCTTGCATCAGGCTATTTTTCTCTAGATTTAATTTTTCTAATATGCTTTTCGTGCTTAATGAGCAGCTCTCGAGTTTCGTATCTTCTGCAGAGTCCGTTTTGCACTTCTATATTTGGGAAAGCTAATTTTAAAAACCAATCGACCCGAATTCTTGTATTTTGCATGCTGATTCAACTTTTATCAACTACCGCTTCTGACAAGAACTCAATGGAATAGGCTAGCATTAAGATCGCTATACTCATAGAGCCCAGCTTTGCATTTCAGTCACGCGGCTAATACAGCGAGCAAAAGCAAACTCTAATTGCTCGCCTTGGTAAATGTCTGTGATTGCGGCTTCTGCAAGGAACACCACCAATACTTTAGCTTCATAACATTCATCGATGAGAGCGATTAGGCGTCTTGCTTCGTCATCGCCTATTTTGTTTGCACTGGGGTCGTCTGGGCGGATATAGCCTTCTTCTGTGCCCTGGGCCAGGGATTTATTATCGTCAAGCACGCCTAGGGTGGGCACATTGGCGAGAAATATTGCCTGGTAATGCTGTGCCAGTTCAATGTAGTCTGCGGTTGCTCGTGGGCTTGAGCACAGCGTCATAAAGTCAAAACAAATAATATTGTCGTTGCCACCCAGGGCGGTAATGGCGCGGTTATTAATGCTCAGGGTGGTGGTTTTTATCTGGCCACCTGCCTGAGCAAAAGCATCCCAAAAGGCCTGTTGCTGGTTGATGTAGTAATGCTTAGCGCCAGTGGATTTATGCAACCTATGGTCGGTCTCACCACTTACGCTTATTATTTGGCAATACTGCATTAATAGCTCGATGGTGGGCTCAAAGCGGTCTCGATGTAGGCCGTCTTTGTATAACTCGGTTGGATGACAATTTGAGGTGGCAACCAAGGTTACGCCTTGGTCAAACAACGCGTCGAATAAACGTGCCATGATAATGGCGTCACCAATATCGGTGACAAAAAACTCGTCAAAGCACAACAATGAGGTGGTTTCTGCCCAGTTTTTGGCAACCAGAGTTAGCGGATCTCTCACTCCTTGAATTTGATTTAATTCCTTGTGCACCTGCTGCATAAAGTGATGAAAGTGCAGCCGTTTTTTGGTCGTCACTGGCGTAGATTGGTAAAACCAGTCCATTAGCATGGTTTTACCCCGGCCAACGGGACCATAAAAGTAAATGCCTTTACTGTGTTGGCCTTTAGCCAAAGCAAGAGACAGCGCATCTAAGGCCACGATGGCCTCACGTTGAGCAGGATCTGGGGTTAAATTTTTATTGGCAAGCTCATCTTGGTAACGACTTAGAATGGACATAACTTGGTTTGGCTGCTGGTACAAACGTCAATACTATCATAAAGCTAGTGTAAAGGGAGGCGCCAGCAGAACAGTTCGGTGTGCTTGCAGCTGGAGCAAACACACATCAGTAAAAGGGATAGGTTAGATTACGCAGAGCAGTTACTTCATTTACACCTATTTCTCAGCTTGAAATCGCTAGGCTTCAGCCATGTCTAACACCTTGCCAATGGCTGGCATGGCCGATAACTGCCGTGAATAGCGTTTTAAGTTTTTTAATGATGGGGTTTTATCAATTAATGTTTTGGCGCGTGTGATCAGCATATATAAGTAGCTGTCGCAGAGGGTAAATTGCTCGGCAAAGAAGTAGTGGTTGTCACCAAGGTGCTTATTAATGACCAAAAAGGCTTCTTCTAAGCGAGTTTGTTGTGAACGGATCAGGTCATCGTACATTAGGGCACTTTGGGTGTGGCGCTCGGGATACATGTACATCAACAAGTCACTTTGAATTGTGGCATTCATAAAATGAAGCCACTGAATGCTCTGGGCTCGCTGCTGCTTATCAGCGGGAAGCAGTTGTTTATCTGGGTGCTTTTCACACAGGTATTGTGAAATGGCGGCACTGTCAAAGAGGGTAAAGTCATTATCCACTAGGGCAGGGACCTGTCCAGCCGGGCTGAGTTGTAAATATTGACTGCTGCGATGAACGTTTTTGGCGATATCCACCAGTTCTAGTTGATAAGGCGCTCCAATCATTTCAAGGAGTATGTGCGGGGCTAGGCTTGCGCTGTCGGGATAATAAAAGAGTGTATACATAGTTCACCTAATGTTAGGTCACAACTACCACAAGGAAAAGAGTTAAAAAAGAGCGGCGGTAGTGTGAAATGGCTGAAAGTAGGCTCCTTCTTTGCTGTGTCCTATTCAACCTTAGGTGACAGTGGCGGATTTCTCAAATAAAAAATGCCAGCAAAAGCTGGCATTTAGATAATTTCATAGTCAGGCTATGGGTTGTAATAAATTGGCGAGTTAGGTCCTACAGGTAAGCCTAAACCAAACACCCAAACATAAAACAGCAATACCCAGCCAATAAAGAAGAACATGCTATACGGCAGCATAGTGGCAACGAGCGTGCCTATGCCCATGTCTTTTTTGTACTTAGTGGCCACCGCCAGTATCAAGCCAAAGTAACTCATCATGGGGGTAATAAGGTTGGTGACTGAGTCGCCAATTCTATACGCCGCTTGAATGGTTTCAGGAGCGTAGCCAATCAACATTAGCATAGGCACAAAAATAGGAGCGGTCACCGCCCACTGCGCTGATGAAGAACCTAAGCTTAAGTTAACCATGGCACACATTAAAATAAACAATACAAACACTTCAGGGCCAGTGAGGTTAAGCGCTTGCAGTAAGGCCGCGCCATTGATGGCCAAAATAGTACCTAGGTTGGTCCACTTAAAGAAGGCCACAAACTGCGCCGCAAAGAAGACCAGCACAATGTACATGCCCATCGAGCCCATGCTTTTACTCATGGCATCAATGACATCGCGGTCGTTTTTCATGGTGCCAACAACGCGGCCATAAACAAAGCCTGGAATGGCAAAGGTGACAAAAATAAATACCACAATGCCTTTAAGGAACGGCGAGCCGGCTACTTCACCGGTTTCTGGATGACGCAGAATACCGTCTTCTGGCACTATGGTGTAGGCTAAGATGGCACACATAACCAACAACGCCACACCAGCCCATTTTAGACCAGACTTTTCTGTGGCGGTGAGCTTTTCAATGTTGTTGTCGTTAAGATCAATGCTGGCTTCATCTGGGTTGTATTTACCAAGGCGTGGCTCAACAATTTTCTCAGTAACCAGGGTACCTACCGTGGCAATTAAAAACACCGAGATCATCATGAAGTACCAGTTTGCTTCTGGGCCTACCTGATAAGTGGGGTCAATCATTTGCGCTGCAGGTGTGGTGATACCGGCTAATAGCGGGTCAATGGTGCCTAACAGTAAGTTGGCACTGTAACCACCAGAAACACCGGCAAACGCGGCGGCAAGACCAGCCAATGGGTGTCTTCCTAGGCTATGAAAAATCATCGCCGCAAGCGGGATCAGCACCACGTAACCTAACTCTGAAGCGGTATTAGATAAAATAGCGGCAAACACCACCATAAAGGTAACCAAGCGCTTAGAAGCGCCCATCACCATGCCACGCATGGCCGCAGAAAGTAAGCCAGAATGTTCGGCAACGCTCACCCCCAACAAGGCAACCAATACGGTGCCAAGCGGCGCAAAGCCAGTAAAGTTAGTAACCAAACCGGTTACAATGCGTTGTAGGCCTTCTGCACTTAACAGGCTTACGACTTCAATAACACCATCGGGATCGCGGCCAGCGGCTCCTTCAGGGCGAGGGTCGATGGCCGACAAGCCCATCCAGTCGGCAATGCCACTGAATACCACAATGGCAATACAAAACATTGCAAATAAGGTAATAGGGTGGGGAAGCATGTTCCCAAGAAACTCAACAGTAGCTAAAAAGCGATTAAATAACCCGCCTTTTGGCTCCTGCGGCTCCTGATTATCAGCTTGCGTCTCTACAGCATTTGACATAGCTTTTTTCTCAGTTCCAAAAAATGCCGAAACCTTACCACTTTTTGCTTACGAGATCATGTGAAAGCGGCTATTTGTCCTGTTTTTAGGGTAAGTAACCAAACCCAAAGGGGGAGGTTAAAACAGATTCAGTTGTTTGTTATCGCGCTTGTTAGAGGTTTTCTTTTTACTGGCGCGACGTTTACGAGAAGCATGCACTTTCACCACCCGTTTAGTTTCAGACTGGTCAACATGCTGTTTGTAAAAATCGCCAATACGCTTTTTTGCTTCCCGTGCGGCATCTTCCGGTGGTGTGGGTAGCAGGTAGTAGCGATCTTCTTTGAGGCCTGGGTATAACCAAGGGGTATGGATGTAATGATCGGGCACATGATCTAGCTCGGGCACATAGCGACGAATAAAGCGGCCATCGGGGTCGTATTTTTCACCTTGGCTTACTGGATTATAAATACGAAATGGGTTTATTCCCGTGGTGCCCGATTGCATTTGCACTTGGGGGTAGTGGATCCCAGGTTCATAATCAACAAACAATGCCGCTAAGCGCGCGGCGGGCTTTGGCCAATCTAACCACAGATGATAGCTGGCGTAGGCCATTAACATGGCACGCATACGAAAGTTTATCCAGCCGCTGTTAATCAGCATGCGAATACAGGCATCGACAAAGGGCACGCCAGTGGTGCCTGTACTCCAGCGCTCGAATTTGTCTTCATCAAACTCTGCGGCGCGCATTTGTAACAGTGAGGTGTGCACCGCGTGTTCGCAATACGCCGGTTCCGTTTCAAGTTTTTGCACAAAATGACTATGCCAAAAAAGCCGCGATAAAAACCCGCTCTTGTTGCGTTTGTTGTCACACTCAATTGCCGCCGCTTGTTGTATCACTTGGCGTAAACTCAGTATCCCGTAAGCCAAATACGGACTTAATCGTGAACTTGCGGTGGGCGATTTCACCGGACTGGAAATACCAAACAAATATTGGTTAATACGTTGCTCAAAAAAGCTGTTAAGGGTATGCTCGGCAGCATCCAGGCCGCCGCGCTGCGGGTTGTTGGCCCAGCAATCATCGTTGCCTGGATAGCGCTCTAGTAATTCTAAACCACTGTGCTGCGACAGTAATGGTGTGATCCGTGGGCAAGCGTAAGGCTCGGCAAACAGCCATTTATCGGCGAGTTGCTGCCATTGGTCGCGGTCAACCGAGCCGCGAAACACCGCTTGCTGGCGGTATTCATGATAAGCCACATTGTGCTCACGACACCACTTAAGCACTTTTTTATCGCGCTCATAGGTCCAAGTATTGCCGGTTTCTTGGTGGCAAAAAACATGTGCCACAGCAATGTGCTGGTGAATTTTATTAAACACCTCAATAACATCGCCTTGGCGAACCGTAAGGGTGCCTCCTAATGACTGTAATTGCTTGGCTAGACACAGCAAGGAGCTGGCAATAAATTGAAATTGTCGTGCACTGCTGTCGGCTAGTTGCCAATAGGGCGGTTCAACAACATATAAAACTAGGGTGGGTAGACCATTTTGGCTGGCTTCATAAAGTGGACGATGGTCGTGCACTCTAAGGTCTCGCTTAAGCCAGACCAAGTTAATCATCTAACACCCCTTTGAACAGCAGTGGGTAGCGGCGCAAGCGCTTGCCAATGTAATCATCGGCTAAAATTTGCTGGCAGATCCGCTCAACGTTATCGTCTACCGCAAAAACCCAATCAAAGCGCTCTATGGCCAACAAAAAGCCACGTTTTAAGTAGCTTTGCTGGCGATAATATTCGCAGTTGGCTTTGATGATAGAGAGCTTTTGCGGCTGCTGAAGTAGCTCTGTGATGACGCGGTCAATGTAATGGCGTGTTTGTTTTGATTCAGCTCGAGGTCGCCGCGGACGACGACCAACGGAGGTTCTAGGATATAAACTACTCATTCGCCTCTTTGTAAATAAACTCAAGCTTTTTAATAAAGCTGTCTTTCAAGTTGTCGTGTTCATAATCTAAGTGATAAGTATTATGAAATCCCGAGCGCAGCAACACGCCGCTGCCTTGCAGGTAAATTGTGTAACCGTCGGGGTCGGCATACGCCGTTATACCTTCGTACATCTTGCCTTCTTCGGTCACTTCACCGTTATTTTGAATATGCTCGAATACGGCCAATAGAAACTTGCTGTCTAATTCGTTTTTCATTGTTCACCTCGTTATTGCTTTACGCCCATCAAGTAACACAGGATCACTTAATCAATGCGGAAATCGCCTTAAAGTCTTCATGCTTAGCGGATTTTAGCCACTGAAATAAAATGGACTCGACACTAAGCACCCGTGCGCCATCGGCTTGCATTTGCGACAGTGCCCAGTCACTGTGTTTTGCATTTCGAGCACAAATGCCATCTGCTACCAGTATCACATTAAAATTATCCGCCAATAAATCATTCACGGTTTGCTGCACACAAATGTGGCTTTCTAGTCCTACCACTATCACAGTATCTCGTTCTGAGCGTTGCACTGCTTCGCGGCACTCACTACTGTCATAGGCACTAAATACGGTTTTTTCAACCACGGGAAAGTCAAAAGACAACAGACTGGGGGCAGTGTGGCCTAAGCCTTGTGGATACTGTTCGAATATCACGCCAGGGATAGCAAGGGTGCTGGCTGCCTGAAGTAGGATCTTAACGCGCTCCTCAACATCGTGAAACGCTGTGATATGGGGTCGGAATTTTTCTTGAATATCGACAACTAATACTTGGCTTTCGGATTGTTTAATGTTCATCATCGGCTCCTTTGATGGTTATGCTATTTGCTCGATAGCGCAGTGAGTAGTTCACATCCATTGGCGTTATTCGCTACAATTCAGTGAGATAATATCAATGTAAATGGTTTTGCAGTGAAAGTACATTTCTTAGGCACTTCTTCTGGTAGTCCGTCCAAACAAAGAAACATGTCAGCCACCGCGGTAAGCTTTGAAACCAGTAAAGCCTGGGTGTTGATTGACTGTGCCGAAGCGACGCAGCACGCTCTGCTGCACAGTGAATTATCACTACACCATTTAGAAGCCATTTGTATTACTCATTTACATGGCGATCATTGCTATGGCCTACCTGGGCTGCTGTCGTCGATGGCGATGAACGGTAGAACCCAGCCCCTTAGGTTAATTGCGCCACACCCGGTGATTGCCTTTGTAATGCACTGTTTTAGTTTAACGCAAGTGAAACTGGGTTTTGATTTAATCACAGAGGCCCTTGAACACCTCTCTGATGACATTGAGTTAAGCGTTGCTAAAGTAGAAGTGATTGCCCTGAAACACCGCGTAGCCAGTGTTGGTTTTAAGTTTACCGAGCGTAATATTCCCAGAAAACTGCGTCTTGCAAGGCTCAAACAACAAGGCATAGCCACTGGCAGTCACTTTAATGCGTTGCAAAAAGGCCATGACGTTGAGTATCAAGGTCAACGGCTGTATGCACAGCAATACACTTTTTATAGCTGGCGCCCTCGAGTGGTGATTATTTGTGGCGACAACGAAAAGCCTGCGCTGCTTGGCAACCACGTCGATGATATCGACTTGCTGGTTCATGAAGCCACCTTCACAACCGCCGACTTGCATCAGGTGGGCTTTCACACCGGCCACAGTGATGCCAAAAGAGTGGCGCAATTTGCCGAGCACACATGTATCCCGCGATTGGCGTTAACCCATTTCAGTGTTCGCTATCATGGCCCAGGTGGTTTACAGCCCTTAATCACGGAGGCAAACAGCCACTACAGCGGTGAATTGATTATTGCCGAAGACGGCGCAATATTTGACATTGCTAAAGTGAAACAAAGCGAGGAAGATGAGCAGCGATCATTAATATAATCCTGCTCAGTTCATCATCTAGGCTGGCTGCTCAGGTTGTTGCTGACAAAACCACTGCCAATCGGCAATCACTTGGTCACTGTAACTCTGAGCAAGCTTAACCAACTCATCAGTTAAATTTGGCAGGGTTTCAACACAGCACGCTTGAAAATGCAGTGAGCGTCTGTCTGCGCGCATGTGTGACAGCGCTAGGGCTTCACCGCAAGCTTGCGCGTATTGACTAAAGCCAGATTTTTTCGCTGCTCGTTTACCAGTGGTAATGTCCTCAGGGTCTATGCCCACGCGAGCATGATGACGGGAACGCACCAACCAATGTGCACCTTGCCACAGCGCGTTGTCGAGGATCAGATCGGGACGACGCTGCATTTTGCGTTGGCTGTTTACCGTTAAGTGAGCCGGGTCGAGGCGATTAATGGGGCTAAGATCAGAAAAAAACGCCAGCGGCGAAGCCAACTGTTGTTGCTTGATCTCAACAATATGACACAGCGGTAAAATATCCTTGGTGGGTTTTTGCTGCGCAGGCCCAACTAACAGATAGTAGCGATTCAGGTGCAGCGACCCGGTGCCCTGATCCACACGCTCGACACAGTCTAAAATGGCATCATCAACATAGGGTGCAAAATGATGGATTAAGTTTTCTTCCACATCGGGGTCAAGGCGCTTAAATTTTAATTTGTCTTCACGAAAGCGCAGTGGTTTTTGGCTTAAATCAATTTCTTTCGCCAAGGTGCTTTTAATGGTAAAAGCTGCGCCGCCAGCCATGCGTTGCAAGCCTTTTTGCCAACGTTTATGGAGAATATGGTTATCATCAAAGCTTAATAATCCAGTGTTGCTGTCGACTTGGTAGTCTAGCGATTGTTGGCAAGCTCTGAGGTAGTGATTGACAAAATCAAACTGCGCTTGCAACACTTGCTCTTTGCTCACCAAAGGCTTGCTTTTGTCTTTTATGTCGGTGGCGGACTCTTGCAATCTGGCCCCTTCAAGTTGCGTGAGAGGGAGGCTCACCAAGTAGCGAAATAAATCCCACACGGCGTGACCGACACAAGCATCATCAAAATCATTGGGTTCAAAAATGAGGCTGTCGCCATGGCTTCCTTCTTCGCTATGAAAGCCAAAATTACCCGTGTGACAATCGCCCATAATGTAGGTGAGCGGCAGTTCCGTAAGTGGCTCAGGCAACACTAGGGTGTTATCAGCTAAGTCTTGGTACATGAGTGCGGCGCTGCCGCGGAAAAACCGAAAAGGGCTTAGGCGCATCTTATCAAACTTGGTACTTTGGCTTGCTGCAGCCAAGCCTTCGCGTTCATTAAAATAGTTCTCGAGCTGCTGTTGTCGGGTCATTGCTTAGTCCTCCTTATGAACGATACCAAGTTGCGACTTGGCAAGTGTCACTAAATCTTGGTCAATTGCCGGCGGGGCCGTATTGACTCCTTCGCTGAGCGCGTTTACCACGGTTTTCAAAACCTCCACCCGGGCATACCATTTATGCTCAGCGAGCACTAAGTGCCATGGGGCAAGCTGGGTGTCGGTTTTAGCAAACATATCATCAATGGCTTGCTCATACTGTTCTCGCTTGCCACGGTTACGTATATCTTCTTCGGTGAGCTTCCAGCGCTTATAGGGGTTATTTAATCGTTCAGAAAAGCGTTTCAGCTGCTCTTGGTCGGAAATGTGCATAAACAGCTTGATGATTTTCACATCGTCATCCACCAGTAAACGTTCAAACTCATTGATTTCTTGATAGGCTCGTTGCCATTGGCTCTCGCTGGCAAAGCCTTCGACACGCTCAACTAAGACGCGGCCATAGTATGAGCGGTCGAAAATGGTCATGGTGCCAGGTGCAGGTAGCTTGGTTTGAAAGCGGTAAAGGTAGTGGCGCCCTTGCTCGACTGGGTCGGGGGCGGCAATGGGGTAAACGGTAAAACCTCGAGGGTCGAGTTTTTCCGTCATGCGGCGAATGGCACCGCCTTTACCACTGGCATCCCAGCCTTCAAATACGATGATGGCTCTGCGGCCTTGATGGTAGTAGGCTTGCTGAGTGTGCAAAAGCTGAGTTTGCCAATATTTTAGTTCTTGCTTGTAGTGCTTTTTTGAGTCCATGGCTGGGTGTTGCATGGGTGGCTTAACACTTAACTGCCGTTGTAGTGGCGCAATAGGTGAAACGTGAGCAGTCATGATAACTCCTTTACTGGCGTTAGAGCGCTTGCCTAAACTAAACGCGGTAGCAAATCATAGACGCTGAATGCTTTTGAGTGAGCCCAAACTACACTCTAGGGCTAAACCTTGACATCCATATGTCAGTTTTATTTATTTGTTTTAACCTAGCACAGCAAATTACCCTTGTCTGCGACCAAAGCAATGATGGCGTAATTAGCTTAGGCGTTTTGCCCAATTGCCATTGTGGTGTTTGTTGCACTCTTCTTCGCTGTCGTAATGGATGCCGTGCTTGGCCTTTATCTTCACGCCAATGCTGCTCAGCTCAAACTGTATTGCATTAGCCAGAAAACTCGCTTGCTCTGAGTTAAGGTAGGTTTGCAACTGCTCGTTGGTGTCAAACACACAGGTTACTGTTAAGGTGTCGTCGACCCGCGGGTAGGTCACTTGATGGGTTAACCATTGAAAACCAGGCACATGCTCAAGTGCCATGTCACACACTTGAGTCAGGGCTTGGCGCAGTTGTTTATCGGTTTTTTTGTCAGTTTTGCGCATTATCAATGTTTGCCATCTTAGGATAAAAACCTATCATATCAATTTACTGAGGAGCGCCTCAATGCTCCTTCATAAGCTAGGATATAAATTCAAAGGAATAAACACTTTATGTCAGTCATTCAAGCCTTGATAAAGCTATGCAAAACCATGCAACTGAAGCCACTTTTTGCCGTGCTATTACTTGGAGCCAGTCATAGCAGTCATGGCATTATAATCCGCCACGATGTGACACCTGAAAGTTACCTTGCTAGCATTGATGAATTTCCTGCGCTAGCGACGTTTTATGTGGATGGCGCTCACGGCGTGTTAATTTCGCCACGGTGGTTGTTAACAGCAGCGCACACCACCTTTTGTTTAGAGCCTGGTATTGAGATTGCTGTGGGAGAGCAGCAAGTGGCGGTGAAGCAGCTTTATATTCACCCAGGCCATACGCCGGGTGTCAGCCACGATATCGCTTTAGTTGAATTACAATCCCCGATCACTGATATAAAACCCGCTAAGCTCTACCAGGAAAAAAGTGAAACTGGCTTAATTGCCACGCTTATCGGAAGAGGTGGCACGGGCAATGGTAAAACCGGCATTACCACCGATAACTATGCCAATAAAGGGGTGCTTAGAAAGGCGCAAAACCAAGTTGAGCGAGCTGATGGCCCGTTGTTGTGGTTTCGCTTTGATAGCGGCGATCAAGCGCTAGAACTGGAGGGGATCTCCGGAGGCGGTGACAGTGGTGGCCCTGCGTTTATTACCCGCGATGATGAGTTTTGGCTGTTAGGTGTAAGCTCACGCTATGGCGGTGGGCCATCGGAAAAGTATCAAAGTCGTGAAGTGTATTCTCGTGTGTCTTATTTTGTGCCCTGGGTTAATAAGGTGATGAGCCCTGCGGAATCTACAACAAGAGCGCATAGCCTAGCTAAGCTAAAACATTATATGCCTGGTTTGAATGCCGAGACATTGCCGGAAATTTGTCAGCAGATCCGGCTGCAATAGCAATTTGGCGGAATAAAAAAAGCAGCCTAAGGCTGCTTTACAATTTGGGCAGAGTGCTGATACCAATCCGCATTAATACTTACTCAATTTGAGGGAGCAAATTCGACGCTAACTGCGTTAAAAATTTCTTATTTAGAACAACTAAATAGCAAAATTTTTGCCTTGTTATCGACAGAACTTTCTCGCCTCAAATAGACCACTTAATTAAGCGAATTGGTATTAGATAAAGCACAAGGGGAATGCCAATACATTATCTGGCATTGGTACTTTCAAAAATCTTGTCGGCAGAAGCTGCAACAAAGCCGGTGTATACTTCACCGTCAGATTTGTTATAGCGTAATGCAAACTCATAGAAACAGCTTGGAATGCTAAACTCACCGTCAGTGAAGTTCACTTTTTGGTGATCAGCAAGAGTCGAAGACTGCTCTAATAGCACTTCTGGAGAGCCTTTGATTTCGCCACCAGAGCTATTTAGTTCAAAGCCATTGTCTTTTAATGCTTGGTTAACGGCTTCGATGGTCTCGAACTTTTTCAGGTAATTGATGCTCACTGTGAAGTGGTTAGCACGGTAACCCCACGCCGACATCCAAGCTGCATACTCACTTTCAGCAAGCAGTTTTTTATAGGTCTCATGAGACACTTGCCAGTGAGTCCCTGAATACAAGAAGTTTTCGGCAGTGATGGCTGACTCGTCGATTTGATCCACCATGTCTTTGACGATGGCTTGTAGCTCATCTGAGAATTGGTCAACCAATAGTTCAGAGATAAACACTTTAGGTTTGGTCGGATCTTGGTGCTCAAAGTGCTTAGCGTAGAGTTTTTTGGCTTCAAAGTGATACTCTCCACACTCTTTATAGCCAACGGCTTTAAAGTGCGCAGCCAGTTTCTCTAATCCCACTTTTTCGATATTGAAAGTACGCAATGCGATATGGTCGTTAATGATATCGTCTTTTTGCGTTGAGCCTAACAGCTCATGAACTTTCACCGCCGACGGCGTTACCTCTAGATAGTTGTCCCAAAGGTGTTGAAATAGTGTGTCTACGTTGTTGTGCATAATGGTTTCCTAATTAGTTGTCTTGGCGACAGTTTGTTAAATGTTAGCACGACATTGAATTTAAAGTTTAAACGCACTGATAAGATCGCCTGCAGCCACTTCTGTTGCGGCTGCGGTCTCAGTGGTTAATTGAATTTTCTCTTCCGCCTCACAGAGGTAGGCCTGAGAGGTAAAGGTTGCTCGAAACGCTTGTAACCGACCATTGGAAATGGCTAGGCTTGGCAAGCCTTCAGGTACGCTGTCGACAATTTCCACCTCGCCTTTAAACGATTCTCGGACGGTGCGAATGTTGTCGAGTCTGGCTTCCACCGTGGGGCCGGCATCGAACAAATCGACATAGCCGCGGTGTTCAAACCCTTCTTTTTGCAATAAACGCAAAGCAGGCTTAGTTTTTTCGTGCACATGGCCAATTACGGCTTGTGCTTCAGGACTTAGTAAGTTTGCATAGATGGGATACTTGGGCATAAGTTCACAAATAAATACTTTGTCCCCGAGGCCAACTAAGTGATCTGCTTGCGGAAACTCAATACTGAAAAAGTGCTCTTGCAACCATTGCCAAAATGGCGAGTGACCTTGTTCGTCACTGACGCCACGCATTTCAGCAATCACGGTTTCGCTAAAGCGTTCAGCATGCTCAGCCATAAATAAAAAACGACTGCGTGATAAAAAGCGGCCAGCGAAGCCTTGGCGGTGTCCTTCACGTAAAAACAAGGTGCAGATTTCAGAGCAACCGGTGTAATCATTACACATCGATAGAATATCGACCGTGTTGTATACCCCAAGCGTACTTGAGTGGTGCACTGTTTTACCCATATGGTAGTGGTACAGTGGCACCGACATACCAACGGCCGCTTCAATGCCGGTAGTGCCAACGATTTCTCCGCTAGTGGTGTCCTCTAGGACAAACAAATAGCCTTCGTCAAAAGGTTGCTTTACCGCTTTATTAAAGCTGTTTACTGAGCGGCTGATTTTATTGGACAACAGTTCATCGTCAACCGGCAATGAGGTGAAGCCGTGGCCTGACTCAATGGCGATGGCTTTGAGCTCTGCAAAATCAGTTTCTTGAATTGGTCTTAATACTAGCATGTGCTTGAGAGGAGCAAGCTCCTCACTCCTTAACCGTTGACTACCGCAGCCACTGCTTTTTCAAAGCGTGCTAGGCCTTCTTGGATCTCTTCATCGGTGATCACCAAAGACGGAGTAAAGCGCACTACATCGGCACCTGCTACCAACGACATTAAGCCGTGCTCGGTGCTGGCTACCAAGAAGTCGCGTGCACGACCGGCAAATTTTTCGTTGAGTACTGCGCCTAGCAATAGACCTTTACCACGCACTTCTGCAAAGACTTGGTATTTGTCGTTGATGGCGTTTAAGCCGTCGCGGAATAACTGCTCTTTGGCTTTTACACCCTCTAAAACTGACTCAGTATTAACAGTATCGAAAGCCGCTTCGGCTACCGCACACGCCAGTGGGTTACCACCGTAAGTTGAACCATGGGTACCCACTTTTAGGTGTTGTGCAATTTCCGTAGTGGTAAGCATGGCGCCGATAGGGAAGCCGCCACCCAGGGCTTTGGCACTGGTCATGATATCAGGTGTAACACCTAGACCTTGATAAGCATAAAGCTCGCCTGTACGGCCAACACCGGTTTGTACTTCATCAAAAATCAACAGGGCATTGTGTTTGTCACACAGCTCGCGCACGGCCTGAACAAACTCACCTTGTGGTGAAATAATACCGCCTTCACCTTGCAGTGGTTCCATCATTACGGCACAGGTTTTATCTGAAATAGCCTTTTCAAAAGCGGCTAAGTCATTGTAATCAAGGTGAGTAACATCCGCAGGTTTTGGACCAAAACCATCAGAGTATGCTGCTTGACCGCCGACGGTTACAGTGAAGAAAGTACGACCATGGAAGCCTTTGTTAAACGCAATGATTTCAGTTTTTTCTGCACCGAATTTATCCAGTGCCCAGCGACGAGCCAGCTTTAGCGCCGCTTCGTTGGCTTCGGCACCAGAGTTAGCAAAATAGACTTTCTCTGCAAAGGTGGCGTCAGTTAATTTTTTTGCTAAACGCAATGCTGGCTCATTGGTCATCACGTTCGACAGGTGCCACAGCTTTTCACCTTGTTCTTTTAATGCGCCAACGAGTGCAGGGTGGCAATGACCCAAACAGTTCACGGCAATACCACCGGCAAAATCGATAAACTCTTTACCATTTTGATCCCAAACTCGAGAGCCTTGACCCTTCACTGGGATCACTGCAGATGGATTATAGTTGGGAACCATGACTTCATTAAATAGTTCGCGATTGACTTGCATGACGCATCTCCTAATTCTTTTTCAGCTCGCAATTGCCCTTACCAAAACAGTAAGACTTGCTCCTACGCGCTTTAATCAACTTGTTATGTAGCCATTATTGCGTGGTTTTAAGTAAATTTGCAGTGCAATATTTCACATATTTGCTAGTATTTATGTCAAATTAACTAAATAAAAGTGCAAAGTGTTAAGTTCACAAGATGAAAAGTTGATAGCGCTGCTACGTAATAACGCCCGTGAGAGCATTTCTGAGCTGGCCAGAAAGCTCAATGTTTCGCGAACCACGGTACAAAACCGCATCACCAAACTGGAACAAAACGGCATTATAAAAGGCTATCGTGTTGAGTTCGCCGAGCAATATATGGACAACTTGGTCTCTGCGCATGTGTCGATAAAGGTGAAGCAAAAGCTCACTGCCAAAGCCAACATTGCCTTGCAACAGTTGCCCAATGTTTCGGCGCTGTACGCCATTAGCGGCGAGTATGACCTCATTGCCATTGTGGAAGCACAAAACCTCGAACAGCTGAGTCATCTGCTGGATGAAATTGGTAATCTAGAGGGGATTGAGCGGACTAAGTCATCGGTGATTTTGGAAACCAAGTTTACGCGTTAACAGGTCATGGCAAAATGTCATCGTCAGGATGATTATTGAGTTAATGGTGGTAAAACAGACGAAAAAGCGCTGCTTCATTGTTGTTAACTTGCGCGTTAAGCAATACAGTAAGTCTGTCTGTTAACTTGGTGATTATGTTGTGCGCCAACCTATATTCAAGGAGATAAAATGAAAAAGTTATTAGCCTCTTTATTATGTTGTGTTGCCCTGACGGTAAGCGCGGCGAATAACTCTGGTGAGCAAGTGGCTGAGCAATGGTTAAGCGTCGTGGATGCGGGTCATTACGGCCAAAGTTGGCAACAAAGCGGCACCTTGTTTCAATCCCAAGTGAGTAAATCGCAATGGCAGCAAGCATTAAACAGTGTGCGTATGCCTTTAGGCGAAGCCATCAAACGCCAGCAAACCAGTGTTGAAAAGCACTCTCAATTGCCCGGTGTGCCAGATGGCGATTACCTTATCATTCAATATCAAACTGAGTTTAAAAATAAACAAGATGCCACCGAAATGCTAACGTTGGCCAAACAGCCCGATGGCTGGCACCCTGTGGGTTATTTTATTAAGTAAAGTCGCTTGGTGTTAATACTTAAATGCTACTAGGCTTTCACTTAACCTGTCAGGTTTGATCTTTAGTCGTTATCGAATCTGACAGTCGCCTATTACCCAACACACTTAAACTGTTAATGCTCGGTTCCAAGGATTGCCAGCGTGCTTAGCAACAATCAAATTTGGGCTATTTCTAGGCTCCGTTAGCCAAAATCTGCACTAGATCAATCTTTAGTTAAATTCACTTTACATGAGAACACTTCTCAACTAATTTTTTTCCTATCTTCTTTGGTTTGATTGGCTCAGTGATTGCAAGGAATACATAGCAAGCTGAAACGGCTGATTTTCCTATTTCTCTTGCGCCAAAGCAGTGCGGCAATGCACCAAAGTAGCACTGTAATACAATTTCAATAATTGTTTGTTGTACTAGGTAGTGTTCACTTTTTCAGCGCAGACTAAAACGCTCAAAACGCAATGTCTGTGACGAGAGTAACAGTTACCGAAAATCGTGCACAGGTAGCCCTCGTTTGCAGTTTAGCGGATGGCACTGTGAAACTTGGATTCACATAGGGTAGACGGGAGTTATTATGCTCACCAAACGATTTTTTAAAACCAAAAACGAAGCGGAAGTAACCTTTTCATTTTCTCATCCCAAGGCGAAGAAAGTAGAGCTGGTTGGCGACTTTACTGATTGGCAGCCACAAAGCATGAAGTTTGTAAAAAAAGACAGTGTGTTTAAACTGAAACACCGCCTCGAGACAGACAAACAATTTCACTTTCGTTATTTAATAGATGGTCAAATTTGGGATAATGACCATCAAGCGGATGATTACGTACCTAATGGCTTTGGTGAAGACAACAGTGTTGTTTCAACCATGCGAGGGTAACTGACACAATGGATAAACTGGCGCAATTGCTATACCTATATGGAGTGGGCTATGAGTTTCAGGATTACAATGGCCACCACCATACCTTTGAGCAGCAAACTCGCCAACAGGTGCTGAGCGAATGCGGGATTAACTGGCAAGATGAAAACGTCTTAACCGAGCTTAATTATCAACTGGATATTGCCAAATGGCAGCAGCTTGTTGAAAGCGTAACCATAGTGTCTCAAGCTTCGCCTTGCCTGACCATTCGCTTACCTTCTGACTCAAGATTGCAACACATTGAGTTGCAGGTTGCGGCATTACAGTACCACTGCCAAGGGCTAATCAAGGATGCCGCTATCACTGGTCACTACCACTATGAGGGATGCGACTACCTGCAATTAGAGGTTCCGATTGCGGATTTGCCCATCGGCTATCATCAAGCAGAGGTTATCGCGGCAGGTGAAAGCCATAGTACCGAGTTGTGGGTGACGCCCGAGCAGTGTTTTGATCCACTCGAGCCAAGCACTCGGTTGCTGGGGTTGTCAGTGCAACTCTACACCTTACAACCCAGTGGCAATAAAGCCTGTGCCGATTTTTACGAGTTGCGGCAACTCATTGAAGCCGCAGCAACTCGGCAAGTGGATTACATCTTATTAAACCCACTGCATTTGTTGTTTTTATCACAGCCCGAAAGAGCCAGCCCCTACAGCCCCAACGACAGACGTTTACTCCATCCTTTGTACGTTTCGGTGGAACTTATTTGTGAGCGTTACGACCTTGAGTATGATTTTGCTGAAGAGCCAAAACAAGACGGTGATTACCTTGATATGACCGCGGCGATAGAGCAGAAACTATTGCGCTTACGTGAGGTTTGGCAGCAACTGCAGCAAAAGTCTGAGCTGTGGCAAAGTGACTATCAGCGCTTTTGTCTAGAGAAACAACAACAGCTAAAAACACTGCAAGACGACCCATTTCAGTGCTTTATGCAGTGGCAAGCGTTTGCACAATTGGCGCAGTGTCAGCACAGTGCTAAAGCTGCAGGAATGTCTGTGGGACTGGTGAATGATTTAGCGGTTGGCTGCGCCGAAGACTCCAACGAATACCTCAGTAACAAAGCACTTTATAGCCAAACCGCCAAGGTCGGCGCGCCACCCGACCCATGGGCGGAAACTGGGCAAAACTGGGGCTTACCGGCGCTGGATCCGGTGAAACTAAAGGCGCAAAATTTTGCGTTTTTTAAGCAGCTCATTCAGGCCAATTTTAGTGGCGTAGGTGGTCTTCGTATCGACCACGTTATGGGGCTAAGGCGCTTATGGTGGTGCTTTATGGTCGAACAGCAACAGCGTGGCTGTTATGTCTATTATCCGTTTGAGTATCTGTTAGCTATTTTAAAAATTGAGTCGGTACTCAACCAAGTCATGGTCATTGGTGAAGACTTAGGAGTGGTGCCTGTTGAGGTCAAGACCGCCATGGCTGAATCGCACATCTACAGTAATATTTTGTTTTACTTCGAAAAAGATCATCAAGGGCAGTTTTTAGCACCTGAGCATTATCGCCAGCAAGCGCTGTTAATGATAGCCAATCATGACGTACCGCCATTTTATGGTTGGTGGCAACACGGCGATTTGGAGTTGAAACAGCGATTACAGTTATTGCCGCCACAACAGTATCAGCAACAACAGCAAGCGCGGCGCGAAGAGCGTGAGAAGTTGTGTCAGTGGTTACAGTGGCATAGCCAGCAAACTGTCACCATGGACAGTCCAACAGAGGATGTCTACACAGCATTAGTGACGGCATTAGCTGGCTCTAAAGCAAAACTATTCACGCTGCAGCTGGACGATTTAGATTGCCAGCACTTACCGGTGAATATCCCCGGCACCGACACCGAATACCCTAATTGGCGTCGTAAGCTCAGTGCCTCATGCACAGAAATTATCGCGCGCTCAGCGGCTATTCTTGATGCTGCAGCGACTAGCAGGAAAGTCTAAATGAATTCAGAAACGACAGTAAATAACCAACAACAATTACAACAACAGGTATCCGCGTTGGCCGCAGGGCAATGTCGTGACCCTTTTGCCTTTTTAGGGCTGCACTCCGTGGATGGCCACTCTCAGGTGGTGCGCTGCTTTTTACCCGGAGCCACCGCCGCCAATGTCATTATTGGCGATGAGGTATTGGCGATGACGCGCTATCAACAATCGGACTTATTTCAGTGTTGGTTGAATAAACTCATCAGCCCTGCAGATTACTTAGTTGCCGTGACCTACCTAGACACCACAGTTACACAGCGCGATATTTATTCTTTCAATAGTAGCCTAGCGGATGAGGCGTTATATCTCTTTAATGAAGGCACACAAGCGCAAGCGTATTTGCATTTGGGGGCTCATCAAATGGCATTAGATGGCGTTGCAGGCTTTCGCTTTGCGGTATGGGCGCCCAATGCCTTGGCGGTGTCGGTGATTGCGCCGTTCAATTGTTGGCAGGCTCAGCAACACCCCATGCGATTACACCCAGGCAGTGGGGTTTGGGAGATTTTTATTCCCGCGGTGGAAGTGGATACTTGCTATAAGTTTGCCATCACCACATTTGACTGTGAGCGCATCGAAAAAGCCGACCCATTTGCTTTTAAAATGGAACAAGCGCCGGGCACTGCCAGCATTACTCAGGCAAAACCGCCAGGATTAGCGCTGACACAACAGGCGCATACTCATAAGCAAAAGCGCAACCGCATTGATGCCCCTATCAGCATATACGAAGTGCATTTAGGCTCGTGGAAGCGCCGTGAGCAAGAAGACAACCGCTATTTAACCTATCGTGAGTTGGCGGATGACCTTATCCCTTATGTCAAAGCGCTGGGCTTCACCCACATACAACTGATGCCCATCAGCGAGTACCCATTTGATGGCTCATGGGGTTATCAACCGGTGGGCTTATTTGCGCCAACCAGTCGTTTTGGTGGTGTTGAAGACTTCGCCTATTTCGTAGCCAAATGCCAGCAGCATGATATAGGCTTGCTGATTGACTGGGTACCAGGGCATTTCCCCTCGGATCCCCATGGCCTACATAAGTTCGATGGCACGCACTTGTTCGAACATGCTGACCGTCGTCAGGGTTTTCATCCCGACTGGAATACCTATATTTACAATTACGACCGCGCCGAAGTAAAAAGCTTTTTGCTTTCTAATGCCATGTATTGGATCAAGGAGTTTGCCATTGACGGCCTTAGAGTGGATGCTGTGGCATCGATGCTGTATTTGGACTACAGCAGAAAACAAGGTGAGTGGGTGGCCAATCAATATGGTGGCCGTGAAAATCTCGGGGCAATTGACTGTTTAAAAAGTGTCAACACGCGCTGTTATGGCAGTGATGACAGCATCATGATGGTGGCTGAGGAGTCAACCGCTTGGCCTGGGGTCACGCGCAGCGTTGAACACGACGGCCTTGGCTTTGGCTATAAGTGGAATATGGGCTGGATGAACGACACCCTTAACTATATGACTAAAGACCCCATTCACCGCCGTCACCATCATCATGACATGACCTTTTCTATGGTTTATGCCTATTCCGAGAATTACATTTTACCGTTAAGTCATGACGAAGTGGTGCACGGTAAGGGCTCACTGCTGAGCAAAATGCCTGGTGATGACTGGCAGCAATTCGCCAACCTGAGAGCTTATTACGCCTTTATGTATGCTCACCCTGGCAAAAAGCTCCTCTTTATGGGGGCAGAGCTTGCGCCACGTGAAGAGTGGGATCACAACGGCCAACTCAATTGGCAATTACTCGATAGCGAAGCGCACCAAGGCGTATTTCAATGCCTTAAAGCACTCAATCATACTTATCAAAACACCCCTCAGTTATACCAATGCGATAACTCCCCTGCCGGTTTTCGTTGGATAGATGGCGGTAATGCCGAGCAAAGTATTTTTAGTTTTGTACGCTATGGCAAAGACGCCAAACGGCCATTGCTGGTGGTGGCCAATTTTACTCCAATGAGTCATCATCAATTTCGCCTTGGGGTGCCAGAGCAGGGGGTCTACGAGGTGATATTCAATAGCGATGACCATGATTACTGGGGTAGTGGAGTGCAAGTGGTGGCCCATCCACAGCAGTTAATTGAAAGTAAAACCGAGCCCAGTCATGGCATGGAAAACAGTATTGAAATCACGGTGCCACCGCTCAGTACGGTATACATGCAATTGATATCTGGTGTGTCATGTTAACTAGCTACCGCGGCTCTATTCACTCTTTGGGCTCCACGGTGACCGACAAAGGCGTTAACTTTGCGGTGTTCGCAGGGTCGGCGAAGCAGGTGTATTTGTGTTTATTTGATAAAAGTGGCCACACTGAAGTCAAGCGTCTCGCGATGTTTAAGCACGAAGGCGGCTATTGGAGTCTATTTATAGATGGGGCGCAACAAGATGATTTATATGGCTTTAGAGTGGATGGCACCTATAACCCGGATAAGGGCCACCTTTACAATCCACATAAACTGTTGCTCGACCCATATTGCCGAGATTTTTTCGGCGAGTTTGTCTGGAGTGAACGGCATTTTTGTCATATGCCAGTGGGCTTTCTCAATAGCAATGACAACGCCTGTGATATGCCCAAAAGCAAGGTTACTCAGCTTAGTAAATACCAAGGGAAAAAGCCCAATACACCGTGGCACAAAACCTTAATTTATGAATGTCATGTTAAAGGCGCCACCGCCAGACACCCCGACATACCTGATAAATTAAAAGGCACTTTTTTAGGGCTTGCAGAAACCGTGTTCATTGATCATTTAAAGCACTTAGGGGTCACGGCGATTGAGTTATTACCAGTGCATGCCTTTATCAGCGAGCAGTTTCTCACCACCAAAGGGCTGCAAAATTACTGGGGCTATAACACTCTAAGCTTTTTTACCCCACACAAAGACTATTTAGTAAATGGCGATATCAATGAATTTAAACAAATGGTTGAGCGCTTCCATCATGCTGGTATTGAGGTGATTTTAGATGTGGTGTTTAACCATACCGCAGAAGGGGGAATAGATGGGCCAAGTATCAGCTTTAAAGGGTTTGATAATCTCAGTTACTACAGCACACCTGCGAACAAACCCAGTGTCTACATTAACGATACTGGTTGCGGCAATACCCTCAATATCTCGAACCCAATAGCATTACGGTTGGTACTAGACAGCCTGCGTTATTGGGTTGAGTACATGGGCGTGGATGGCTTTCGATTTGATTTAGCAACCATCTTAGCTCGCCAAGCTGAGGGCTTTTCGCCTCATCATACGTTTTTGCAAGCGCTGCACCAAGACCCAGTGTTACAGCAAGTAAAACTCATTGCTGAGCCCTGGGATATAGGCCCCGGAGGCTATCAGTTAGGGCGTTTTCCTGCGCCTTGGCGGGAATGGAATGACCGCTATCGCGATACCGTGAGACGATTTTGGCGCGGTGATTTAGGGGTGCTACCCGAGCTGGCAAGGCGGATCCATGGCTCCAGTGATTTATTTGAGCACAACCAGCGCGGCCCATTGCACTCCATTAACTTTATTACCAGTCATGATGGCTTTTCGTTATTCGACTGGACCGCGTTTGAGCATAAACACAACCTCGCCAATGGTGAAGGCAATCGCGATGGTCACAGTGAAAATTATTCTTTCAATTGTGGAGTGGAAGGTTTTACAAGCGATAGTGAAATAACGCAATTGCGTTTGCAGATGCAAAAAAACGCGTTACTGACTTTATTGTTGTCCAAAGGGGTGCCGATGATTTGTGCAGGCACTGAAATGGCCCACAGTCAAAACGGCAATAATAATGCGTATTGCCAAGACAACTTCACCAGCTGGTTAGCGTGGAAAAATCATCAGCAACACCATCCCTTGGCGTTCTTTATTCAAGATGTACTGTCACTGCGTAAGCAATTTGCGGCGTTCAATCACCCTTTTTACGTCCATGATCGCGATAGTCGCTTTGCTGTGAGCTGGTTTGATGAGCACGCGGAGTCGCTGTCACCACAGCAGTGGCGTGAGCCGAAAAGAAAATGGCTCAGTTACTCCATTACCGATCAACAACTTGGGCAAAGTTTACTGATCATTTTTAATGCCAGCGACAGTGTTGTTGCAATGACCTTACCAAGTAGTGCTTTTTCTTCGCATTGGCAGTTGGCGCTAACGACCGCCAGCACAGTCAATAGCGAACACAACAGTGAACAGCTTCAGGTCCCGGCCAAAACGGCTTGGGTCTACACATCAATCAAAGGGGACGAAAAGCATGGCTAATAAAAGTGCGCCAGTCTGCGTGACAAAACATTGGCAAGATGCACCTAAGATAGACGAAAGTACATTAAGTGATGATTTAACCCGTCACTTTTATTACACCTTAGGCCGAGATAAGGTCGGAGAGTCACAACTCTATCTTTATCATGCCCTGGCATTGACCATTCGCGACCGCCTAGTTGCCCGTTGTCGGGCCACCAAAGAGCACATGAGAGCAAACAAAACGCGCAAGGCGGCTTACTTGTCTTTAGAGTTTTTAATGGGCCGGGCACTGTCCAATGCAGTACTTAACCTTGATCTTGAACCACAAGTAGAAGCGGCTTTAAAAGACTACTGCACCGAGCTGGAAACGGTGGCGCAGGCTGAACATGATGCCGGGTTAGGTAATGGCGGCTTAGGCCGGTTAGCAGCTTGTTTCCTCGATAGCTGTGCTTCATTGGCGTTACCGGTTGTCGGCTATGGCCTGCGTTATGAGTTTGGCATGTTTAATCAAAGCTGTGAGCAAGGTCATCAAGTAGAGCA